>DSAB01000044.1 GCA_011388275.1 bacterium | reverse complement strand
CGGGTGCTCGATCGGGCCCGGAAGGCGGGTGTCGCGGCGGTTTTCACGGTTTCCGAGACTCTGGCCGACGCCGAAAAGAATCTGAAACTGGCCGAAACACATTCCATGCTGAAGCCCCTGGCCGGTCTGTACCCCGGACGAATCGGTGATGAAGCCGTTGAACCGGTGATCGAATTGATCCGGACAAACCGAAAGGTCCTGATCGGAATCGGTGAAGTCGGCCTGGACTTCTGGAAGGCCGGGGGGGAGGAGGAGAGGGATCGCCAGCGGGCCGTGTTCGGCCGGTTCATCGACCTGGCCCTGGAGCTGGATCGCCCCCTGAATGTGCACTCCCGTTCCGCGGGGCGTCATGCCATCGCCATGCTGCTGGAAAAGGGGGCCGCGCGCGTGCAGCTGCACGCGTTCGACGGCAAGGCATCCACGGCCCTGCCCGCGGTGGAGGCCGGATACTTTTTCTCCGTGCCGCCGTCCATTGTCCGGTCCGCGCAAAAACAGAAGCTGATCAAAAGGCTGCCCCTGTCCTGCCTGCTGCTGGAAACGGACAGTCCCGTGCTGGGTGCCGATCCCGGGATCCGAAACGAACCCTCGGCCGCGCTTCAGGCAGCAAAGGCGGTCTCGGAAATCAAGGATATTCAGCTTCAGGAAGTGCTCGAAGCGGCTCTGGACAATACCCGGCGGCTGTACGGGGCATCTGTTCAGGGAACCTGAGGCGGTTTCGTATCATTCAACAGTATCTGACCAAATGAGGAAAGAAATACCATGAGCCGAGGAAGGACGGAAAATATACGAAGAATCCCTTTGAGGATCGCTGCCGGTCTGTGGATACTGTTCCTGTCTGCCGGAATAATTCTTTTTGCCTCAACGATTCCAGAACGAGGAAATCCCATGAATACACAATCACCCGACACATCCGGCCTGAGCCGGGCCACTTTCGGCGGAGGCTGTTTCTGGTGTCTGGAGCCTCTGTTTGAATCCCTTAAAGGCGTGACAAACGCCGAAGCCGGTTACGCGGGCGGACACACGGAATCGCCGACCTACAAACAGGTTTGTTCCGGCTTAACGGGGCATGCCGAGGTGGTTCAGATCACCTTCGATCCCGCGGTGATCTCCTATGCCGATCTGCTGGACGCTTTCTTTGCCATGCATGATCCCACCACACTGAATCGGCAGGGGGCGGATGTGGGAACCCAGTACCGTTCCATTCTTCTGACCCACGATAACGGTCAGAAGAAAGACGCTGAAAGAGTCATCGATGAGCTGAACCGTTCGGGAATCTGGGATCGGCCGATCGTCACGGAGATCAAACCGCTCGATGTTTTTTATCCGGCCGAATCCTGGCATCAGGAGTATTTCGAGAACAACCCCGATCAGCCCTACTGTCAGGCGGTGATCAACCCCAAAGTCGCCAAATTCCGTGAAAAATTCAAAGACAGGCTGAAGTGAAGGGTTCGACTTTCTGATGGGAGGTTAGTAAGTCGACCGGGTGGTTCTTCCCCAGGCTGAGTATTGCAGGCTGGTATTCCGCAGAAGTATATGTCAGTACAAGAATCCGAACAGGTGCAACGGAATGACATGATCTTCCGGATACAGGATGTCGTCTTTCACCCTGTAGATGGTTTAAAAATGGCCTCTCATTTGAATGTACTCCAATATATTACAATAATAATTGGAGTATAATCATAAAAAAATAATGAATTCCAAATGTTTTTTCATCCAGCCATGGAATAAAAATTAGGCATTGTTGCAAAGTTGAGTGTTTTAAAATCATTCGGAATGCTATACACACGGCTCGATATGTCATTCCCGTCCCGCGTGCGCGGGATAAACTCCAGCGGGAATCCAGGTTTTTTTAATTCATTGGAAACTTCGGTTAAATCCACTCAGATTTAGTTTCTGATCGGATATAATCATTATATGCATACGGAATGTCGTGCACAAATAGATTCGGTCCGTATAGATTGATCCTAATAAATCATAAACAATTAATTGCATATGTAATAACAGAATTGAACAAATCATATGACAGGAATATAAGAATGGGTCAAAATATTTTAGCATGATCTGCACCCTATATTCCAGGCAAATGTCCTGTCATTCGTATTTAAAAGACTGGATCCCCGCTTTCGCGGGGATGACAACCTTTATCGTATCTTTAACATCATCCAACACGTAACTTTGCAACAACGCCAAAAATTAATTTATCCCGGCCCGAACCCTTCATAAAGTTTCGCGTTTCACGCCTGAAACCTGAATGCTGACCGCGGTACCGGCAATGGAACCGTACTGTTCCGGCGTGATTTCCGGGTTTTCCAGAACGGCCTTTGCCGTGGGGTCGTTGGCCATGCACTCGATCGGGAAAGGCGTCTCATGGACGATCCTCACATCCTGAAATCCGGCCTCCCGGATAATCCGAATGTACTGATTCTTCATGACTGCTCCGGAAAGACAGCCGATATAGGCCTTGATTGAGTTCCTAATGAAATCGGGAAGTTCCTTCAGCAGCACGACATCGGAGATCATGAACCGTCCGCCCGGCCGAAGGACTCTGAAAACCTCACGGAAGACCCTCTCCTTGTCCGGCGAGAGATTGATCACGCAATTCGAGAGGATCCGGTCGCAGGACTGATCGGCGACAGGCAGATTCTCGATCTCTCCGAGTCTGAATTCGACATTTTCATATCCGCCTTTGCGGGCGTTCTCTCTTGCGCGTTCGATCATCTCGGGTGTCATGTCGATTCCGATCACCCGGCCTTCGCTCCCGACTTTCCGGGCGGCAAGAAAACAGTCAATACCGGCGCCCGAGCCGAGATCGAGAACCACCTGGCCCGGCTCCAGAGACGAGAGCGCCACCGGATTCCCGCATCCGAGACCCAGGTTGGCGCCTTCCGTGACAGCACCGAGCTGTTCTTCCGTATATCCGATTCGACTGCTGATTGTTCGCGCGGTATTGCCGGACTCACAGCAGGAACCCGCGGACTCGCAGCAGGAAGAATGCTCCTGTTTGGCAATTCCGGCGTAGCCCTCTCTCACGGCTTTTTTAATGGCGTCCTTATCTTTCATGTCTGTCACTCCGCTTATTGGTTATTCAGTTAAACCAGTGCCGGGTCTTCAGGCAGATCCGCACCAGCATCAGCATGACCGGCACTTCGATCAGAACGCCGACCACCGTGGCGAGCGCCGCGCCGGAGGAGAGGCCGAACAGCATTACCGAAGTCGCGATGGCCACCTCGAAATGGTTGGACGCGCCGATCATGGCCGCCGGGGCAGCGTCCCGGTAATTCAAACGGAGGAGTCTGGCAAGACCATAGCCCAGCCAGAAAATCAGATTGGTCTGGATAAAGAGCGGAATAGCGATCCATAGAATTGTCAGCGGATTGGACAGGATGACTTCGCCTTTGAAGCTGAAAAGAAGGATCAATGTGACCAGCAGCGCAATGATCGTCACGGGCGTGAGAAGATGAAGAAATTTGTCAGTAAACCAGACTGCGCCCCGGGCTTTGATGATCCATTTGCGGGACAGGTATCCGGCAGCCAGGGGAAGCGCCACATAAATGGCGATAGACAGGAGCAGCGCCTGCCACGGAACAGGAAGTTTGCCCACACCCAGCAAAAATCCGCCCAGCACTCCGTACAGGACCAGCATGGTCAGAGAATTGATGGCCACCATCACCAGGGTCAGCCCGTCATTGCCCCGTGCCAGATAACTCCACACCAGCACCATGGCGGTGCAGGGAGCGATGCCGAGCAGGATGCAGCCGGCCAGATAGCTGCGCCACAGCGGGATCTCGAGCATCTTGATTCCGTTGCTCAGGATCACAGTACCGGCGCCGTGATGCGCGCCGACAGGAAGGTCCAGACCGAACGGCATCTTGACCAGATCCGTGGCCTCCGCGCCGATGAATCCGCGGAAAAGCACTCCGAGAAAAAAGATCGCGATGGCGTACATGGTAAAGGGCTTGATCACCCGGTTCAGGAACAGGGTCAGGCCCACGGGTTTTCCGCTCTTTCCGGCTTTGATGACTTCTCCAAAATCGATTTTAACCATGATGGGGTACATCATGAAAAACAGGCAAATGGCAATCGGGATGGAAACAACCGGAGCGTTTCCCACATAAATGGCCATGCCGTCCAGGGTTGCGGCCAGATTGGGGGCGAGCTTTCCGAGCAGGATACCGGCTACGATACAGAGCGCGACCCAGACGGTCAGGTAACGCTCGAACACATTGGTCATTTTTCTTTCATTGGATTCAGGCATATTATTCACCCTCCTGTTCGTCCGGATTGTTTCTAAAGGCTTTCCGGCAGCGTTTCCACAAAAGCCCTGATTTCGTCCCGCACCCGGCGGTAGATAGCCAGCGCCTCTTCTTCGGATTCGGCGGATTTGGCCAGAAATGGCGGATCGTCAAAGCTCTTGTGTATCTTTCTGACGGGACGCGGAAAGAGCGGGCAGCTTTCACGCGCGTGATCGCATACGGTGATGACATAATCAAAGGGTATTTCAAGCACATCCCTTACATGTGTAGATTGATAACCGGAGATATCGACACCCGCCTCGGCCATCACTTTGACGGCGTTCGGATTCAGACCGTGCGTTTCCACCCCGGCGGACCGGACGTCGATTTGATCCCCTTTGAGATGCCGGGTCCACCCCTCGGCCATCTGGCTGCGGCAGGAGTTGCCGGTGCAAAGGAAGAGGAGTTTGATTCTTTTATCGGACAAAACAGCCTCCGGATGATGAGTGCCATTTATCGCGTCGTCAAATCTTCGGAAGTGTCTTTCATGCCGGCTCCAGCCATTTTTTGATCTCTTCCACATTGGGAATTTTTCCGGCCGCTTTGACCTCGCCGTTTACAGCCAGACCGGGCGTCATCATGACGCCGAAAGCCATGATGTCGTTGATATCCGTGATCTTTTCGATTTCATACTCAAGGCCCAGCTCCCTGGCGGCCTGTTCGGCCAGTTCCGTGAGTTTTCTGCATTTGGGACAGCCGGTACCCAGAATCTGTATCTTTTTCATAAGCGAATCTCCTTAAAACAAGGTTCCGAAAATAAAACCGGAAAAAGTGGCCATCACCACGACCAGAGAAACGAACACAACGGTTTTCTGCGTGCCGATCACGCTGCGGATGACCAGCATGTTCGGCAGAGAGAGCGCCGGTCCCGCGAGCAGCAGGGCCAGGGCCGGTCCCTTGCCCATGCCGTTGTCGATGAGTCCCTGAAGGATGGGCACTTCCGTCAAAGTGGCGAAATACATAAACGCGCCCGCAATGGAGGCGAAGAAGTTGGAAAACACGGAATTGCCGCCGACCAGTCCCGTGATCCAGCGCGGCGGAATGATGCCCTGGCCGCCTTCGGGTGAACCCAGCAGAAAGCCCGCGATCAGGACCCCGGCGGCCAGAAGCGGCAGGATCTGTTTGGCAAATTCCCAGGTCGAAGCCATCCATTCCTGAGGCTCTCCCTCTTTGCGGCTGATGAGCACGGAGGTGCCGAGAACGGCCGCTGAAAAGGGAATGAGGGGATTGCCCGTAAAAAAGACAGCCGCGAGAACCACGGGAATGCCTGCAATCAGAACGTGCTGCCATCTGATTTTCAGAATCATAATGAGAGACAGACCGAACAGCACACCGAATCCTCCGGTAATCCACCATTTGGCCGACCAGACCGCGTGCCATAAACCGGTGCTTTCTTTCGGGGCTCCCCAATTGGCGAAAACGAGGATGGCGACCAGAATGAAAAAATGAAAGGCGGTCTGCCACAGAGGGCGTGTCTCTTCCGGTTCTGGCATGATGAGCTGCGCGTCGGCCTTTTGTTTTTCTTCCTTGATGTAAATGAAATGCATGATCAGGCCGATGACAATGCTGAATACAACGGCGCCCACCACCCGGGCGATACCCAGCCGGGCGCCCAGGATACGGGCTGTCAGAATGATGGCCAGTATGTTGATCGCCGGACCGGAGTAGAGAAAGGCGATGGCGGGCCCCAGGCCCGCGCCCCGTTTGTGAATACTCGAAAACAGGGGCAGGATCGTGCAGGAGCAGACCGCGAGTATCGTGCCCGAGACTGAGGCGACCAGGTAGGCCGGCCACTTTTTGGCGTTGGCGCCGAAATATTTGATCACCGAGGCCTGGCTCACGAACACGCTGATGACGCCCGCGATAAAAAAAGCGGGAATCAGGCAGAGCAGCACGTGTTCACGGGCGTACCACCGGGCCAGAGCCAGGGATTCATACACGGCCTGTTTGAAAACCGTTTTTTCCACAGGGAGAAAATAGATGATGATAAAAACGGCTGCTATCCAGAAGAGGTTTCTGTACTCTTTTTTCCAGTTCATATCGGCTCCATGATGAATACTATTTCGATCAACAACGAAATATTGTCCCTCACTGTTTATGGCAGATTTTCATCCGGTCCGAGAGGGCCGCTTTTCTTTGATCTTCCAGAACGATTTCATTGTTTTTCAGCCAGTTCCGGGTCAGTTCGGCAATCTCCCTGACATAGGGCATTTGCGTAGACTGGTTTAAATAATAATTCACCCATTTACACTCCTTCTGTTCGAATATAAAATGGGCGGCCTTGAGAATGGACAGGTGTTTGGAGACCGTGGAGGTCGCCAGTCCCAGAATATCCGTGATCTCGCACACGCAAAGGGGTTTGATTTCCAGAATCTTGAGTATGCGCAGCCGGTTTTTGTCGGACAGGGCCTTGAAGATTTGAGTCACTTCGACGATTTCGTTCAACTTGCTTTCTCCATCATTTCGATAAATGACGAAATATAATCCTTTCACTCTGGAATGTCAAGAAGATTTTATGGATATGAAAAATCAATATCGGCAATCTCCATCACCCACACAAATTCGTGATGAGCCATTTTCTCTTTTATTTTTCAATGGTGTCTTCTATATTGTATATATCGAATCAAAAGACAAAAAATCGTGTTTTAAAATAGTATAAGGCAGCAAATCCAAAATCAGGACAGATCTGTGAAAACCAAAATAATCTGCACCATCGGTCCGGCCAGTCAAAGTCCGGGAACACTCAGGAGCCTGGCGGAAGCGGGAATGGCTGTCGCGCGCCTGAACTTTTCACACGGCACGCATGAGGAGCACGCGCGCCATATCGGGAATATACGCGCCGTCAATCGTGAACAGGGGCGGGATATTTTAATTCTGCTCGATCTGGAAGGGTGGCGTATTCGGGTCGGTTCTTTGCCCGAAGGCGGCATTCCGCTTTTCAAGGGCCAGGAGCTGATTTTATCGTCCCGGGAAGTGGCCCCTGACGGGAAGAATCAGGCCGTCATTCCCATCAATTACGACGATGATCTCTCGGGATTGTCGCCGGAATCACGGATCTTCATCGATGACGGAAACATCGAATTGTCCGTGGCAACCGCGACCCGTCATGCGGTTTGCGCGCGCGTCATCATTCCCGGACTCCTGAAAAGCCGCAAGGGAATCAATATTCCGGAATTCCGGCCCGCGTTCTTCGGGTTGTCCAAAAAGGACCAGAGCGACATCGAATTCGGGATTCGTCACGGAGTGGAATGGATCGCCCAGTCCTTTGTCCGAAACCGGGAAGACGTTCTGCTGGTCCGGAACCGGGCGGGCGGTCATCCCTGCAGGATTTTCGCAAAGATTGAAAACCGGGAAGGAATCGACCGTATCGAAGAGATCCTGGAGGCGGCCGACGGCATCCTGATCGCCAGGGGTGACATGGGTGTGTCCATTCCCGTTTATCAGGTTCCTGTCATGCAAAAGCGGATTATCCGCCTGTGCAATCAGGAAGGGAAAACCGATATTACAGCCACACAGATGCTGGAATCCATGACTGTGAATCCGAGACCGACCCGGGCGGAAGTTTCGGATGTGGCCAATGCCGTGATCGACGGTTCGGACTATGTCATGCTCTCAGG
>DSAB01000049.1 GCA_011388275.1 bacterium | reverse complement strand
TTTTTTATAAAGCATCGCAATCACCCAGAAAACAACGGCAACACTGAAAACAATTATGAAAAAATTCAATGTGGTGTATCGTGGAAATCGGAAATACACAATCACCGAAGCCGTTGCATAAGAAAGCAGAAACAGATAGTTCCTCCGATGAGTCAAATAGCCTCTGGCCAGTTGTACCAGCTGGGTGTTCAGATCGCTGTTATGGCGTTTGACCGCCAGACGGCCGAGCCTGCCCTGATTGCGGATCAGCGATTCATAGAACTGTCCGTATTCGGAATTGATGAAATAAAGCTTTTTCACGAGTACGATGCCGAAGAAAATCAGTATCGACGTCAGGATGATCTGACTGGTGGCGTAGATCTGAAACTGATACACTTCGGACACGGCATCGGCCATCAGAATGACCAGAAAAACGAAAAACAGGGCGTTGATGGTATTGATGTAATGCCCCATATTGCGGTCGGTTTTCAGCAGCTTGACGCCGTAACCGATCATTAAAAAGAGGGATAAAAAATGAGTCATCAAAATCCGCTTGAACAGTACAGGAAAAACCGACCCGCCCAGGTTGCTTATCCACTTCGCCCCCAAAAGAAATGGATGAAAATTGTAGATAAAAACAGGCAACAGGATTAGCAGAGTCAGGCCATAAGCCTCTGCCTTGCTCTGCCGGCTGAAAAGATACCGAACCATCGAATAGATAATGCAGAAATTGAAAAGGAAAATAAAGATGATGTTCTTGTAAATATAATAATTAAAAGCGAACGCGGTGGATCCGAAAAGATAGCCCTCTCCCATAAAAACATTGACAAACGAAAGGCTGTGTATGAAAAACAGGATTGCCATATTGATATAGACTTCTTTGTTGTTGGGTTCGACCAGACTGATGGCCAGACTCAGAAGAAAGAGCAGGAAGTAGAGCGCTTCATTGACCCATGCGTTCCAGGGCACGTGTTCCCAATGGCTGACCTGTGTGGCAATCATGAGAAGAGCGATAAAGGCCATCCATATGTTCACGATGCGAAAAACCAGTTTTTCGTTGGCCATCAGTACCATCTATACCGGGCCCGGATCATCCTTTTCCATTTTTTTTGAACGACCGCCGCACTCCCCGTCATTTTGAAAAACAGCTACTCTTCATCGGGCGGAGGCGGATCCGGTGGAGGCGGAATCGGCGGTTTGGGTATGGGGTCTGTTGATGTAATGACAGCAACCTCGCCTGTCGAGTACAGCCCGCCTGTGAGTCCGATCCGCTCGAATGTTTTTCTTACGAACGATCCAATATGCAAAAAGTCAATAAAAAAAACAAATAAAAAATACAGGAATACAATCTTTACGAATGCGCGTCGATTTTTCATGGATTCCTCCTGGCTTTTTTCGATGTATTCACCGAATTCAACTATTGGGAAACGACTCCCGGGCCCGGCATATCGGATTTCCCTCGGAAAATGAATCGGCTGCCTGACAGGCATGTTGATCAAAAAGATGTATTACAATTTTACTGAATTTTTATTGATTGTCAAGCATTTTTTCTTGTCAGCAATATTTTTTTCGATGGTTCATTATTATTTTGGTTTTATTCGTGACAATATGGCCTTGTTATCAGATCCTGACCGGCAAAGGAAAGCACAGGATCAAGCTATGTGTTTGTTTGGATATATTTTATTGCAATAATTAAATATCGTATTTTTTTTCCCGTTTTTGATTTTTTCATTGCTTTCAGCCAGCCATGATTGTATATTGGAATAGTTACCTGTAATTCATGTATCATCAACTAAATTTGCGGAATGAAGCCAAGAATCCTCATCGCCGAAGACGAGATTATCATTGCCTGCGATTTGAGGCATCTTTTAATCGAATCCGGGTATGAGATTGCCGGTATCGCCTCTTCAGGAGAAGAAACCTTGCGAATGGCCAACGAAACCGAACCGGATCTGATATTGATGGATATTTGCCTCAGGGGCCGTATCGACGGAATAGAGGCCGCTGACGAAATTCTAAAACACAATCGAATGCCGATTATCTATATAACCGGTTCGACCGATCAAAACACATTAAACCGCCTTGAAGAAAGAGGGGAACATATTTTAATCGGGAAACCTTTCGACTTTTGCGAATTGAACCGAACCATCAGGCGTGTGCTTGGTGATTCCGGCAAACCGAAGACTTTCGGGAATCGGAAAAGCTGCGCAGCCGGCGGTTGATATTTTTTCGAGCAGAAAGAAATTCGCTCCTTCAGGAGTTTTCTGCTCCGATTCTTTTCCTTCCTCCTTCCCCGGGGCAGGGAGATTGTTTCTCCCTGCCCTTCCTCCTTGTATCGCATAATTGGTGATGATATCCTCGACCCCCGGTCGGATCCGGTCCGGACCGGGCCGGTACCGCGGACGGTTGGCACCTTTCATATTTCAGATTCCGTGTTGAATTTCTAATCTGATTGTTGTATATTTTGTATATTATTTTGTTTCCGGAAAACGAACGGCAGCACCTTACAGAGAAGGACATCGATCATGCGGCAAATGGCATTTCTCATGGCGTTGATGATTTTCGCGGCCTGCGCGGACCGGCCGAAGGATCCCCTCAAACAGCCCGTCGACCGGCATCTGATGGCCGACAGCGTAAAAACCGAATTCCTCCACGCCTGGAACGGCTACAAAACCCACGCCTGGGGTTATGACGCCCTGAAACCCCTGTCTCAAACTGCGCACAACTGGTACGAACATTCGCTTCTGATGACGCCTGTGGACGCCTTCAGCACACTCATGCTCATGCAGCTGAATCAGGAAGCGTCCGAAGCCAAAAAACTGATTCTAAAAAAGCTTTCATTTGATCGAAATATGGATGTACAGGTTTTTGAAGTCAACATCCGTCTTCTGGGGGGACTTCTCTCAGCCTATGAACTCGACGGCGACCCCGAATTTCTCCGCCTGGCGGAAGATCTGGCCAGGCGACTGCTTCCGGCCTTTCGGTCACCCACGGGAATGCCCTGCCGGACTGTAAATCTTCGAACCGGAGCGACCCGCGATCCGGTGAGCAATCCGGCGGAAATCGGCACGTATATTCTGGAGTGGGGCACTCTGAGCCGTCTGACCGGCAACGAACGGTACTATGACACAGCCAAAAAAGCGATGATCAGCCTGTATCAAAGACGTTCGCCCCTGAATCTGCTGGGAACGCAGATTCATGTGGAGACAGGCCAATGGCTCAACACCGAATCCCACCTTAGCGGAATGATCGACTCCTTTTATGAATATCTCGTAAAGGGATGGCTTATGTTCGGAGACCCTGAATTCAAATCCATGTGGGAAACCCTGAAGCCGGGCATAGATCGATACCTGGTCGATCAGCACCACGGCCTGTGGATCGGCCGCGCAGACATGGGCACAGGGCGCAGAACCCGGACCTGGTTCGGTTCTCTGGACTGTTTCTTTCCCGCCACACTGGCCCTGGCGGGCGAGACCAAAATGGCCCGCAGACTTCAGGAAAGCGCCTACCGGCTCTGGACACAGTACGGCATCGAACCGGAGATGATGAACTATGAAACCATGGAGACGGTCAACGCGTCCTATTCCCTGCGGCCGGAAAATCTCGAATCGGCTTACACGCTCTATCAAATGACCGGGAACGACCGGTACCTGGCCATGGGGAAAGTCTTCTTCGACAGCCTGGTCCGCTATTGCCGCAATGAAACGGCCTATGCCCATCTGCGCAGCGTTCATACGAAGGAACAGATTGATTCAATGGAGAGTTTCTTTCTGGCCGAGACATTGAAATATGCCTATCTTCTGTTTCATCCGGAGCGGCTGGTGAATTTCGAAGAGATGATGTTCAATACCGAAGCCCACCCCCTGAGGATTCGACACTGAAAAGCGGGCCGGACTCGCAATATACGGTCTGAAATGCACACAAGGTTCTCTCATCATTCACGGTCCGGCAGCTTCGAGTCTTCGAAGCCTTTTCCGGAATTCAGGCTCCCCGAAAACCACTCCCCTGTATCGGTTTTTTCAATACAGGCCGGTGCATGGCATCTTTGTTCGAATTCATTTTTTCTTGCATATATGCAGGAAATATTTTATACTGTAAAGTCCTTGAAATGGCGTCCATATTTCTGAACAACATGCAGAATCGCATTGACAGGCGGCTTTACCCTTCAATTTTGATATTCTAAATAGCGGCGTATTTTCAGCCTTTCAATACGTGGAGCCGATCCATGTCCCATCCTTCCCTGTCGATATACGGCCTGGCCCTGCTCGATTACATGCGCGGAAAACGGGATGAAACCCTCGTTCTTGAAAGGGATGACGGTTTTCGCGAATCCTTACCGGTATCTTCGTTCTTCCGAAAGGAGTCCCGGTTTTCCAAAGCCGAACAGAAGGCTCTTGAACTGTGCCGGGGCCGTGTTCTGGTTATCGGCGCCGGAACCGGCAGTCAGGCCCTGGCCCTCCAGAACCGGGGATTGATCGTCAGTTCGATCGATATCTCACCGGAAGCCGTGGAGGTCATGCGCCTTCGGGGTGTGCGTGAACCCCTGTGCGCGGATGTCATGGCCTGCCGGGAATCCGACTACGACACACTGCTGCTTCTGGGTCGGGGAATCGGCCTGACCGGAAAACTGGCCCGTCTCGGCGGTTTGTTCAAACACCTGGGCACGCTTATCAGGACGGGCGGTCAGTGCCTTGTTCAATCCAGGGATGTAACCGGGACCGAAGAGGAGCGGCATCTCCGTTATCACCGGACCAATGAAGCCGCGAACCGTTATGCCGGAGAGCTGAAACTGCGGCTGATCTACCACGACCGCACCGGCGCGTATTTTGATTGGCTTCACGTTGACGAAACATCGCTGTTCCTTGCGGCTGATGCGGAAGGCTGGTTCGGCGACGTAATCATGAAAGACGATGAGAATCATTATCTGGCGCGTTTGACCCGTTACGCAGACACAGGGGCAAACGATTTCAATCACCCATCACATCATGGAGGTTCTTTATGAAACGTCTAATGACCGTTTTATGTGTTCTCTGTCTGGCCCCGGTCCTGTTCGGCCAGACAGAATCCGTCGGAACCCCTCCGGCTGATTACGCCATACAGTTTCAGATCATCGGCGGACCGCAGCTGACCGACTTCCAGGGAGGCACTTTTTCCGGGTGGATGCGAACCGACGGGAAATACGATTACCGGTTCGGTGTCGAGCTGGCCACCTATCGGGAAACCACAAAGAATGCTGTGGAAGAAACCGAGTGTGAGACGTACGTATCCGTAAGTTTTCAATGGCTGCGTCACACCTCCTGGCGTCAGGTATGCATGTACTACGGCTTCGGTCCGGCCCTTACCTACGGGGCTTCGAAAACAACGTATAAGGCTTCTGCTTCCTCGTCCGAATTGAAGCAGCACGCATTCGGTATCGGCGCGGTCGGCGTCGTCGGCGCGGAAGTTTTTATTCGAAGGGATATCAGCCTGACCGGAGAATACGGCATGCTGGCCGGTTACACCTCGTCCAAATACAGCAATTCTTCAGATGTCAAATCCAGTAAACTCTATCTGGGCAATCTCTGCGTCCGATTCGGTATTTCCGTCTATTTGAACAAGTAAACAGGTTAAAGGCCGGGCATACACAATCCCGTATCCCGGCCTGTTTTGAATAAATTCGGCATCGTTGCACAACTGGATATTTTCCGCCGATGTATTACAACCGCCCGCTTTGCCGCTCCAGACGGCAAAGCCGTCTCGATTCCGGACTGTATAAAAAATCCATAGAGGAGACAATGAAAAGACTGATTCTGCTTTTTCTCCTGCTGCCCTTGCTTTCCGTGCCGGGAAGGGCCGAGATCCGTGTAACGGAAGTCAACTTCCTCGAATCCCTGGGACTGGATGTGAACGGAGCCGGTCCGCTTCTGGTGAAATGTGACAGGGCGGCCAACCGGACCATTCTGGTCAACACCTACACCAGCAGCATCACGCTGATCGACGACAAAGACATGAGCCTGGTCAATATACCCATCGCAAGCCGGATTCCGCAATATCTCAAAGATGAGGCGCTGGCTTTGGACGAACGAACCGGGCGCGTCTATATCATCGGAGAGAAGAGTCTGCATGTTGTGGATCCGGTATCCCGCACATCCATGACGCTGGCCACCCGCAGCCAGTTCGAGATGGTGGCCGTGGATGAAAATACGGGAAACGCCTTTCTCGTTGGCCGCAGTGACAGGCAAATCGGCTGGTTTCTTTACGAAAAGAGAGAAATCCAATATATTCCCTGCTTTGACAGAGCCGAACCCATGATCAACCTCAATGCCACCCCGCCCCCTCCCATCCGCAAGGCGGCTGTGGATGAATCTCTCAACATCGCCCTGATTACCGACGGGTACACCCATACCCTGTTTACCCTATGTTTGGACAGGGGCCGGATTCTGCGGAAAAGGCCGCTGGATGTCAAGAAAGGAACCCGATGGCACACGGCAGGCTACAGCGATGCGCGGCATGCTTTCTATGTGGTCATTGAGACCGACGCGCGTAAAGTGGTTCAGGCCGTCCGCATCGACGCCGCCGATGTCATGGACATCATTGTGGATCTGCCTGAATACTCCGAAGGCGTGGGCATCACGTATAACGCCGTCACCGACGAAGTGATCGTTCCCTACGACAATCATCCCAACGTCCATGTGATCAGCTTTGCCCGTGACGGAGAG
Organism: bacterium; assembly: GCA_011388275.1. Taxonomy (GTDB): domain Bacteria; phylum Zhuqueibacterota; class QNDG01; order QNDG01; family DSAB01; genus DSAB01. The sequence goes on along the minus strand of DSAB01000049.1, from coordinate 1,236 downwards.
ATTTCGGATATTCAGGTTCCGGCCTACGGCAATGACGCGACCGCCCTGGATGAAACCCGAAACCGGCTTTATGTGGCCAGCTGGGCTTATGGAGAGATCGATGTCATCGATCTCGACACTCGAACGCTGGTCAAACGGGTCAAAGACGCCGGTATTCTGCCGCATCAGTTCAGCATGGATCTGCAGCCCTCGGCCGGCCGGCTCTATGTTCCCCTCGGTGCCACCGCTGTCAACGGTTCACACGGCGCCGCGGTGACGGTTTTCAGCCTCCCCGATTTTACCCGAGAGAAAATCCTCACCGGCTGGGCACCGGTCGCCATTGCGCCTTTAAACGAAGAAACCTGCCTTGTTTTCAATTCAGAGGATGCCATGGCCGAGGTGCGCGCCGACGGAAGCGTGATCGGACACCGGCTTCCCGTGGATTACCCGCGGCACACGATAGTTGGGCCGGAAGATAATCTTTATCTGGCCTACGGACCGCATCAGTCCTACTGGCCTTCGGTGTATATCTGGGCCGCCCGGAACGGAATTCTGGAAATCGAACCCAATGCTATCGAAACTTCCGGACCTTTCCACATGAATTTCCAGTATTTCGACCGGCGGGTTCCCCGGCTTTCCCAGGCCATGACCGTTGACAAACGGGGCGGGCTCTGGATGCAGCAAAACAACTGGGGTGGAGAAAACCTTTTCCTGGCGCATTTTCCGGAAGGCATCCGTCAATTTCAACCCATGAAACGGGTGGAAATATCGGAACGGGTCCTTCGGGAAACCACGCAGCGTGTTTTGCGTTATGACGAAGAAACGGACCGTCTGTACCTGGTCAGAATCGGAGAAACGGACAGCGACCCCGGCCGCCTGCTCATCATAGACGCGAAAACCGGCGGGCTGATTCAAAGTCTGAATATCGGCGTGACGCCCGCCGACCTGGTCGTCGATGCGGATCATCTGTATGTGTCCGATTTTGACGACCATACCGTCACCATAGTCGACAAACAAACTTTCGCGGCTGAGAAACTGGCTACGGACCGTCAGCCGCTGGATCTTTGTCTGCTGGAAGGAAATCTCTGGGTGATCAGCCACGGATCCAACACCCTTCAGCAGCTGAAACCCTTGAGAAAGACCTTCCCCATTCCCTTCGACGGCCGCCCGGATCTGCTTCAGGCCTTCGAAGGCATGCTGTATATCACGCATCATTCCGACAGCTTTTTTCGTGTTCTGCGCTTCGATCCGGAATCG
>DSAB01000126.1 GCA_011388275.1 bacterium | reverse complement strand
TTTTGCTCCGGGCTGACCGGCGACCGGGTTTTGGGCGGTCCTTTTGAAAGAATCTGATTCAGAATTCCGATTTCATGGTTCAGTTTCCGGGCCCGTGACAGGGCGTTCCGCGTCTTCAAAGCGAGATCGAGCTGTTCCTGCAGATCCGCGGCGGTGACATCGTCCGCCTCGACACGGGGATCCATGAGCAGAGTCAAAACGGTTTTAAGCTCACTGTCTCCGGTTCGCAGCCTCACCGTGTAGTTGCCGGGTACGGCCAAAGGGCCGCCTCTGCCGGGAATATCGGAGCGCGGATCCCGCGGACCTTCATGCCGCATGTCCCAGATCAGACGGTGATGACCGGCCCGGGTTTTAAGAGCCGAATCCGCTGATCGGTTTTTTCCCGGGTCCGAACTCCACGACCGGATACGTTCGCCACGGGAATCGTAAATGTCCAGCCGAAGGGGCGTATTCAGATCGCGGGGCAGGTAATAATCGAGAAAGGCACCTGGCCGGCGGTATTCGGGCACGGAGGCGCTTCGGCCCCGGATCCGGAGTTGAAGGCGAAAGGCGGGGGAGGGATCGAATAGACGGGTCGTATCCATTCGGTTGTCCCATTGATGCAGGGGAGAAAGATCATCAAGAATATAGAATCCCCGGCCCATGGTGGAGAGAATCAGATCCTTTCTGAAGATTCGAATATCCGTCACCTGGGTCTTGGGCAGGTTCAGCTGAAACAGAATCCAGTTCATTCCGTCGTCGAACGAAAGAAACATCCCGGTCTCTGTTCCCGCATAGAGAAGGCCCTCGCGATCCGGATCTTCACGCACCACACGCACGGCACAGTCCGCGGGAATGCCGTTTTCACCGGTTGTCAGGAGGGTCCAGGTTTCACCGTAGTCTTCCGTTCGGTACAGATAGGGGGTGTAATCCCCCAGAAGTATCCTGTAGACCGCGGCATAGGCTTTGGCGGGATTGTGCGGCGAGGCTTCCAGGGTCTGCACGCGTCCGCCTGGAGGCAGGCCCGGAGGAGTCACATTTTTCCAGTGTGATCCGCCGTCCGTGGTCACGTGAACCGGTCCGTCATTCGATCCGGCCCAGATCACGCCCTGTCGCAGAGGCGATTCGGCCAGCGCGTACAGGGCGCTGTAGACCTCTTCACCCGTGATGTCGCGCGTGATGGGCGTGCCCGAAATCACTTGTTTGTCCGGTTCGAAGGCCGTCAGATCCGGAGAGATTATTTCCCAGGTGACGCCCTCGTCCGTGGTGCGGTGCACATACTGCGAGGCGTGGTATATAACATCGGGGTCATGCGGAGATACCAGAATGGGGGCCACGCGCTGAAAACGGAACTTCAGATCTTCGGGATTGTGGCCGTACATGTTGGCCGCGCCCACATAATACTGCTTTTCCTGTCCGGTTATCCTGTTGTATCGCCCGAAGCGGCCCTTGCAGTTGGAGTAAAAGATGTGCGGCGCTCCGGGTCTGGGCACCGCGGGACCGGTTTCGCATCCTCCGGCGACTCTCCAGTAGCCGGAAGGGCCGGATGGAGATGGATAAGGGGGAAAAGAAGGAACACCGATCGTGGTATTGTCCTGCTGTCCGCCGTACACGTAGTATGGAAAGGCGTCGTCGACATGAAGCGTGTAAATTTCGGCGGTAGGCTGGTTGTGCTGGGTCGACCAGGTCTGGCCGCCGTCGCGGGTCACATTCGCGCCTCCGTCATTCGACTGAATATAGAGGTTCGAATTGCGGGGGTGAATCCACATGTCGTGATTGTCTCCATGCGGATTGCCCAGACGGGTCCAAGTGGATCCTCCGTCATCAGAACGGAAAAACGAGGTACAGTTCACGTAAACCCTGTCCGGAAGGGAGGGGTCGGCATGCACATTGGTGTAATAAAACGGACGTTCCAGCAGTCGTTCGTAGTCGGAAACGAGACGGAAACTCTCTCCGCAGTCGTCCGAACGGTACAGGCCGCCGCCGGGTTTCGCCTCCATGAGCACATACAACCGGTCAGGATCGGCGGGAGTCACGGAAAGGTCGCTCTTGCCGATCAGCCCGGAGGGCAGCCCGCGTGTGAGGCGCCGCCATGTATCGCCGCCGTCGGTGGATTTGTAAACGCCGCCTTCGGCGGATCCGCTGATGATGGTCCATGGTTTGCGTTCCGCGCGCCACATGGCGGCGTAAATTGTATTCGGATCGCCGGGGTGGAATTCCAGATCCACCGCTCCCGTGGAGTCCGACAGGAAAAGAACCTTTTCCCACGAAGCGCCTCCGTTCGTGGTGCGATAGACACCTCGCTCCGGATTGGGCGCAAAGGGCTGTCCGAGCGCGGCCGCCCAGACGCGGTCCGGATCGTTTGGATGAATGAGAACCGCGCCGATCTGGCCCGTCTCTTTAAGACCGGCGAACGTCCAGGATTCACCACTGTTCACAGACCGGTAGATTCCACGGCCCCTGATTACATTGCTTCGCAGGCCCTCCGAACCGGTTCCGGCGTAAACAATATCCGGATCGGACGGCGCGACGGCCAGGGCGCCGATGGAACCGGTCTCGAAAAAACCGTCCGAAACATTGATCCAGGTCTGACCATAATCAACGGTTTTCCAGACCCCTCCGCCTGTAGACCCCATAAAGAACGTGGACGGCCGCGACGGAATGCCGGTCACCGCGGTGACGCGGCCGCCGCGGTTGGGGCCGATGCATCGATAGCGAAGGTCGAGTGAATCGAAACGGAATTCCGCGGAACCGGCTGAAACCGGGTTCGACGATAAATACACGCTGAGAATAATGAATACAATCGATACGCGTCGCATAGATCAGTCCTTATGTAATAACCGTCTGTTCGGAAGAGTATGAATGCAGCGTTTTTCTCTGTATCTGTATATGGTAAGATATTTTTATTAAATTCTCAAATAATATTTTTCTGTTCGGGTAGTTGCGGCGGCCCTGGGGGCCGTCCATTATTATAGCCATTCATGAATGAATCATGAATTATACATCCCGAAGGGTTTTCCGCTCTGCGCTCTGCGTCTTTCCGATCCGCAATCCGAAATGCTTCCTTGGCCTCCGGCGGGGTACTTTTCTTTAAAAGAAAAGTACCCAAAAGAATCTCGGCTGCAGAAAAATGGCCTTGAACGCCGCCTCGCTCACTGAAGGAATTGAAACTCTCCCGATATGGTATTATAGACGCGCAAAGCGCTTAAATAAAGGAAAATCGGGATCAGACAACAATTCCTTCCGGGCGTTCGCTCGGCTCGCGTTCTCGAGACGGCCATTTTTCTGAGGCCGCCAAAGAAACGGCTTCTCCTCACGTCTTTACCTCTCACGTTTTTTCCGCCATGCGCTCTGCGCTTTGCCTTTTCTCTTCCATTTTCGGTAAAAATTGATTATATTCCGTCTCACGGTTTGATCGGAAAAAAATCAGGGAGCGAAACATGAGAAAAATAAACTGCCTGCTGCTGATGCTGACCCTTTTCTTTTCGAGTGTCCGGGCCGATGAGGGCATGTGGATGCCGCATCAGATGAAAGATCTGGATTTGGAACAGATGGGGCTTTTGATGGATCCATCCATGCTGACCCGTGAAGACGGCACCGGTCTCATGAGCGCCGTGGTTTGGCTGGGAGGCGCCACCGGCGAATTCGTGAGTTCCAGGGGCATGATTCTGACCAATCATCATGTCGCTTTCGGAGCCATTCAAAGGGCTTCCACAACGGAGAACGATTATATCACGCATGGATTCATCGCCGAAAATCAGAAGGAGGAGATCCCCGCACCGGGTAATGTGGCGGATGTGCTCCTTTCTTACCATGAAGTGACCCGGGAAATTCTGGAAAATGTCAAACCCGGAATGACGCCTCTCGAGCGCAAAAAAGCCATCGAAGAGGCTGAAAAACGGATGATCGCCCGCGAAGAGGCGCGGGGAGAGGACCTGAGATGCCGGGTCGCTTCCATGTACAGCGGCAATCAGTACTATTTGTACGTTTTCAAGAGGCTTCTGGACATTCGGCTGGTTTACGCGCCGCCGCGATCTCTGGGCAATTTCGGGGGGGATATCGACAACTGGATGTGGCCCCGGCACACCTGCGATTTCGCGATCCTGCGGGCTTACGTGTCACCAGAGGGAGTCGGCACCGAATATCACGAGGATAATGTGCCCTATGAACCGGGCGCGGTCATCACAATTTCAGCTGCCGGATTGAAAGAGGGCGATTTTACTTTTGTCATGGGATATCCAGGCCGCACTTCACGCCACATCACCCTGGCGCAGCTTCAGGCCGACATCAAGCAGATGGAAAAAGGGATTCGGGATCGGCGGGAGCTGATCGATTTTCTCGAAAAGGCGGGATCCGGAAACCGGGAGATTCAGATCAAATACGCCGGAAAAATCAAGGGGCTGAACAACGGCCTGAAAAATTATCAGGGCAAACTCGAAGGATTCAATCGTGCGGAACTGGTCTCTTTAAAAACGAGTTACGAAGAAAATTTCATGGACTGGGTCCGGGCCGATAAAAAACGCAGGCGCGCGTATGAGAATGTGCTGGCCGACATCGACGCGTTTATCGAAGACTCCGCGGAAGAGAGCGAGCGGTTTCAGGCGCTGGGTTCCTTTTTGTCCGGATATTACGGTTCATCACTCATGAGCCAGGCCCATACCCTGGTCAGAAACGCCGAGGAGTCCCTGAAATCCGACATGGAAAGAGACGCCGCCTTTCAGCAGAGAAACCGGATATCTCTTCGCCGCTCCATCGAACTGGCCGAAAGGGGATATGACCTGAACACCGACAGAAAGCTTTTCATGTTTCGTCTTTGGAAATGGATTCATGACGCTCCGGAAACCCTGCCGTCCGCATTTCAGGAACTCGTCGCTCTGAATGAAGAGCAGATACGAGGCCGCGTGGATGACTGGTTCGATCGCACACGCCTGCATGACGCGCAACAGCGTCTCTTATGGCTGGACAGTTCGCCCGAGGAACTGAAAGAGTCGAAAGATCCGCTTCTTTTGCTGGCCATGGAACTGGAAAAGGAACTGAAAGTATATCGCGAAAAACAGGAGACCAGAGGACAGCAGCTCAGGGACCTCAGAAAAGTCTATTTGAAAGGTCTTCTGGAGATGGAATCTCTTCTGGCTCCGGACGCCAATGGAACCATTCGGTTCACCTGTGGCACGGTCGAGGGATATTACCCGCGTGACGCGGTTTATTACGAACCTTTTACTACCTTGTCCGGCGTGCTTGAAAAGGAAACCGGCGAATTTCCTTTCGAAGTCCCGGAGAAATTGAAAACGCTGGCCCGTGACCGGGAGTTCGGGCCGTATGCGGATCCGGGTTTGAATGATATCGCCGTCTGCTTCCTCAATACCACCAGCGTCACCGGCGGCAATTCCGGATCCCCCACGTTGAACGCGCGTGGTGAGCAGGTCGGAATTATTTTTGATATGACCTATGAGAGCGTGGTGAGTGATTATTACATCATTCCCGAATGGCAGCGCACGATCAGTGTGGATATTCGCTATGCACTATTCGTACTCGACCGTTTCTCCGGCGCAGGACATCTGCTGGACGAAATGCATATACGATGGGAATAACCATTTGAAAAAATACGTGTCAAATAGAAAAACATTTTGCATTTTTACAGGATATTTATTAAACTGTGAAATTATTTAGGAGGAATTTGAGCCGGGAGAAAGAATCATGACGTTCAGATCAATTGATTCAGGCCGGATACCGGTCTCGGTTGTCATTCCGGCCTATAATTCTGCCCGGCAAATAGGTGATGTTCTTTTAAAATCTTTGCGTGTGGTATCCAGGGAAAGTATCGTGGTTGTGGATGACGGTTCATGTGATGAAACAGCAGCTGTTGTTGATTCTTTTAATGTTTTTCTGCTCCGACACACTCGGAACCTTGGAAAAGGGGAGGCCCTTAAATCGGGTATTGGGTATGCGCTGAAACGGTCCGCGAAGGGAATCGTTACCCTTGATGGAGACGGTCAGCATGATCCGTCCGAGATTCAGGAGATGATTGCCATCATGGATCGGGAAAATGCCGATCTGGTCATCGGCTGCAGGAAGTTCCAATACGGAATCATGCCTGCTGATCGCATTCTGTCCAACCGAATCAGTTCCTGGATGATTTCACGATGTATCAAACAGCCTGTTCCTGACAGTCAATGCGGCTTCCGGCTGTTTCGAACCGAAAAGCTGAAAAATTTGGAGATCGATGCGAAACGTTTCGAAGTGGAAACCGAAATGCTTCTCCGAGCGGCCGGAAAGGGTTGGGTAATCCGGTTTTGTCCCATTCAGACTTTGTACAACAATTCGCCCAGCCATATACGAAGAGGCCGGGATACATGGGATTTTCTGAGAACCTTGATTGCCTTCAGAGTCGGAAAAATGGATAATGCTCATGGTTCATGACCTGATTAATGCTTTAGGACAGATTCCGGCTCATTGGATTACACTGATTATAGCCACTTTGCCGATTGCAGAATTGAGAGGAGCCATACCCTGGGCACTGGCCTCTCCGCCGGTGGGAGGAGGGCTAGACTGGCCCACGGCTTATGTACTGGCTGTGATTGGCAATTTCCTGCCGGTCATGCCGATTCTCCTTCTGCTGGATCCGGTTTCCGGATTTCTGCGGCGATGGCGGCTGTTCGACCGGTTTTTCAGTTGGCTTTTTGAAAGGACGAGGCGTAAGAGCCGTTTGATCGAGAAATATGAAGCCCTGGGTCTGATTCTGTTCGTGGGAATCCCCCTTCCCATAACCGGAGCGTGGACAGGATCGATTGCCGCTTTCATTTTCGGCATTCCAAAACGTCAGGCCGTTCCGTGCATCATTCTGGGGATTCTTCTGGCAGGAGTGGTCGTTACCCTGGCTTCTCTGGGTGTTATCGGATTTTATGGGATTTTTAAAGGCGGGGCGTAGCGCAGTCCGGTCAGCGCGCATGCTTCGGGAGCATGAGGTCGAGAGTTCAAATCTCTCCGCCCCGACCAAATGGAGTCATTGGCTGCAAGGTCAATGACTCCATTCTTTTTAGGACGGAAAACCGGAATTGATTTTGTTGTTGACATTAACGTAAATAATTATTATTATATAGTTAGATGATAGATTATCCAGAAAAAATCGTTCAATTCTTCCGACTATCCCTGCGCAATTAGAACCATCACTGTACGGATTTTCTGTTTTTTTCGAGGCCCGGTCTGTTATTAAACAGTCGTATGGTTGTTTCCATTGAACCTTTCAGTCAAGGAGGACGATATGATATCCTTTAAAAAAATCCTTTGTCCCACAGACTTCAGTGAATTTTCGTATGAGGCTTTGCAACGTGCCATAGACATGGCTTCTCAATTCAAAGCCGAGTTAATCGTATTGCATGTGGTCAACCCCGTACCCGTGGCTGCGGGCATGACCGGTTATCCCGGCTTCAATATTCCCGAATATCAGAAAGAACTGGCCAAACATGCCAGGGAAAATCTGGATAAACTCATTAAAAAGCGTGTACCGGAAAAGATACGGGTCAAAGCGGAAGTGGCTTTAGGCAATGAAGCCGATGAGATTGTCCGAATAGCCGAAGAAGAGGATATCGATCTGATTGTCATCGCTACCCACGGCCGAACCGGTATTCAACGCCTCTTTTTCGGTTCCGTCACGGAAAAAGTATTGCGGCATACTCAGCATCCAGTCCTGGTGATTCCCGTCAGCGAATCGGAATAACCCTTTTCGTGACAGGATTTCGTTTTCTCATGATACACTGATACCAGACGAAGAAGGAGGATATTTATGTATGGCCTTTTCAGGACATTCAAGTGTGTGAAATTATGGACGGCCTGTCTGATCCTGATCTTGATTTCATTTTGCGGGAAAAAAACAGAAGTTTTTCTGCTTACGGAGAGCAAATGCATCATAAAAGATCAGAGGTTCCAGCCGGTCAGCATGACCGTCGTGCCCGGCAATACTATTAAGCTTGTATCTTGTGTGGGTGTGG
>DSAB01000048.1 GCA_011388275.1 bacterium | reverse complement strand
GACTTTCTGGCGCGTGAGAATCAGAGCCGTCGGCCCCCTGTTCTCCAGTGCCTCCACCCACGCGGCCGCGGTTTCCAGCCCGTCGGCGGGCCGGAAAACCGTCAATCCCGGAATAATACGAAGCGCCGCCAGGTGTTCCACCGGCTGATGGGTGGGCCCGTCTTCCCCCAAAAACAGGCTGTCATGCGTAAACAGATAGATAACCCTGAGTTTCATCAGCGCGGCCAGCCGAATGGCGGGACGCATATAATCGCTGAATACCAGAAATGTAGCCCCGTAGGGTATCATCCCGGACAGCGCCATGCCGTTCAGGATGCCGCCCATGGCGTGTTCACGGATGCCAAAATGAATATTCTTGCCGGAAAAAGTATCTTTTTTAATTGAAGCGCTTCCCTTAATCAGAGAATTGTTGGAAGGACCGAGATCCGCCGAACCGCCGATCAGCACAGGCAGCAAAGAAGAGGCTGTCTGTAAAATTTTGCCGCTCCACGCGCGTGTGGGCAGGTCTTCTTCGGAAACGACCTTCAGGAAAGAATCAATCAGTCCGGCAGGCATTGACCGATTCTCAAATCGATCCCACTTTTCTGAAAGATCCGGAGACGATTTTCGCCATTCATTCATAGCACGGGTCCATTCTGTGTAGTGCGTGGACCGTTTACTGACAATCTCTTTGAAATGCCGCCGCACGTTCGAAGGCACGGAAAAAGGCGGTTCTTTCCATTGCAGGTTTTGCCGGGAAAGGCTGACTTCTTCGAAGCCCAGGGGGGCTCCGTGGCTGTCGGCAGAATCCTGTTTGCCGGGACTCCCGTAACCGATATGGGTTGAGGCAATAATCAGCGTGGGCCTTTGAGTCTTCTGTGCCGCGATTGTCAATGCCTGATCGATCTGATTGTGGTCATGTCCGTCTATTTCGATCGTCTGCCATCCGCAGGCTCGAAATCGCCCTGAAACGTCCTCTGAAAAAGCGAGATCGGCTGCACCTTCGATTGTTATTTTATTATTATCATAGATATATATTAGATTGCCAAGACCCAGATGACCCGCCAGCGAAGCCGCTTCGGCTGAAATGCCTTCCATTAAATCGCCGTCGCTGACAATTCCGTAAATACGGTAGGAAACGGGCTGAAAACCGCCTCCATTGAACATTTCGGCTTTTATTTTGGCTGCCAGAGCCATGCCCACTCCATTGGCAAAACCCTGTCCGAGCGGCCCGGTGGTGGTTTCCACACCGGGAAGCGATCCATACTCAGGATGACCCGGAGTTCGGCTTCCCCATTGCCGGAATTGCCTGAGATCATCCATGGATACATCGAATCCGCACAGATACAGCAGCGCATAGAGCAGCATGGAGCCATGTCCGGCGGAAAGCACGAAACGATCGCGATCGGGCCACATCGGATCGGACGGCATGTAGCGTAAGTGTCGTGTCCACAATATATAGGCGCAGTCGGCCATACCCATAGGCATACCGGGATGTCCGGATTTTGCTTCTTCAACGGCATCCACCGCCAGAAATCGGATGGCATTGACACAGTGCCGGTCCAGTGATTGAGATTTTGGTCTTTTCATGAAAGCTCCTGAAGCTAAATCATTTGACCGAATCAGGGGTTTTGCAATACGGAAAGTCCGAATGCTCGCCGTGAAACGAATAGGAATAAAGCACTGCCGGGATCCCTCTTTTGACTTCACTGACTGTAAAGAAACTCATCATGCTTCGGTCCCAGGCAACGGCCTCTCCTTGCGGTTCGGGGATATAATGAACAATAAATGTGGTATCCTGAGTAAAAGAATGGTTATCCGGATTTCTTTGATAGATAAAGACTTGCGTATAGTTCTTTATGATCAGCCATTGCCCGTCACGGGAAAGATCGCCTGCTGTGATGAGGCTGTGTTCCCACGTTGTTTCGTAAATTAAGGTATCAACACGTCCGGATATTTGCGGAAAAGGCGCCCGATACACACGCGCAGCATTTATTTCCTTGCTGATTATGATCAGATCTTTTGTCAAAGGATCCGCTATGAGCGTCTCCGCATCACGCGGTCCGTCCGGATAAACGAAACGGAAAGTATCGACATCACGGATCAATTTCCCGTCAATGGTTTCCTTTTCCTCCGGTTCTGCAAAACGATGTATCTGAATCGATTTACGGCTGGAATGATTGTCGCCAATATCTCCGATAAACAGATAATCCCTGCTTTGATCAGGTCCCGGTCCCATGGCGATATCTTCCCAGTCCACCGCGTCTATATTCTGAAGGTAAATAATTCCGGCATGAGAACCGTCCGTGCGTATGGCAAAAACCCGGGCTGAATCGCCTGAATCATTATGAGTCCACAACAGATCGTCATGCCTGCGGCTCTTGACCAGACCGGAAGCCTCCACCAGATCCGGGTGCTCGACCGCGCCGCAGGTTCTTCGAGGACCGAAGGATTGGGCCCAAACCACAGCTACCTGCTGTGTCAGGAACAGAAAAAACATGAGAAACCATCCCTGCATTCTGAATACACTTCCGAATCGGCGTGCGCCATCGATATGTTTCTTCCTATCTTCCAAATGTGACTCCGGACATCAGGCTGCGGCCCGGCATGGGCACGCCGGGTATCTCCTCGATAATCACATCCAGACAGTTGTTCAATTCCATATAGAATCGAAGTGAAGAATTCAGTCTGAAAATGATGCGGGTATCCAGAATCCAGTTCACAGCCTGCTTTTGTCGGCTTTTTCCCTGAATCAGCCAGTTCTGTTGAATACGTTTCGACCAGACCAGGTTTCCGCGGCATGTCAGATGATGACGCCAGATTCCCGCTCCGTATTTGGACTGTGCATCGATCGGGCTGTTTTCCAACCTGTCCAGAAAGATGTAATGCACAGCCAGATTCCAGCGGGTGTTCAGCGATCCCCGTATGCCTGCGGAGATTCCCCGTACATGAATCAATCCGCTGTTGGTCACTTGCCAGGGCATGGATGCGTCGCTTCGAATCCAGTCGATTTTGTTCGTCTCTCTTCGATAGAAAAGAGCGGCTTCCGCATGAAGGCCCCGAATCTGGTAACCGGTTCCTGTCTCAAAAGACCAGGCGCATTCCGGCTGAAGATCGGGATCGCCCTGATTGGCCGGAGATTGATAGTACAGTTCGGTAAATGTGGGGGCGCGAAAGGCGCGGCCCGCGGATAAACGTCCATAAAGTGAAGCCGATCCGAACCGCATATTCAAAGTCGGATTAAACTGGTGGCCCCATGAATCATTCCAGTCCCATCGGATTCCGGAATTGACGCGGATCGCCGAAGCCGGGACCATCTCGGTTTCTCCGTACAAAGCGGCTCTCGAACGATGCCGGTTTCCCAGCTGGGTACTTTGCAGGTTTTCACCCAGTACATCCGTTCCTAAAACGGCTCTTCCCCAAAGTGTGCGGAATTCAGACTGCCACTCCCCGCCCCAAATTGTGGTGGAATGATTCGTACGGAACCACTCGGGGTCATTCTTGTCGAGTATGAAATCATCATGATGCCTTCTGCCGTGCCATCGAAAGACCCAGGGAGGTTTTTTTCCCCTGTTTCCCCTTAGTTCCACGGCCGCGTTCCAGGACGAAGTCTTTTCCCTGGAAGGATAGTCCGCGTAGAAACCTCCGGCCCCGAAATCCTTGAATTGTCCCCCTGCCCTGGCGGACAGGGTCCAGTCGTCACGGTGCCATCGCATCTGATAGGAAAGAAGCCAGTTTTGGTAATCCGTATCGCTTCGATACCCGTCGGAACGGGCCTGTTCCAGAGAGCCCCGGTGATGAACCGGTCCGGTTTTCCATCGATGCGATATACCCAAATCCACGGTCCCGAAGGATCCCCCGCGAAATGAGAGATCCGTACCGGTTGAAAGATCATTTCGTGTAATGATTTGAATCACGCCGCCGAAAGCCTCGGAACCGTAAAGGGATGAAGCAGTGCCTGACAGCACTTCGATCCTTTCGATATCCGACAGGGCCACGGGTATTTCACTGTTGTGATGGCCGGTTTGGGGATTGTTGATTCGAACTCCGTCGATTAAAACGAGCACCTGTTCAAAGGACGCGCCGCGAAGAGAAAAGTCCGCGGCTCCTCCGGTATTCCGGCGCTGCAGATCTACGGTTCCCATATGCCGGAAAAGACTCACTACAGAACCCTCGGCCAGCTCTTCAATCTCTCTTCGGCTGATGATTTCCACTTCCCTCAAATCGGCGGAAGAGATCGAAAGACGCGTTGCGGTGACGATTACGGGTTGGAGAACGGATTGACTGATCAAAGGTCCACTGAGGCAGAATACAAGACCGAACCACTGAATATTCATCGATTCCTCATGGGGAATTCATCGTTTGATTCCCATCTCCTGGATGAGTTTCGCCCGTATTTCCTGCGGATCCAGCACAAAATCCACTTTTCCGGTGTCCAGGGCGGCTTTGGGCATTCCCCAGATAATGCTGGTTTGTTCGCTCTGAACGATCGTGAGGCCTCCCACATCCTTGATATGCGCAATCCCTTCGGCTCCGTCTTTTCCCATTCCGGTCAGAAGCACTCCGAGTGGCCGAAGCCCGACCTCGCTCTTGATTGATTCCATGGTTACATCGATGGACGGGCTGACATAGTGGACCTTTTCCGCGTTAAACAGGTGAATAATGCGGTTATCCACCAGGCCGCAATGCACTTCGCTGGGTGCCACATACATGAAACCCGGTTTGATGTATTCACCCTCTTCAGCCAACTTCACGGTCATTTCCGTCTGAACATTCAGGCTCTCACAGAACGTGTTGTTCACGAATTTGGGCATATGCTGAACCAGGATCAGGGATCCATTCAGGCAGGGCAGACCGGTAAAGATCTCTTTCAGGATACGCGGACCGCCTGCCGAAGAACCGATCACACCGATTCGCTTTACGAACATGCATCCTCCCTGCGCGCCCCCTGTATTTGATTTGGGGGCGGGTGTGCGATCCTATTTTAAATAGGACAGGTATTCATTGACTATTGTCAACAACTTTTGATTATCAAAAGGTTTTCGAATGTAGTCGAGCACGTACTCTTTCAATCCGTCCATTTTCCGATCCGGCTCCCCTTGACCAGTCAGCATGCAAATCAACACACCCTCGGTGTATCCTTTTGCAACTATTTTCTGAATGGTTTCCCATCCGTCCATTTTCGGCATAATGATATCCATCAGAATCAGCCCTTTGAATCCTTCGGACAACTTCTTCAGGCACGCCTCTCCGCTGTCAGCTGAAACAACTTCGATGTCATTACGCCTCAGCAATCGAGTCACAACATGCAGAACGGTTGGGTCGTCATCGACGATCATTACCTTGGCTTTCATATGCCGTCCTTATTTTTGCCGGTTCAAACAGTGTTGATGCAATTCTCAGGATGCAGCTTTTTTCTCCCCTGTTTTTGAATACTCACCGGGTCAGCCGGCGCCTGGCCTTTTTCAGGTTTCTTCCGAAAAGCGGATGAATTTCGACATGCCGGTCAACCCCGTTTTCACCGAAACTGGTGGTTTTAATGCCCTCCCTGTCTTTTAAATATTCATGGATAACGAATCGTTCAAAGGCACCCATGGGAGGAAGATTCACAGGCCTGCCCGTCATTAAAACTACCTGTGCGTTTTGCTCGGCAAGTCTTCTGAGCTTCCCGACCGGATAAATTTTCAGAACGCAATCACCGTTCTCACGATAGCTCTTCACCCTATATTCCCGGGTTCGTTCGAAATGCTCATGAATGCATTTTCTCTGAAACCCGTTGAATCCCCGAATGATATAAGCCTCAAGCGTGTCTACAAGGTGACATTCCGCTTTGTGGATTTCATTCTTAATTTTTGGGTCAATTCCGGGTTTATCCCGGCGAAATCTTTTCGCATGAGGCCGTGCATCCTGTTCCACTGCAGGCTCCCTTTCATCTCGTTTCAGTCATTTACGGCAGGTCCGGCACTTCGAATGCTTGACTGTTTTGATGAACAGATTCATTATAAATAAAAATCCGTCTATTTGCAAGGATTTTTATTCGTTTCATTTCGTGCACAATGATTCCACAGGCCGGACTTTGTCGTGGATAAGAAGACGGCCTCCATTTTGAATTCATTGCTCATTTTTGATTTTTTTCTTGACATTAACGGGCATTTGGCATACACTAAAATTATCGGTTCTTCAGGCCGGGCCATGACTGCCACCTTTTTTTACCACGGAGGATATTCTATGGACAGACGAACATTCATTCAGGCTTTCGGTGCGGGAGCGGCTTCCTGGCTTTCCCTGTCCCGGGCCAACGCATCGGCCTATCAGAGTTTGAGAAGTTTGAATCAAAAATATATCCGTGACAACTCGCCTGACGGAAAATACTGGGAAGCGGTGCAAAAACACTTCTGCTTCGAAAACGATCTCGTCATGATGAACAACGGGACCGTGGGCCCCATTCCTGAACCGGTTTACAATACCTTCACGCACTATATCCGCATACAGGCTGCCAATCCCTACGACTGCTACGCGGTTCTGCCTCAATACAAGGACACGGTCCGCCAGCAGCTGGCTCGCCATATTCACGCCGACACCGATGAAGTCGCCGTGACACGGAACACCACAGAAGGGCTGAACCTGGCCGCCCATGGTCTGAAATTGAAATCCGGTGACGAGGTCATTCTGTCCAGTCATGAGCATCCGGCCGGAATTCAGCCATGGCGTCTTCGCGCCGCCCGGGACGGCATCAAAATCGTGGAAGCCAAACTGGCCGCGCCCCCGAAATCCATCGATGAAATTGTGTCTTCCTTTGAAGCGGCCATCACTCCCAGAACCCGGGTGATCAGTGTCAGCCATACCGTTTACCTTACAGGACTGATTGTTCCGGTCAGAGAATTATGCGAAATGGCTCACCGCCACGATATCCTCGTGGTCGCGGACAGCGCCCATGGTTTCGGCATGCTGGATCTGAATATGAAATCCCTGGACGCGGATATCTTTGTTTCCAGCCCCTACAAATGGGGATTCGCCCCGACCGGTCTGGGTATGCTGTACGTTAAAAAACCGGTTCAGGACAGCCTGTGGCCTCTGATTGCTTCGTCCGGATGGGACACACTCGGCAGCGCTCAGCGCTTCGAAACTCTGGGGCAACGCCTGGATCCTCTGTTTTTCGCCCTTGAGGAAGCCATGAAATTCCAGAATCAAATCGGGAAAAAACGCATCGAACGCCGCATCAAGACTCTGGCGGGCTATCTGAAAGAACGGCTTCATGCCATCGACCGAGTTCGCGTTCATACACCGGATGATCCCTATTTAAGTGCCGGGCTCACGGCCTTTTCCATTAAGGGTGTTGACCCGGAGCACATCGTGAATTTTGTCCGCGAAAAGCACAATATTGTTATTCGCACGATCGGCCGTGAGTCGGACAATACACTGGGAGTCCGCGTATCCACACCCATCTATGTGAACATGGATTCGATCGACCGTCTGCTGGATTCGGTTCGCTATCTGGCTGAAAAACGGTCCTGAACCACACAGACAATGGATGTGTTTTACCCACTCCAACGGAGTCTGTATTGAAGCCCTTGAAAAATGCGTACGAGAATCTTCCCGGATTCAATTGTTTCTGCTGTTCCAGAAAAAATCCGGCAGGTCTGAGAATGGAATTCTTTGAAGACGGTTCGGACATTGTTTGTATCTGGCGAGCGAAACCCGAATTTCAGGGATTTCCGAACCGGCTTCACGGCGGCATTCAATCCACGCTTCTGGATGAAACAGCCTGCTGGGCCGTTTTTCTCAAACAAGGGACCGCGGGATTCACCGCGAAACTCGACGTCCGTTTCCGGCACACCGTGTCCATCGATCAGGATCTGACCATTCGCGCGAGAATCAAGGAAACACGGCGAAATCTGGTCATGATCGAAACAACGCTGTCAGACGGGAGTGGAAGGATCTGTACCGAGGCGGAAGCCACGTATTTTACCTTTTCACCCGACCAGGCCGAAAAACACATGGCCTATCCGGGGTCTGAGGCCTTCACGCAATCAGACGACTGAAAAGTATTTATATTTTCAGTACAATCCAGACAGGCAGACGATCCGAAAGT
>DSAB01000145.1 GCA_011388275.1 bacterium | reverse complement strand
ATCACACGAAAAGAAAATGAGGGATACCCCAAAGGCACGGTACCGGAAAGAACGGAATCCGAAACCAAAGCCCATGATGGAATATCTTGAAAAGTATAATGGATCGCATCCCCGTCAGGGTCCACCGCATGGGCGGTGTATGTGAAAACCTGGCCCTCCAAAGCATCCATCGCGGATTGAGAAATGATCTCCGGAGGATTGTTTTGAGGCACATCGTCCCCGTGAACTCCCCCGGATGTCGTGGAAATAATCGTACCACCATCTCCCACGGCCAGCCCATGATTCTCATCGATAAAATAAACGGCGTTCAATAACGCGTTATCGGAATTCTTCTGAGACAGCCAGTTCGTTCCCCCATTGGTGGTCCGAATCACAACTCCGTTGTCTCCCACAGCCCAACCCACATTCTGATTGACAAAGACACCACCCCATAAATCTTCATCAGTACGGCTGTTCTGATGTGTCCAACTGTTCCCCCCGCTGGTGGTTTTCAGAATAATCCCTCTTTCTCCAATTGCCCATCCGATCTGCGAGTCCAGAAATACAATCTTGCGCAAATCTTCATCATAACGTTCATAAAACTGAGTGCCCCAGGAGTTTCCGCCATCCGTCGTTTTCAGAATAACACGGTCATGCCCCACAACCCAGCCTGTCTGGCTATCCACAAATTGGACGGACCGAAATTTTTTGCGGGTTCCTGTATAGGGATTGGGCTGTTCCACCCATGTATCTCCTCCGTCCGTAGTATGAACAATCAAGGCTCTGGTGCCCACAGCCCATCCCAGATCTTCATTGAGAAAAAACACGGCAAAAAACTGTTCAGAAGCCCCCGAACTTTGTGCTGTCCAGGAACTTCCCCCATCAACGGTCTTCAACACAAGGCCTTGATATCCCACGGCCCATCCGATCTGATCATTGATAAAATGGAGACCCCTGAGGAATGAATTGGTAATTTCCTTCTGCTTTTCCCAGCTGGCGCCCCCATCTTTTGTATTAAGAATAATGCCTTTATAGGGAGTATCTCGACTGCCTCCTACCGCCCAACCCACATTCTGGCTGACCATAATGACATCCGTGAGATCTTCATTCGTGCCGCTGTTTCGTACGACCCATCCTTCCTGGGCTTCAGCAATAGAGCAAAATATCAGAAAAAAAAGCAGCAATTTGATCGACAACCTCATTCTCATACAACAATCCTCCTGCACTCTTGTCACAAAAAAAAGAATATCGAGGAAAAAACCGATCTTGAATTATATCTATCGTTATAACACAATTCAACCTGTGAAAACCAGCAATTGTCATACCAACAAAAATAATCACATCAGACCCGGAACCCTTTGTTGTCTATTTTTCCTCCATCAATATAGACTCCCGTAAAATCCTTATTCGGCCGGATTGGCATACCAGTAAACCGATATATGATTTGGAATACTGCAGAATTCAGCATTAGAAGTCTCTTATTTTTACTGATTTTATAATGTTTCATCATAATATTTGCCTTTCGCGGCATTGCCTTGGCAAACGAACATCAATCCGATTTCTCAACATTCTGTTTATCATTAGCAATGCACCTCTTTGCTTGTCTAACCCTCCAGCATGCCTAATGATTATTCTTTTATACCGCCAAAAGTACTGTCACACGATGCTCATGGTGTAATCATCAGAGATGCGCCACTGGCCGGATTTCATCTATCCAGAGACCAATTCTTCAGTGTGTCCAGGAAATCGTACCGGGTCAAATCATAATGAACGGGAGTCACAGAAATATACCCCCTGTTTACGGCGCCTTCATCCACATCCGGATCCGTGGGAACATTCACCTTCTGTCCGGAAAGCCAGTAATAAGTCCTCCCCCGCGGATCGGAACGCTTGTGAAACCGCTCTTTAAAGACAGACAGCCCCTGCCGGGTGACCGCGATCCCCCGGATTGCATCCATTGGTGCATTGGGAACATTGACATTGAGATAGACGCCTTCCGGCATCCTGTTCTTCAGTAAAAGGCGGCTCAAATGAACAGAGAAATCAGCCGCCGCTTCAAAATCCGGATTCTCATATGTAGCCAGCGATACGGCAAAAGAGGGAATACCTAAAATAGCCCCTTCAGTGGCCGCGGATACCGTTCCTGAATAGATGGTATTGATGCCTGTATTGGATCCCAGATTGATTCCTGAAACGACAAGATCCGGCCGATTTTTCAGCAGTGCCCACACGGCAATCTTGACACAATCCGCGGGTGTGCCGTTCACGGAAAAACCTGGAACCCGGCCATTGACACGATACTCCGCTACCCTCAACGGATCCGATAAAGTGATGGCATGTCCCACGGCGCTTCGCTCCACTGCCGGCGCTACTACTGTCAGATTACCCACGGATTCCATAGCCTTTGTCAGCGCCTTCAAACCCGGCGCCTCGATTCCATCGTCATTGGTCAGCAAAATATTCGGTGGTTTCTTCATGCAGCTGTCTCTTCAATCGGTAAACATGGAAATCAGACGGTTTAACGTGCTTTTCATCTGCTTACGGTTCACAATCATGTCAACAAAACCATGCTCAAGTTGAAACTGCGATCTTTGAAACCCTTCAGGCAAATCCTGTCCAATTGTCTGCTTGATTACTCGGGGGCCGGCAAATCCAATAAGAGC
Organism: bacterium; assembly: GCA_011388275.1. Lineage (GTDB taxonomy): Bacteria > Zhuqueibacterota > QNDG01 > QNDG01 > DSAB01 > DSAB01. The sequence continues at coordinate 5,557 of DSAB01000145.1, read as the reverse complement.
GCCCGGTTCGGCGATGTGAATATCACCCAGCATGGCATAACTGGCCACCACGCCCGCGGTTGTCGGATTGGTAAGGATGGAGATATAGAATCCTCCCTCGTCGGAAAAACGGGCGAGACGTGACGCGGTTTTGGCCATCTGCATCAAAGAAATAATGGATTCCATCATGCGGGCCCCTCCGGTCGCGGATACAATAATCAACGGCAGTTTCTTCTCACGCGCATAATCCACGGCCCGCGCGACCTTTTCTCCGACAACAGAACCCATACTGCCGCCGATAAATGAGAAATCCATGACTCCGAATACGACCGGTTTTTGTTCTATTTTGCCGTGTCCAATGCGAATCGCGTCCTTGAGTCCGGTTTGCTGAATGGCCGATTTGAGCCGTTCAGGGTATTTCTTCGTGTCTTTGAAGTTCAGGAAATCAACGGCCTCCATGGTCGCATCGGTTTCCTGAAAACTGTCGGCATCGAGAAGAAGGCTTATATAATCACGGCTGCTGATTTTAAAATGAAAATCACAACGGGTGCAAACATATGAATTCTCTGCCAGCTGTTTCTTGTAGATGATCTCGCCGCATCCCTCGCATTTCACCCATAATCCATCGGGCATCTCTTTCCTTTTTTGGATTCGCAATCCGGGACTTTTTCTTTTAAACCAGACCATACTCTCCCTTTCTGATTTTTTGTCGATCAAGAACCATTATGATCGCATCTTCACGTTCTTTCTCGTAATACTGTTTCCTGACCCCTTTGACAGTGAAACCATATTTCTGATAAAGCGCGATGGCCGGTGTATTGGATTTTCTGACTTCCAGGCCAAACCACACAATATCGGGATGCCCGCTTATCAGCTGACTCAACAGTCCGCTCGCGATTTTTTTTCTCCGCATTCGGGGATGCACGGCAATGTTGCCGATGTGCATCTCATCGATGATCATCCAGGCAATGATAAAACCCGCCACACCACCTTGATCCACTGCGACCAATGCAATGGTGTGGGATTGGTCCAGTTCACGTTGAAAACTCTCTCTTGACCAAGGGAAGGGGAATGAGGACTGTTCGATGGACCATACCGCGTCGATATCGTCTTCGGTCATTTCCCTGTAAAAAATGAACTCGCTGTTGTTCATGGCATACCCTGAAACCGTTTGATGTAATAGGGAACAGGATCTTCTCCGATCACTTCACCCCGCTGCAACTGACGAGCGGCCAGGGCAGCCACGCCGTATCCTCCGGGAAACGCCGCGGGAGTGGAAATCCGTTTGATACCGGTAAACCGGGACGGTATGACGCAGAGTCCCGCCGCTTCACCGGTGATATAAGCGGGTTCGTTCGGCAAATCCCGGGTCCAGTCTTCCACTGGTAAAATGTCGATCGAAGACGATTCGGTCCATTCATTGTCTTTCCAATGGTACAGGCCGCGATAGACCTCATTTTTCCTGGATGTCAGCAATACACACGCCCTGAATGGTTCCGGCTCCAGCCCCCACAAAACGGCGTTCATCGTGGGAACCGGAATAACAGGACGGTTCAGCCCCATGGCCAACCCTTTGGCAAGCCCGAGGCCGATTCTTAATCCGGTAAATGATCCCGGACCGATCGAAACGCCCACACCATCCAATTCGCGGACATTCCAGCCGGCCTTGTTGAGCAGGCAATTCGTCATGCCGGCAATCGCTTCTGCGTGCAATCCTTGCCTATGTATTCGAGTCTCCCCGATAAATTGTTTTTCCGTTGACAATCCGACACTGCAAACCGACGTGGCGGTCTCTATACCCAGAATCTTCATCCGTAATATTATTCGGGAATCCGCAATCGAATCAGCCTGCGCTCCCGGAATCCTTCCACTGTTACAATCGTCACGTTGATACGTTTATCGGGCAGAATGGCTTCGGCCCGATCGGGCCATTCAATAAGGGATATCCCTTTTTGTTCCCAATAATAGTCGAGATCCAGATCTTCGGCTTCACGCAGAGACGACAACCGGTAAAAATCAAAATGAAAGACCGGGCTGCGCCCGTGATATTCATGAACCAGCGTGAATGTGGGGCTGGACACAACTTCTTCCACATCCAGGCCGGCGCAAATACCCTGTGCCAAAACGGTTTTTCCGGCTCCCATATCTCCGTAAAGCGCCACGAGATCCCCTCTTTTCAGGTGAGCGGCCAGTTCTTCGCCCCATTGCCGAGTCTGACCGGCGCAATGGGTGATTTTCTCAGCAGATCTCATGGGTTCTCATGCCCCTCCATAATAATGAGGGGTAAAATCATTTCCTGAAGAGAGATGCCACCATGCTGGTAACTGTCCTTGTAAAGAGATAAATATCTATGATAGTTTGTAGGATAGACAAGATAATAATCTTCTTTGGCCAGCAAATAATTTGTACTTAAAGGACCCGCAGGGAGTCCGCATTTCGGCGGATCCTTGATGTTCATAACCTGTTTGTCGTCACCGCGAATGCCTTTTCCGTACTTGTACCGCAGATTCGTTGATGTTTCCCGGTCGGCATAAACCATGGCCCCCCGTGAAGCTTTAATGGATCCATGATCCGATGTCAATACCACCCTGTGTCCGGATTTTACCGCGGTCCTGAGTATTTGTAATAAGGGAGAACGTTCAAACCAGTTTCGGGTCATCGCACGATAGGCGGATTCATCCGGCACGATCTGCTTTAAAATTCTGGATTCGTTGCGCTGATGAGCCAGAATATCCACAAAGTTGATCACCAGTGCCGTCAGGGTTCCGGACAATAAGCCGTTCATATGATTAACCAAACGCCCGGCATCTTCTGAGTCGAACACCTTTTCGTAACGAAACTCCGATTTCAGGTCCAATCCAATATGTGCCAACTGGTCAAGCAGCAGCATGGCTTCATGACGATTTCTGCTGGTTTCATCTTCTTCACCCTTCTTCCAGAGTTCCGGATATTTGCCTGCTATATCGCCGGGGAACATTCCGGCGAACAGAGCATTTCTGCTGAACGGAGTAGCCGTAGGAAGGATTGAATAATAGGCTTTCCGATCCACAGAATAATCTGCGTGTAAAAGCGGTTCGATAGTCAGCCATTGATCCATCCGCAGATTATCGATCACAACGAATAAAACCCGATACCCACTGTTGATCGAAGGCGCTATGACATGACGAACAATGTCCACAGACAGGACCGGTCTGTTCAAACCGTTGATCCACTGCGCATAGTTCTTTTCAATAAACCGGCCGAAGGCATGGTTGCATTCTTTCCGCTGATCGTGCAATGTTTGATGAAGCCCGATATCGGGATGATTATCCAGCTCCAGCTCTCTTTCAGACAGTTTCAGATGGATATCTATCCAGGTGGAGGGTGTGGCCTCGATTTCCAGTAAAGACGCGATCTCACCGAATTCCATGGTGTATTCACGGGTTAATTTCTCCCTGGATATTCGCCGCTTTTCCAGAATGCGCTTGCATGACGACAGAATCTGACTCGGATTTACCGGCTTGGTCAGATAATCCTCGATACTCTGACCGATAGCCTCCTCCATGAGATTTTCCTCTTCGCTTTTGGTAATCATGATCACAGGCAGCATGGGTTTGACTTCATGAATCGAAGACAGCGCCTGCAGCCCGTCCATTCCCGTCAGCATCTCATCGAGAAGGATCAAATCATAACGGTTCTTCTGAACCAGATTAACGGCGTCCTCTCCATTGGTTACGGGAGTAACTTTATACCCCCGCTCCTCCAAAAAGAGAATGTGGGATTTCAGATGATCGATCTCATCATCCACCCACAGAATATGTCCCTTGCTTCTTTTCATTTCATGTTAAACCCAAATGTTCCTTTGAATACCGGTCCTGTGAATCGATTATTTGGTTGTAAAATAATTGATTAAAAGAGCCGAATAAAAAAGTAAGCATTTAATTACTCTGAGTCAATATGTTTTTCCCCAAGTTTTTTCCAATTAAAAGCAGTCACGTATATGGCATGGTATCCAGGGATTAAGACAATCAAGGAAAAAGCCCTTGACTTTACTGGAAATATGGATTAAATTTCAAAAAATTTCTTTGTCAATTTTTTTCAGTACATCGAATCACAATTCAACCACTTTTAAGGAGGTATCAGCACATGAAAAAGGCATTTCTTGGGTTCTTGGCAACCGTTTTAACCCTGGCATTTTTTATCGGTTGTCAGCAGACCTACATCAACTTTGCCAAGATGTATATTGAACAAAACAACTATGAAATGGCTCTGGAACAGACACAGCTGGCGCTTGATGAAAATCCCGATAATATCGACGCCTGGTTTTACAGAGGCAAAGCCTTCGCCGGCCTGGGGAAATACAGTGAGATGAATGAAGCCTATACGAAATGTCTTTCCCTCGGCACCAAACATATCGATAAAATCCAGGAAGATCGCGACACGTATTGGGTGCGTATTTTCAATCAGGCCATCAATGATTACAACGAGAACCGGCTGGATGCGGCAGCGGATAAATTCGGTATCGCCATTGATTTGAAGCCCGATTACACCGATGCCTATAAAAATTTAGCCTTGATTTACAGCAGGCTCGACAAGAACGAACAGGCCGTTGAAGTCTATGAAGAAGCCATTCGTCAGGACCCGGCCGATAAGGAACTTCTGTATTCCCTGGGGAGAATATATTATTATGGCATCAGAGACCATCAAAAAGCCATTGAAGTTTTGAGTGAATATATCAAAGGAGCGGATCCCGCTGATCAGACTTTTTCCGATGCCCTGTATCTAAAGGCCATCTCATACGATCTGCTGGGACAGCCGGAGAAGGCCATAGAAGCGTATTATGAAGCGCTCGAGGTTCTTCCCAATGATCAGGATATACTGATTAACCTGGGACGTCTCTACCTGATCCAGGAAAACTACGACAAAGGCATTGAAATCCTGGAGAGTATTATCGAGCGGTCTCCCAACGACTTCGATGCCAATTACGGTCTGGGCAACGTTTATATCAACATCGCTACTGAAATCGCCCGCAAAGCCCGCGCCACGGATGACCGCGGCAATTTGCTGATGGACGAACAGGAAGCCAATACCAGGCTTCTTGAAGCCAAGACCTACTATGAGAAAGCCCTCCCCTATCTTGAAACAGCCGTCCAAATTGATCCGGCCAGCCAGTATGCGTGGAATGACCTGGGTATCGCGTATGTCAACACAGGAAAATCGATAGAACTGGCCGAAAAAGCCTTTGAAATTTCTGAAGTGCTGAAGTCTGAAGACGCTCAGGCCATTATGGAACAACACGGGAAACCGGACGAAGTGCTCTACTCGGTGCAGGACGGAAAGAAAGTCGTTCTTTTGAAATACCTCGCGACCATGACCAGTTACAAATTTGTGGACAGAAAACTACAATAACCATTTCCAGCTGTCCGTCAGACCATAAAAGTATAAAAGGCCGAACCCTTTGGTTCGGCCTTTGCTTTTTAACCTGAATAATTCACAAATAGAATTATGAGTCAAATAAAATCATTGTTTTATATGATTTTATTTGACTCTCAACAGTTCCGTGAATTATTCGGGTTATCCCGACTTTCAATCCTATCTT
>DSAB01000023.1 GCA_011388275.1 bacterium | reverse complement strand
CTAAAATGTACAATACACGCTTATGAGAATCAACTGTTTTTTATCCTTTGACTTTCCAGGGAAATATGCGTAATTTGCTCCTGCCCGACAGCGATCCCAAACAGCCTTTCAGTGATGAGCGATGAATACCTGAAAAATCCCCGGGTGAAAATAGAACCGGATACGTTCGTGAAGTCCGCGTTCGCTCCGGAATTAATGGAAACCGTCCGCCGGTTTCACGCATCGATTCCGGAGTACCGCGTCACCCCTCTTCACTCATTGGAAAATCTGGCCGCAAGGCTTGAAATAGCCTCTTTGTGGGTCAAGGATGAAACAAACCGGTTCGGACTGAATGCATTTAAAGGGCTGGGCGTCGCCTACGCCATGAACCGATTCCTCGAGAATCATCCTGCGAAATCTTCCGGTTCCGTCCCCATCTGGGTGACCGCAACCGACGGCAATCACGGACACGCGCTGGCCTGGGCGGCTCTTTGTCTGGGGCATCACGCGGTGATCTTCGGCCCGAAAACCATGCCGGAAAAACGAATACAGCGCATGCAATCCCTGGGAGCCCGAGTATCGGTCCTGCCAGGCAATTACGATGAAGCGGTTCTTCACGCGCGGCGCGCGGCCCGGCAAAACGGATGGAACCTGCTGCAGGACACAGCGGTTCATGACCGGGAACAAATCCCGCTGTGGATTATGCAAGGATACACCACCCTTCTCACGGAAACGCTTGAACAGCTTCGAGGAAAACTTCCGACCCATGTGTTCGTACAATGCGGGGTCGGATCCCTGGCGGCGTCCATGACTGCCGGACTGGCATGCCGGTTTGCCGGCCAAAAACCCCGCGTCTTTATCGTGGAAGCGCGGGCCGCGGCCTGCTGTTTTAAGTCCATGAAAAAAAATGACGGAAAGATTCATGCGGTGCGGGGGGCACTGGACACCGTCATGTCCGGTTTGGCCTGCGGACAGCCGAGCCGTCTGGCCTGGCCGATTCTCGAAGATCTGGCCCATGGGTTTTTCCGCTGCGATGATTCCACGGCCCTCCTGGGGCAAAGAGGGTACCGGAACCCACTGAAGGGCAACCCGACCCTTCAAGCCGGTGAATCGGGCGCCGTGACGCTCGGACTTCTCATGAACCTTTCCGCCGGGAAATCTCCGGACCGCAACTCTTTGCTGAACCGAAGCTCCCGGGTTCTGCTTCTGCTTACCGAAGGTCCCACCCGGGACCTGTGTGATCGGAAGAAAACCCCTTGATTTTTTGAACCAAATGTGTACCTTTGAGTACAGCTTGATTCCCCCGGGCGCATATATGGAGACGGGAAGAACCTGCCGGGGAACGCGTATCAAATCCATCGCGGAGAATCCTGTTATGAATATTCAACCTTCTTTGCGGCGCTTTTCCATTATTCCGGTTCTCTTTTTTTTAACGGCTCCTCTCTGTTTTTCGAAATCCTACTCGATCCAACAGGTGAAAATCCATGCCCGGCTTCTGGAAGACGGAAGCATGGATGTCTCGGAATCACGTCAATACCAATTCGATGGTGATTATTCCTTCGCCTATCAGCGTTTCCCGCTTGCCGGCCCGGTTTCTTGCGAAGGCTTTCAGGTCATGGAAAACGGCGATGTCTATTCGGAGGGAAACGGCGGGGCACCCGGCACTTTTCGGATTTCAAAGGACGGCCGGCATCTTGAAGTGAGGTGGTTTTTCAGGGCCATAGATGAATCCCGCACCTTCACCCTTCGGTACCGGGTCCGGAACGCGGTTTACCGGTACGAAGACGCGGCCCTGATCCATTTTCAATTCATCGGCATGGACTGGGACCGGCAGACCCGGCGTGTGGATCTGACCTTGACTCCGCCCGCTCCCCTGGCAAAAACCGATCTGAACGCATGGCTTCACGGCCCTCTCTGGGGAGAGTACCGGATCAACGATCAGGGCGCTGTGCAAGCGTGGGTCTCGCCGCTGCCCTCCCACACGTACTTCGACATTCGGGCCCTGTATCCCCGTTCCCTGTTTCCCCGGGCTCCGGAGAAAAGCGGCATTATTCAGAAAACCGTCATGAACGAGGAAGCGGAATGGGCCGAACAGGCCAATCGAGAGCGGAGGGAATGGAAACAGAAAGCCGGGATTCGGCAGAAACGGCTGGCCGCGGGCCGCTGGGTGGCGGTAGCCGTCTCCGTTCTGGCGCTGGGGCTGTGGGGCTGGCTTTTTCACCGGTACGGCCGCCGTCCCGCTTTCGAACCGGTCCCTCGAATGATTCCCAATCCCCCGGACGATACGCCCCCGGCACTCGTGGCCTATCTGCTCAACAACCGTCGAATATTCGGACCGGCCCTGACCGGCACCCTGCTGGATCTGGCGCGGAGAGGCTATCTGGTTTTGCGGGAAGAGCGAACCCCGGGAAAAGGGCTTTTGGGGAAAGACCGGGAAAAAATACAGTACAGCTGGGAGCGGCGGGATAAAGCCTCGAAACCCAGAAATGATTTGATACCTTATGAGAAAACACTCATTCGGTTTCTCTTTGATGAGATCGGTGAAGGGACCGATCGTGTCGAATTCACCACGCTTAAAAAGAACCAGAGTAAATTCAGCCGTTTTTTTCAGAAATGGCAGAAAGAAGTCAAAAAAACAGCCGAAACCCGTCAGTGGTTTGACCGTTCCAGCATCAAGGGCATGCATATCTCCCTGGTTGTTTCATTCTTTTTAATCGTTCTGATCGTGCCCGCCATTTACTTTGCGGAAATATGGTCTGTGCTGCTCGGAGCAGTCGGTTCGCTCATGCTGTTCCTTTCCGTATTGATTGCCCATCGCACACAGGAAGGCGAAAAACTGGCGGGATACTGGAAGGCTTTTTACCGGTATTTAAAGACGAGAGCGTTCAAACAGGATGAAGTGTCTCCCCTGCTTGAAAATATAAATGCCAGCCTCATCTACGGGGTCACGCTGGGCGTTCCAGGCAAGGTCATCAAAGACCTGGCCTCGCTCATCCCCCAGGATCAGGCAACACATTACGTGCCCTGGTATGTCATTCACGGCCATGGTACCGGCGGCTTTGCACCCCAGGCATTCGGGGAGTCTTTTTCGACCATGATCGCTACCACTGCTTCGGCAATGTCCACGGCATCGGGTTCGGGCGGCGGCGCTTCGGGCGGAGCCGGAGGAGCCGGAGGAGGGGGAGGAGGGGCCGGCTGATGGGCTCGTTATCCCGCGTCAAAAAAAATCGCGGCAAACCGGGTGTTGGCATTGACAATTACTGCCTCTATCCCGCCGATCTGGATCCCATAGCGACTCTCAAGTGGGCGGCGGAACACGGGGCCGAAGGGGTCCAGTTTTCAGGGTTGAAACCCGAACATCGCGCCCTGTGCCGTCCCGAATATCTCAAAGATCTGGCGGCCTTTGCCGAAGATCACGGTCTTTATATCGAATGGGGCGGCGGGCAGCATATCCCTGTGAACATGGAAACAGGGGAACCCGTCGATCTGGTCCCCATCCTCCTCCAGGCGGCCGGCGAGGCGCGGATCCTGGGAACCCGAATCATCCGTTCCTGCTCCGGAGGCCTGATGCGGTGGAACCCGCAAAATCCGGAGACCGAAGCGCTGCTGGATCGAACCGCCAAAGCCCTGAAAGCCTGCCGGTCCATGCTCATGGATCACGGCGTCATACTGGCCGTTGAGACCCATTTTGAATTCACCAGCTTCGAGCTGATCCGTCTTTTCGAACGTTGCGGCGCCCGTCCGGGCGAATTTCTGGGTATCGACCTGGACACCATGAACCTGTTCACCATGCTGGAAAATCCGGAATGGGCCTCGGACCGACTTTTACAATGGGTCGTGGCCACCCACGTCAAGGACGGGGGAATCCTTCTGAATGAACGCGGACTGACCACATTTCCGGCGGCCATCGGGCGCGGTGTGGTCCCCCTGGAAAAAATACTGAAGACCCTGAGTGTTTTGTCCGGACTCGTAAATTGGTCTATCGAAGACCATGGAGGCGAATTTCATCTGCCGGTTTTCGATCCGGAATTTGTGTCGCGTTTTCCCGATCTTCGAGTCCCTGAGCTGATGAGCCTGATTGAATGTTCGGCAATGACCGGCGAACGGATTCGAAGCGGAGAATGCCGGATCACATCCCGCGAAGAATGGCCCGGCATCTGCGAGAAACGCGTTGTGGAGGATCTCGAAGCGCTGAAAAAGATACGAAATAAAATCATGGAGACCGTTCCATGAATCCGGATCTACCCTGGCAGGAGGATCTCTCCCCCCTTTTCGAACCTTCGGAACTGGCCGGGCGCCGACTCGTCAACCGGCTGGCCGTGCACCCTATGGAGGGATTCGACGGGGAACCGGACGGATCTCCGGGTCCGCTGACCCGCCGGCGCTATGACCGGTTCGCCCGTGGGGGAAGCGCGATGATCTGGTTTGAAGCCACAAGCCTGTTTCAGGAGGGCCGGTCCAATCCTCACCAGCTCATGCTGACAAAAAACAATCTGGACGCCTTTAAAAAACTCGTGGAAACCACACGTCGGTCCGCCTTTACGGTCTTAAATGACCAGCCCTTCCTGGTCCTGCAGCTGACCCATTCAGGCCGCTACAGCCGCCCCCTGGGGAAACCCGAACCCCTCATCGCCTGCGTAAATCCGCATCTGGATGCCGAAGATTCCACTCCGCGTGTGGTCACGGATGATGAACTGGAACGAATCCGCGACCGGTTTGTGGAATCTTTTCGCCTGGCGCGGGATGCCGGTTTCGATGCGGTGGATATCAAGGCCTGCCATGGTTATTTGATCCATGACCTGCTGAGCGCCCACACTCGCCTCCACAGCCGGTACGGGGGCGGTTTTGAAAATCGCTGCCGCCTGCTTCTGGAGATCATCGAACAGGGCCGCTGCCTGGTTCCGGAACTGGCCGCCGCCGTACGCCTGAGCGTAACGGACGCCGTTCCCATGCCGTATGGATTCGGTGTCCGGGGCGAAGAAAAACCCGAAACCGACTTAACCGAACCGGAGACTCTCATCGAACATTTGTTAATAGCGGGATGCTCGCTGCTCAATGTCACGGCAGGGAATCCCCATCATCAGCCTCATCAGGGAAGGCCCTATAACCGGGGGACCGGAGGCGGGTCATCACCGGAACCTCCCGCGCAAGGCGTTGTCCGACTTCTGGAACTGGCATCCCGAATTCAGAAACGGTTTCCGAATCTTCCGGTAACGGGAACGGGGTATTCATGGCTCGGCAGCCGTTTTCCCGAAGTGGCGGCCGGTGTTCTCTCGGAAAAACAGGCCTCCATCATCGGACTGGGACGAAGCAGTTTCGCCTATCCTGACGCGCTTCTTCATCTGGCCCGGGACGGAACACTGGACCCCGGAAAGGTCTGTATCGCCTGCTCCAGGTGCACGGAACTGATGCGCGCGGGCGGGCCCGCAGGCTGCGCCGTGCGCGATGAACTGTATAAAAACCTGTATAAAGAAAAAACCCGTTCAGCATGAAAAAGAAACCGGTCATAATCCAGGGGATCGAATTTCCCGTATATTCCGTCAACACCCTGATCATCGGATCAGGCGCGGCCTCACTCAATGCCGCGGTTCAGTGCCGGTATCGGGGCATTACGGACCTGCTTATCGTCACTGAAAAATGGGGCGGCGGCACGTCCAACAACACCGGCTCGGACAAACAGACTTATTACAAACTCTCGCTGTGCGGAAACGAACCCGACTCCCCGGCCGACATGGCGCGGGATCTGGCCGCGGGCGGCTGCATGCACGGCGATATCGCCCTCTGTGAAGCGCAGAATTCGGCGGCCTGCTTCTTCCACCTGGTCCAACTGGGCGTGCCTTTTCCCCATGACCGGTACGGAGGATACGTGGGCTACAAAACCGATCATGACCCCCGTCAGCGCGCGACTTCGGCCGGTCCTCTCACCTCTCACTATATGTTTCAAGCCCTGGCACGTCAGGTACAGACCCTGAAAATTCCATTTCTCGAACAGCCCGTCATCGCCTTGCTCACCCGGAAACAGGGCCGTGAAACACACATCGCCGGGGCGGTGGGCCTGGACACGCGGCGGTCTTCGGCAGACACACACGGCCTGGTTCTATACAACGCCCGGAACGTGATCATGGGTACCGGAGGACCGGCGGGCCTCTGGGCCTCATCGGTTTATCCCGAGAGTCAGACCGGAAGCAGCGGACTGGCCCTGAGCGTCGGAGCCGCGGCCCAGAACCTGACCGAGACCCAGTTCGGCATCGCCTCCATTCAATTCCGCTGGAACCTCTCTGGCAGCTATCAGCAGGTTATTCCCAGATACATTTCGACCGCTTCCGACGGCTCTGATGAGCGTGAATTCCTGAATGAAATATTTCCGGACGCGGGAACCCTGTGCACCGCCATTTTTCTCAAGGGTTACCAGTGGCCCTTTGACGCGAATAAAATAGTGCATTTCGGTTCCTCGCTCATCGATTTGCTGGTTTACCGCGAAACCATGCATCGGAAAAGACGGGTTTTCCTGGATTATACGCGAAACCCCGAATACGGCACCGGAAAGCCGCGTGCGTTCCGGTTTGAAGATCTGGCCCCCGAAGCTCTTCAATTTTTACAGAAACGCAAACTCTGTTTCGGAACACCTTTTCAGCGCCTTCAGACACTCAATGAACCGGCCGTGAATCTGTACAAACGTCACGGAATCGATCTCTCCCGTGATCCGCTCGAAATCGCCGTGTGTGCCCAGCACAACAACGGAGGCCTGACCGCGAACAACTGGTGGGAATCGAATATCCGCCACTTGTTTCCCGTCGGCGAAGTCAACGGATCACACGGCGTGTACCGGCCTGGAGGATCGGCACTCAACGCCGGCCAGGTCGGCGGTCTTCGAGCCGCCTGTTATATCGCGACCCGATACGGAGATCCTCCTCCGCAGCCGGACCGTTTTCTGCAAGACACGAAAGACCAGATACTGAAACTGCTGAAATGGACCCGCAACCGGCTGGACCGGCAAGACCCAAAAGTAAAGGATATTGATCAGCACCTGCGCCTGCTTCGCGAACGGATGTCGAAAGAAGCGGGCATTCTCCGGAATCCCGCCCGTATCAAGGAAGCCGTGCGGGAAGCATGGTCCCAGCTGGATGAAATCGACTCGTCTCTGGCCGTCAGTCATTACGAGGAATTGTCCGGTGCGTTTAAGCTCGGGGATCTCTGTCTGACTCACGCGGTGTATCTCGAAGCGGTTCAAGCCTATCTTAAAAAGGGAGGAGGCAGCCGGGGATCGTGCCTGATTATGAGCAGCCGGGGTGCGATGCCGGCACCGGGCCTCGAAAAGGACTGGCGCTTCTCGGTCGGCTCGCCGAAGGACTGGGTAAGCAGCCATATTTGTGAATTGCGCATGAAAGCGCGCCGTGTTTGGGTCCGCTGGGTCAAGACCCGTCCAGTACCCCGCGAAACAGCCTGTTTCGAAACGGTATGGAAGGCATTTCGCGAGAATCGAATTCCATCATCAACAGGAAGACTATGAATCCGAACCAGCCCGTCGCACTGATCACCGGAGCGGCCCGGGGTATCGGCCGAAGCATCGCCCTGAACCTGGCCGAAGCGGGATACGCGATCGTTGCCAATGATCTCTCCTTTCCTCCCTCCGGCGGGAATGAATCCGGGCTTCGCCGGGAAGTGGAAGACCGCAACAGCCGTTTTCACCCCGTTGAACTGGATATCTCCGATCTTGACCGGCATGACCGGCTGATCCGTGAAAGTCTGGACGCGTTCGGGCGCATCGATTTCCTGGTCAACAACGCGGGAATCGCTCCCGCCCGCCGCCTTGACATTCTGGAGACCACACCCGAAAGTTATGACCGTCTCATGGAAGTCAACGCGCGGGGCCCGTTTTTCCTAAGCCAGCGTGTCGGCCGTTTGATGATCCGGCAGAAAGCGAGCCTGGGTTCCGATTACCGGCCCGGAATCGTGTTCATTACATCGATTTCCGCGGCTGTCTCTTCCCCCTCCCGGGCGGAATACTGTGTTTCCAAGGCGGCGCTGAGTCATGCGGCCGCTCTTTTCGCCCATCGGCTGGCCGAACATGGAATCGGTGTCTATGAGATCCGCCCCGGGATCATCAGAACCGCCATGACCGAACCGGTCAGGAAGAAATACGACCGGTTGATCGAAGAAGGGCTGGTGCCCCAAAATCGCTGGGGCTGCCCGGAGGACATCGGAAAAGCCGTGGCCTCTCTGGCCAGGGGGGATTTCGCCTTTGCCACAGGGTCCGTATTTGAAATCAGCGGAGGCATGCAGATGCGGCGATTGGAATGAAAGGATAAACGTAACACAGATTGCTTGTAACTTTTCAGAACGTTTATTCGTTTAAATAACCTGAATAATTCACAAATAGAATTATGAGTCAAATAAAATCATTGTTTTATATGATTTTATTTGACTCTCAACAGTTCCGTGAATTATTCGGGTTATCCCGACTTTCAATCCTATCTTTT
>DSAB01000085.1 GCA_011388275.1 bacterium | reverse complement strand
TAATGGGTGAAGGGATCCATGCGCCGGGCTTCCTTGAAGTCGATATACCGGGTCGGATCAAAATCCTTCAATTCCGCCGCGATCTTGCTGTCTATTCCTTCGGTGTCGAAACGCGTTACCGGGCCGATTCCGTTTTTTCCCTGTATCAGGCCTTCCCAGGTCGATTTGGTGTCATTGCCGAGAGGCGACACCGCTCCCACACCGGTAACGACCACCCTTCGTTCCCGCATAATTCCTCCTGTAAAAAGGGAGTCCTCCGTAAGGGGGGAGGACTCCCTTCCAGCTCTGTTCTACTCGGACAACTTTTTTTCCAGATACTCCATGGCCTTGCCCACGGTGGTGAGTTTCTCGGCGTCTTCGTCGGGAATTTCCAGATCGAATTCCTCTTCAAAGGCCATGACCAATTCCACGGTATCCAGTGAATCGGCGCCCAGATCATCGATGAAAGAAGCTTCTGCGGTAATCTCATTGGGGTCGACACCCAGCCTATCCACGATGATTTCCTTGAATTTTTCCTGGTCGATCATAGTTCTTTCACCTCCTTTTTTCCGTTCTGATTGCTCGGTGTTTTCCGGTTTTTATGCGATGAGTAATCCACCGTCTATATTCAATACCTGTCCGGTAATATAATCCGCCGCCGGGCTTGCCAGAAAAGCCGCGGCCCGCGCGACATCTTCGGGCGATCCGGGCCGCTTTGCCGGAATGGCGTTTACATAGTTCTCCTTCACATCCTGCGGCAGATGAGCGGTCATCTCGGTTTCAATATAACCCGGAGCCAGTGCGTTGACCTGGATGTTTCTGGACGCCACTTCCCTGGCCGTGCTGCGCGTCAGGCCGATAAGCCCCGCCTTGGACGCGGCATAATTGGCCTGACCGGCATTGCCCATAATGCCTATCACGGAAGACACATTGATAATCTTTCCCTTGCGCTGTTTCATCATGGGCCGGATCACTTTCTGCGTGCAAAGAAACGCACCCCGCAGATTAACCCGCATGACCAGGTCCCACTCTTCCTCGCTCATGCGCATAAGAAGATTGTCACGGGTGATGCCCGCGTTGTTGACCAGAATGTCGATCTTTCCGAATTCCGCCAGTGTCTGGTCCACGGTGTTCTGAACCTGCGCCCCGTCCGATACATCGGCCTTGATGATCAGACCGGACGAGCCCAGAAACTCGATTTCACGGACAAGATTCTCCGCTCCGTCCGTATTGATATCGGTAACGGCCACGCCGGCTCCCCGGCGCGCCATCTCAAGGACAATAGAACGGCCGATTCCGCGCACGCCGCCTGTAACCATTGCCGTGTGATCCCGCAAAAAGCCCATGGTCTTTCTCCTGTTTTCCCTTCTTCGAATGACCTTCAAAGATTCCGCTGAATTTCGATGGAGAAGACAGCGCCGGGCCGCTTAAAATTTTTCAAGAGCGTCCACGGTTCCACAGTTGATCATTTCAACCCGGCGGTCGATCCGTTTCACCAGACCGGAGAGGACTTTTCCGGCTCCCACCTCGATAAAGCGGGTAAATCCGTCCCTGATCATGTTTTCAATGGTTTCCATCCACCGGACCGGCTGTGTCAGCTGCTGCTGAAGCAGACCGCGTATCTCATCGGCCTGTTTGACCGGTGCGGCCGAAACATTGGCATATACCGGAATCGTCAGATCCTGAATGGAGGCGGAATCCAGAACCTCGCTGAAATGACCCAGGGCGTCGGCCATCAACGGTGAATGAAACGCGCCGCTGACCGGTAAAAGCGCAGCTATTTTCGCGCCGTGCTTTTTAGCCAGTTCCACGCCGCGCTGAACCGCTTCACGCGCCCCGGAAATAACGATTTGCCCCGGGGAATTAAAATTGGCCGGCTGCACAACCCCCTTGTCACCCGCTTCTTCGCAAAGCGTTTGCACGGTCTGTTCATCAAGACCGATAATGGCCGCCATGGCACCCGGAGATTTGTCCCCGGCTTTCTGCATGGCAAGACCGCGCTCTTTGACAATCGCCAGCCCCTGTTCAAAGGAAAAAGCTCCTGCCGCGGCCAAAGCGGAAAATTCTCCGAGACTGTGCCCGGCGGCCGCTTCAGCCTTTACTCCCTTTTCGCCCAGCAGCCGCGCGATGATGTGGCTCAGTACATAAAGCGCCGGCTGGGTGTTTTGAGTCTGTTTCAGATACTCTTCCGGACCCTGGAAGGATATATCGGAGAGTTTATATCCACATTGTTCATCGGCTGTGTGGTAAAGATTCGCAGCTTCCTGATACCGGTTATAAAAATCCAGGCCCATGCCCACGAACTGCGATCCTTGTCCGGGAAAAATAAATGCTGTCTTGCCCATGGGGTCTTCTCCGGTAATGATTAAAACTGAATCAGGGCTGAACCCCAGGTAAAACCGCCTCCAAAAGCGACCAGAAGGCATCTGAATCCGTCCTTCAGCGCTCCTTCGCGCCTGGCCTGATTCAGCGCGATGGGAATGGAGGCAGCCGATGTATTGCCGTATTCCTGAATATTGATAAAGACTTTATCTTTCGGCAGTTTCAACCGCTTCGAAATCGCTTCAATGATTCGAATGTTGGCCTGATGGGTGATCAGGAAATCGAGATCGTCCGGATGAATCCCGGCCTGTTCCAGGGCGTGCGTGGCCGCGTCGGACATGGTGCGCACGGCGTGTTTGAATACTTCCCGCCCTTCCATTCTGATAAAATGCATGCGTTTGTCGACCGTTTCATGGGTCGCGGGGTACCGTGAACCCCCGGCTTCCATGTGAAGCAGATGCGCCAGTCTTCCGTCGCTTTTAAAATAGGAAGACAGAATACCCCGGGTACCGTCGGACGGGCCCAGAACCGCCGCCCCGGCACCGTCCCCGAAGAGCACACATGTGCCCCGGTCTTCCCAATCGGTGATCCGGGTCAGTATTTCCGCGCCGATGACCAGTACATAACGGGCCGATCCGGAGCGAATCATGCTGTCGGCCAGTTTGATTCCGTAGAGAAATCCCGAACAGGCCGCGGAAATATCAAAAGCGGCCGCTTTCACCGCTCCGATGGCGGCCTGAACCCGGCATGCCGTGGAGGGAAACGGAGAATCCGGCGTCACCGTGCCTACAATGATGACGTCCAGATCTTTGGCTTTGAGACCCGCGTCCTCAAGCGCCTGTTCGGCCGCGATTATGGAAAGGTCCGAATTGGCTTTTCCCTCTTCAAGAATATGTCTTCTCTCAATACCGGAGCGTTCCCGTATCCATTCATCCGTGGTATCGACGATCTTTTCCAAATCCTGATTAGTCACAATTTTTTCCGGAATCCCGGAACCCGTTCCCAGAATCATGGATTTGGGCTTATGAGCTTCAGCTGTCATGCATCAATTCCTTAATCTGGCTTTCAATATGACCGGCAATATTCTCCCTGGTCATTTTCCAGGCTTCCCGAATGGCGTTCCGAATGCCCCTGGAGCCCGAACTCCCGTGGGCGACAATGCACGTTCCCTTTACGCCCAGCAGGGGAGCCCCTCCGTACTCCTGGTAATCAAACAGCTTGACCAGTTTGCGGAACTTGGGGCGCAAAAGAAGATGCCCCACGGTCCCGAATATATCGCCTCCGATCTTTCGTTTCAGCATCATGGCGATCATTCGAGCCAGTCCTTCTCCAAATTTGATGAGCACATTCCCGGTGAATCCATCACACAGGATAACATCGGCTCTGCCCCGCATAATATCTCTTCCTTCCACGTTGCCGATAAAATTCAGCCGGCTCTTCTTCAGCAGCTCATAGGTTTTCTGGTACAGCTCTCCGCCTTTTCCCGGTTCCTTTCCCACATTCAGCAAGCCCACTCTGGGCCGGTCTATCCCCATCAGATGGGTGACCAGAATGGATCCCATAATCCCGAATTGAGCCAGATGCACGGGCTTGCAGTCCAGATTCGTACCTACATCCGCTAAAAAGCAGGATCCCGACTCATGTGGCATAAACGCTCCGAGAGTGGGGCGAAGAACACCGTGAATGGTTTTAAGCTTAAACAGGGCGGCCGCCATCACAGCCCCTGTGTTGCCCGCGCTGACAAGCGCGTCGACTTTGTCCTCTTTATGCAGCTGAGTCGCCACGGCAATGGAGGAATCGGGTTTCCGTCTCAAAGCCTGGCCCGGGGCTTCATCCATACCGATCTGTTGAGACGCGTGAATGACAGACAGCGGCAGGTCCTTGATAAAGTAATGGGTTTCCAGAGCTTTCTTGATTTTCTGTTCATCCCCAACCAGGACAATTTCATACCGGCTGTCCGATTTTCTGGCCGCCTCGACGGCTCCATCGACAACAGCTTGCGGGGCTTTGTCTCCCCCCATGGCATCCAGCGCGATTCGAATCATTCGTCAGTCCGCTCAACGTTCACGGGGAACGATGACCAGCCTTCCGTTGTAATACCCGCAATTGGGACACGCCTTGTGAGGCAGTTTGGGCTGATGGCAATGAGAACATTCCGCCACCATGGGAGAGCTCAATTTTTTATGGGTTCTTCGCTTATCACGCCGAGAACGTGATATTTTTCTTTTCGGTAACGGCACAAAGGCTCCTTTCAATCAAACTTGATATTCTTCAAGGCGTCCCAGCGAGAATCCTCCTTGTTTTTGGGACAAACGCAGGTTGTTTTATTCAGATTGGCCCCGCAGCGGACGCACAATCCTTTGCAGTCTTCCCTGCACAAACATTTATCCGGAACCGCCAGAATCAGGGCATCACGGATGTCATCCGCGACATCGATAAAGTTCTGTTCAGGCGGAAGCCAGCGCATATCCGCGTCTTCATTGCCGGACCTCACGGGATCTTGAGTATAGACGGTATCGACCCTGCCCTCGAGTTCCCGTGAAAAAGTCTCGCCGCATCGGTCACAAATCAAACGAATTTTGGTGGAAACCCTCAGCCTCGAGAGAAAATCGTCATCCACAGGCGTTATTTCAACCTCGACGACCATGTTGTCCGGAAAACGGCTGTCCGTCTCGCCTACCAAATCCGTGAATCCGACAGACAGAGTAAATGTAGAAACCCCCTCTCCCACTTGCGAGAGGGGTATTCGGCATCTTCCGGTAAACATAGATGATTAAAATAAAGAATATTCAAACAATAAGCAACAAAAAATTTTTATCGGCTCCGATTTTCAAGATGTTTCCTGCGGCTCCCACCGGCCGGTCACCAGATATTCATGCATGGCCCTGGCGGCCCGCCTGCCCGCGCCCATGGCCGATATAACAGTCGCGGCCCCTGTGGCTACATCCCCGCCGGCAAAAACACCCTTTTTGGAAGTTTTCCCCGTGGTCTCTTCGATCTGAATGTTGCCCCATTTTCCGGTCTCCAGACCCGGAGTGGTATTGGGAATGAGCGGATTGGGACTGTTTCCAATGGAGATCACCACGGAGTCTACTGTGATACGAAAGTTGGAACCCTCCACCGGAACCGGTCGTCTCCGGCCCGAGGCATCCGGTTCTCCCAGTTCCATGCGCAGACATTCCACCTCTTTCACGAAGCCCGTTTCATCGCCATGAAAGGCCACCGGATTCGTCAGCAAACGAAAATCCACACCCTCCTGCTCGGCGTGATGAATCTCCTCCAGGCGGGCCGGCATCTCCTGTCTGCTGCGGCGGTAAATAATGATCGATTGCGCGGCTCCGAGCCGCAATGCCGTTCGCGCCGAGTCCATGGCCACATTGCCTCCTCCGATGGTCGCCACCCGTTTCCCACGGAAAATGGGCGTGTCATATTCGGGAAAAAGATAGGCTTTCATCAGGTTGGCGCGGGTCAGGTACTCATTGGCCGAATAGATATGATTCAGATTCTCTCCGGGTATATTCAGAAACCAGGGCAGGCCGGCGCCGGTTCCCAGAAACACGGCATCATACTGTTCGAGCAGCTCATCAACCGTCTCTATGGTTCCGATCACACGATCCATAACCAGTTTTACGCCCATTCGAACCACATGATTCACCTCTCTGGCGACGATCTTCTTGGGCAGGCGGAACTCCGGTATCCCGTACACCAGCACACCGCCGGCCTCGTGCAGAGCCTCGAACATCGTCACCCGATGTCCCCGCTGAATGAGATCTCCCGCAACCGTGATACCTGCCGGTCCCGAGCCGACCACGGCCACCCTCTTGCCGGTTGATTTCTTTTTTCGGGGCAGGGGCGCCTCTCCACGGGAAGCCTCCCAGTCGGCCGAGAATCTTTCCAGCCTGCCGATAGCCACAGGCTCGAATTTCTTCCCCAGCACGCATAATTTCTCACACTGCTCTTCCTGGGGACACACCCGGCCGCATACCGCGGGAAGAACGTTTTTCTTCTTGAGAGTGACCACGGCTTCCTGAAAACGGCCTTCGGCGATGTGCATGATGAAACCCGGAATGTCGATCTCCACGGGACAGCCCTGCATGCACAGAGGCTTTTTACACTGCAGACATCGCGCCGCCTCAATCATGGCTTCCTCTTCGGAATAGCCGAACGGGACTTCCTCAAAATTATCAATACGAACCTGCGGATCCTGTTCCCGCATGGGCGTTTTCTTCGGTGAGACCTTGGCCATAACGCTCTATCGCTCCTCGGATATGGTTTCCTGATGATAATAAGCCCTTCGGCGGATCCGCAGCAGATCCCAGTTGACGGCATGTCCGTCGAAATCGGGACCGTCCACACAGGCAAACCGCGTATTGCCGTCCACCTCAACCCGGCAGGCACCGCACATTCCTGTGCCGTCTACCATAACGGTGTTCAGGCTGACCCGCGTGGGTATTTCGGCCGGCCGTGTCGTCTCGGAGATATCGGCCATCATGAAGGTACAGCCCATGGCAATCACCCGATGAATTTCCTCTCCGTCCTCGATTAGAACCCGAAGCCGGTCGCTGTTTCTTCCGCGAAAGGGGGTCGAACCATCCGATGTGGACACCATAAGCACGTCACTTGTCTCCCTGAGCTTATCCTCCCAATAAACAAGATACCGGCCGCGCGCCTCAATCAGCGTAATGACGCGGTTGCCGGCCGCTTTCATGGCCCGGGCCACGGGATAGATGCTTCCGATTCCATAACATCCGCCGGCACAGACCACGGTACCGAACTTCTCAATCTGCAGGGGTTTTCCCAGAGGACCGACAAAAGTCGAAACACAATCCCCCGCATTCATTTCGGCCAGCTTTCGGGTCGACCGGCCTGCCTGCATCAACGCGCAGGTTACGGTACCGGACTGCTCGTCCCAATCGGCCACAGTGAGAGGGATGCGTTCTCCGAATTCATCGGCCTTGACCATGATAAAGTGCCCCGCCCGTAATTTACCGGGCATGTCGGGTGCCTCCACGGTAAGCAGGTGGATATTGGGCACCACCATATCGCGAGCCGCAATCTTATTCATGACTTTCCTTTGTAATAAATACGTTTTGTTGAACGACCGGATCCTGCGGATCTTTCCGCAGCGTAAAAAGAGTGCCCGGACGAATGGCATTGAGAATGCGGACTCGACGCTTTACCTCTCCCTTTTTCGAAACCAGACACACCCTTTCTCCATCACCGACGTTCAGCTTCCGGGCATCTTCAGGATGGATTTCTACAAAATCCGGTCGCACAAGGTGTTCCATGCCCGGGACATCCATCAGAGAAACACCCCGGCTGCCAATCAATGCGTCACCCCAGACCAGAAGGTACGGATACCGGCCTCCCGGTCTGACCGGTGCTTTTTCGGGACGAGGCGGGGCTTCTTTCCGTCTTTTTTGAGGCCATACAAACTTTGCGGATCCCGATTCAAACCCGGGGATCGTCTGCTTCATCGCGTTCCGAATCCGGGTGAATGAATTGTATTCTAAGCCCTGAACCGAATTGCGTTTCGCCAGTTCATGAACGATCCGCCAGGCCGGTCGCGGGCCCTCGGGCCTGCCGCAGGGACGCAGAGGCTGAATCCGTCCCTCCAGGTTTACAGCCGTACCAAGGCTTTCCATCCAGTGGAGAACAGGAAGAACAATTCCGGCAGGATGGTTCTCGGGAGGCCGATACACTGCCATAAGCACGGTCAGTTCAGCATCGGGAAATACGGGCGCGTCTTCAAAGGCCAGAACTTTTCGCCGTCCCTTACCGGGGTTCCCTGGATCCGCCGCTTTCCATCCGGGTCTCAGCCTTGGATGGCAGCCGAGCCAGAGCCCACCCATCCAGTTGCCTTCACCCATCACGGGAACCAGATGGCCCTTCAAACGATCGGCCAGATGAAAAAGATGAGGCCACGCGGCCGGAACCTGCCCAGTCAGCGTATCGGCGCCGGCCAGAATTACCGGCGCGCCTTTACCGAGCCATTTCACGGCCTGATTGAAAAGGTCCGCCTCCACCCCCAAACCGGCCGCCTGGGCCTGGGATATTTTCCCGCCGCCTGACACGGCACGCATCAGAAGATCGGCCAAACGACCCTCCATACCCGGAATCAGGGGAAGGGAGAGTGCCTCTTTGCACGGAACCGCAGCACCCCGATGATTCACCGCGATAACCGGCACGCCCCTCTGTGCGGCCTG
>DSAB01000084.1 GCA_011388275.1 bacterium | reverse complement strand
TTCAGGTACTTCATAACGCCTCCTCGACTACGGTTATTAATTTAACTAATACCAATATACGGTATTTGTAGCGAGGAGGCTATATTTTTAATATAGGAACTTTTACAGTGTCAATATACAGGACGCAACGGCGGCGGCGCATATCATCATTCTCAAAATCGTGCAAAATACGGGTACGGTCATCAATCTGGAGACCCGCGTCTATGAAGACAATGAGGCAATTATCGCCGATTTAAAGGAAAATAAGCTCGATATCATCGCTGTACTGTCCGAGGATTTGCCGGAATTGATGAGAAAAAACGTTTTGGATCCTTTTCTAATTGAGATTGGGAAAAAAGATGTTTACGAACATTTTGTCTTGTGTACGCGAACGGACCGGCAGGGATCGGGACTGGAGTCCCTTGCCGGCAGGACGTTGACAATCAGCAGCAGTGTGGATTCGGATTTGCCGATATACTGGTTAAGTTTGCTGCTCGATGAACAGTCCCTGCCGAATGCGGAATTTTTTTTCTCGAAGATCGACAAGATTCAGCGGCCCGAACAGGCAATCATGCGTGTCTTCTTCAGCAAATCCAATGCCTGTCTGGTGCCCAGACAAACTTATCAGGTTCTCGGTGAAATGAATCCGCAGATCGCCCGGGAAATGATTGTCATCCAGGAATCCCCGGGCTTCATCAACGGCGTGATCTGTCTCAGCTGGACGTTGACGGAACTCAAGAGGCGCAGTACCATCGAAGAAACATTATTGAATATGAAACGAGAAGCCGGAGGCCGGCAGATGATGGATCTATTCAAGATTCATGATTTCTTACCCTATGATGAAAAGTATTTGCATGATACATTCGACTTAATCACTCGGTATCGGGCGCTCAAACAGGCAAGGTAATCCTTTCCGATTACGGCAGGCAGGAATGATGCGACATATCCCCCTCGTTTTCACAGTCGTTTTCTCGCTTGGGATCGTTTCACAGTACGGAACGGTTCGCAGTGAAGATAAAACCACTCAGACAACACTGAGTTTTGGCTTTCCGAAATTCGTGCTTCCCGAACTGAATGAACAGGATGCAAGGGCCGCCATCAGAATATGGACTCATGATGCCATTGAATATTATCATTATGATTATAGAAGTTCGGTTCACATATTCCCGGATTTGAATTCACTGGTTCAGGCCATGAATGCGGGGCATATCAATCTGGTCGTACTGCCCGTCATCGATTATATCGAATTGAGCAAAACCATAACACTGTTTCCCGGGATGTGTGCAAAAATTCATGAGTCGGTCCTGGACCGTTTTGTCCTGATCGTCAGGAAGGACAGCCGATACACCGGTCTGAAGGATTTGGCGAATAAAACATTGCTGGTCAAGCAGGAATCAACACGATCTGTACAGGAAATCTGGCGTGAAGTACTGCTCCATGAGGCTGGTTTGCCCGGGTCTGATCAATTCTTCGGTCAAATTGTGAAAAAAGAGCGCGAGTCGCAACTGATTTTTCCACTCCTGCTTAAACAGGCGGACTGCTGCATAATGACCGAGGGTGCGTTTCTGACCATGAGTGAACTCAATCCGCAGCTGAATGCGCAACTGACTCCGTTGCTGACCTCTGATCCGTATTTGGCCTCCGCCATTTTCTGCTATACAGAGCGACTGGACGAAGAAGCCAGGAGGGATGTCACGGCGTTTGCGATTAATTGGGAAGAGAATAAAGGGAGGGATCAGCTTCAAACGATTTTCCGGTTCAACACACTGGTTCCTTTTGAAGAAAACTATCTGGAGAGTGTGATGTCTTTGCTGTCCAGATATAAACGTTTTCAGAAAGAAACGCCATGAATGGTGTGCGTGTCAACGGGCGGTTCGTTTTACTGCTTGCTGCTTTTGCGATATCCTGCGGTCTGGCTCAGAATGGAAACGACGCCCCCATCGTTCTCAAGTTTGGTTTTCCGAGAAATGCGATTCCCGATCTGAACGAACGGGATGCAAAAGCCGTCGTTAAACTGTGGTCCGACGATTATATTGATGAACAAAAATACAAGCCTGTCTTTAATTTTTACACGGATGAACTTTCACTGGTTCAGTCGTTGACAGACGGTCAGATCGATATCGCCCCATTATCGCCCATACAATATGTACAATTTGACAGTAAACGGAAGCTCTATCCGGCCGTATGTGCAAAAATCAGGGAATCGGTATATGACCGTTTTGTTTTGCTGGTCAGAAAGGACAGCCGGTTCACCGGCCTCGGCGATCTGTTGAACAGAACACTGCTGATCAGGCAGGAATCACCGCAGTCGGCACTGAATACCTGGCTTCAAGTACTGATGCATGAGGCGGGTCTGCCCCGACCGGAGCTGTTTTTCCGTGAAATGATCAAAAAAGAGCGTGAATCCCAGCTGGTTTTCCCCCTCCTTCTCAAACAGGCGGATTGCTGTATCATGACGCAGGGTGCATTTCACACCATGAGTGAACTCAATCCGCAACTGGATGCGCAACTGACCCAATTGATGACATCCGATTCACTCTTGATATCCAGTATCCTTGTCTATACAGACCGGCTGGACGAAGCGGTCAGAAATGATCTGACATCACTGGCGCTGAACTGGACGGCGGGCAAGACCACCGATCAGCTACAGATCCTTTTTGGTTTCAATACGCTGATTCCGTATGAGGATCAATATGTCGAAACCATCAGGTTGTTGCTGGAAAGACATGCGCGTATCCAATTAACCGACAATCCAGTGCCCAGGTGAAAGAGCATGAACCCGGATTTCAAAGAGTTATTCAGGCTCAATATGAAGAGTATCAATTTCAAATTCGCCGCTTTTGTCTGGCTGATTATTGTTTTTGTGCTGGGACTCTATATCTGGCTGATTATTCCGTTTCAGAAAAAAATCATTATGGACAGGATGGAAACCGAGGCACGCGGAATCGCGTCTTCGATCGGTCAGGTGACTTTCAATGCGATTATTCTGGAGGATTACAGTTTCATCGTGGATCACTGCCTGAAAGTGATCGGGGAAAGCAAGTCTCTGGAATATATCGTGATTACCAAGAATGACGGATTCTCATTGATCCATACCATGCACAGCTGGTCAATCGACACCCTGTCCGGAAACTGGCTGCCCGATTCCGGAATCCCCCCGAAAGCAAAAATCATCCATTCCCCCCTGAAAGACACCGAGAGTTTTCACTACACCTACCCGTTCAGCTATTCGGGCATTGACTGGGGATGGATCCATATCGGTTTGTCTACCGAACCCATCAATGTGGCCATCCAACATCTTTACGGCCGATCGCTCGTGCTTTTTATCATTTTTTCGGTTCTGGGTCTGGTGATTTCGATCGGTTTCACCCGGACACTCATCCGTCCGATCCATACACTGAATCGAATCACCAATCAATATACACTGGGCGATAAAGAAGTCCGGGTGGATGTCCGTACCGGGGATGAATTCGAAAACCTGGCCGATTCCTTCAATTATATGATTGACAACATGAACAAAATGCACGATGAACTGGAATTGCGGGTTGATGAAAGGACACGGGAACTGGAAAAATCCAATGTCCAGTTGAAGGGCGAAATCGATATTCGAAAACGCATCGAAGTAAAGCAGAAGGAGTTGCTGGCCAAGCTCGAAGCGGCCAATGAGGAATTGCGTAGTTTTGCCTACGTTGTATCTCATGATCTCAAGGCGCCGCTTCGCGGTATCGGCTCGCTGGCGCAATGGATCGCCCAGGATTACAGAAGTGTGTTTGATGAAGCGGGAAAACAACAGCTGGATCTGCTTGTGAATCGTGCGGAGCGCATGCACAAGTTCATAGAGGGGATATTGCAGTACTCAAGGGTCGGGAGGGGTAATGAAGAAAAGGAGAAAGTGGATTTGGATCAATTGATCAATCATTTTGAGGTATTGCTGGAGATCCCTGAGCAGATCCGCATCCGGAAGAAAACCCGGCTTCCTGTCATTGAATGCGAGAGAATCTATATCGAACAGGTTTTTCTGAATCTGATCGGAAATGCGATTAAATATATGGACAAGGAGGAGGGTGTCGTATCGGTTGCCTGCGAAGCGGTCAACGGCTTCTGGCAATTCAGTGTGTCGGACAACGGCCCCGGAATCGATCCGAAATATCATGAAAAAATATTTCTCATTTTTCAGACCCTGGCGCCGAGAGATGAATTTGAGAGCACGGGTATCGGGCTGACCATTGTGAAGAAAATTATCGAAAACATGGGCGGCAGAATCTGGGTGGATTCGGAACCGGGGAAGGGCAGCACGTTTTGTTTTACGATTCCCAGGGCACAAAACGATTCAATCGATGAATTTTAAACCGGAAGGAACGGTCGGGGTCAAGCCGATGGAATACCAGGAAACGACAGAAGACGAATTTGAAAGCTTTTCATATATTATTTCGCACGATCTGAAGTCGCCTTTAAGAGCGATACAAATCCTGACGGATTGGATTGTCCGAGAAAACGCAGACCGTCTCACCGAATCGGGGAAAGAGCATCTGGTATTGCTCCAGGACCGGGTTAAACGCATGGACCATATCATCGACGCTGTCTCGCGGTATTCCCGCATCGGGCGTGTGAAAATCGAACCGGAATCGGTTGATTTGAATCAAATGATCGATTATCACATTCTGGTTACGCCTGTCCCGGATCACATCCAATGCATCAAAAAGAAACCCCTTCCTGTGGTTCGCTGCAAGCGGGCTCTTGTGACGGAGGTATTTCAGCATCTCATCGACAATGCGATCCGGTATATGGATAAACCGGAAGGAAGAGTCGAGATCGACTTTTCGGAAGAAAAAGACTTCTGGCGGTTTAGCGTGTCGGATAACGGACCGGGAATCGATGAAAAATACCACCGACAGATTTTTAAAATTTTTGCCTCTTTGCACGGCAGGGATGATGGGCAAAGCCGGGGTGTCGGCCTGACCCTGAGCAAACGGATCGCCGAGTTGTCGGGAGGACGGATCTGGCTCGAATCCAGGAAAGGGGAGGGTTGTACATTTTTCTTCACATTACCGAAGGATGAAAACAGGAATTGAGCATGAAAAATAACAAACCGATTTTACTGGTTGAGGATGACAGTGTCGATGCGATGACCGTCAGGCGGGCTCTGAAAGACATCCATGTACTGAACCGGCTCGATGTCGTGAAGAACGGGGAAGAGGCGATCGAATATCTTGAAAATGGCAAAGAAAGTCCCTGTGTCATTCTGCTTGATATCAATATGCCCAGAATGAATGGCATTGAATTTTTAAAAGCGGCCAGGGCGCAATCCCTTGTGGAACGCATACCGGTTGTGGTTCTGACCACGTCCAAGGATGATCAGGACATCATCGACAGTTTCAAGCTCTGCGTGGCCGGATACATCCTGAAACCGGTGACATATACCGAATTCATTGAAACCGTCAGGACCATCAATCTGTACTGGACGCTGAGCGAGCTTCCCCATTAGCCGACTTCCGATGGAGACAAGCCGTTGCTGCGGGGGCGGTATCGGAATGAGACCGGGCAAATCTATATTCTCCCCGTTCGCCTCAGGCGGTCCGACCGTGGAAACGAGATAAAAAATGTCTCTGTCATTCTGAGTCCCGCTGCAGGCGGGGCGAAGAATCTTTGTCCACTAGGCCTTCCGGGGCAACGGATCCTTCGGTCGACCGCCTTCGGCGGACTCTCTCAGGATGACACAGACCTGACCGCACCGAGGTTCCGGCCCCTTGCGTACAAACAGCAGGGGTTCAGACCCGGCGTTCCTCGCGGGAATCCGGGGGGAGTTAAAAGTTGAAAGTTCATAAAGTTCATAAAGTTGAAAGTTCATCATGTTGTAAAGTAACGGAGTGTAATGCCTTTATGCATTGCCGGTCCGGCTGCCTCGCATCCTTTACGCGGGATACCGGGTGACCTGGGGGGGCAGTGGTAAAGGGTGGATCCCCGACAGAAGCATTCGGGGAAGACAGGGTTGTTGAGGTTTTTGCGGCAATCGTACACCCCATTTGTTATTCCCGCGATCTTCAGGCGGGAATCCAGGGGCGGGGCTTTGTCAAGCCCCTTCATTTTCGATGATCTCGACCCAAATCTGTTTTCAATCGAGATGAACAGGTTCTTAAAAAAAATAAACAGGTCTGTTTAGGGGAATAAACAGGTCTTTTTAAAAAATAAACAGGTCTATTCCGGGGAATAAACGGGTCTTTTTCAAAAATAAACAGGTCTATTTGGGTAAATGAACAGGTATTTTCCCAAATCAAAAACCGGGGAGGTAAAATCATGTCCCTATTCGACAATCTGTCCTCCCTATCCATCAGGAAAATCGGCAAGCTGATCGCCTCGAAGGGCGCGCCGCTTCCGGCGACCGCGGTAATCGGCGGAGCGGCCGGGCCGATACGCTCCCTGATCGCGGAAGCCTACTGATCGCCCCGGGATTCCCGGCCCGTATAACCAAACGAATCGGCGGCCTATTCAAATGCCGCCCTGCGGAGATTGGCATTTTCCGGGTGAGCATTCCGTACACCCTTCCCGTTTCCCCCGGCGGCATTCGAAAAATCTCCGCCCGGAAAAGGCCGGAGCGTTCGCGGCCGGTGCCGCATATTGCGGTACCGGGAAGGAATGGCCCTGTGATGCCGCCTCACGCATCCGGATATCCAATGGACAGAACGGAAGCATTCCATTCCTTCAGGGAACGCGGAGACCTTTTCAGGAGATTTTTCGTCAGCCGCGGTTTATTGGGCGCCTTATTTTTTGAAAAAAGGTGCGAAAAAGAACCTGCGACTCCCCGGCCGCCCGTGCAAAAGATGCCCGACAGAAGATTTCGGGCATGACCCATGAGGGGTGAGGCGATTGCCTGTGAAAAACTCCGATCGTCCCGGGCCTCGGCCAAGACAACAGCCCGGGACGGGACTCTTTTCTTTTCGATCTTAGAGAACCGGATCGTCAAAAAAAACCGGATGATGAACGGGTTGTTATTGAAATATCACGGGTGCAGACGTTCTCTTTAAAAAAAACATGCGTTGTTTTTTGCTTGACATTGGTTGTGTAGTTTTATAATATGAATCCAATCTAATAGATTCCCGATTCATGATCCTGCGGTACGGTCGGCCCGGTTCGGCTTCATGGATGTGCAGAGGGAGACAGCCCCATGAACAATGAAACCTGTTCCTCGATATCACCAACGTAAATTTCGAGACGTATTCCTCCGGGCATGGATCCGGTAGCCGGTATTCGGAATTTCAAAAGAAGAACAGTTGATGACCTCTTACACTAAAATCGAGATTACAGATACAGGTGAGCGTATTCTGCCAACAAGGGAAGGCGAAATTAGCGTTGTCTTTTCTCGCCACAGATATGCTTACGAGTACGTTCAACAGTTTGTCAAAGATAAGATTGTAATAGATGCCGGCTGCGGCACAGGTTACGGTTGCGATATACTTGCCAAGAAAGCCCAATCGGTTTACGGGGTTGACTATGATAGTCAGGCTATCGCTTACTGTAAAAAGAATTACGCCGCGCCAAATATCACATTTGTTGAAATGGATGCTAATTCTCTTGACTTGGCTCAAAGATTTGATATTGCGGTTACATTTCAGGTCATTGAGCATATGCCTAATCTGAGTAAATTTGTTCAGCAACTTAAGCAATTAGTGAAACGGAACGGTATGATTTTCATAAGCACTCCGAACGTCAAACAGCCTCAGAAAGATGAAAGGGCCAATCCTTTTCACTTCAATGAAATGAATTATACTCAATTTCTGAAACTCATAAGTGACAACTTTTCATCGTTCGAAATACTCGGCGTGGCATACGCAAGTCGAAATAAGATTAGAAGTTTTGTGGCAAAGCTACCTTTCTACAGATTGGGCATGAAATTAAAACGAAAAAGTGGTCTAAAAAAGATTGCAACACGTGCTTTGGACCTGACCAGCTTCAAGATAATCAATTTGAACGTAGAAGAAGAATCAGCAGATTTCTTGGCTGTATGTTACAACATTTAATCTGACATATCGCAATGGGAGCGCATAAACGAATAAGAATTGCACCAGACGCGATCATAAGAAAAAAAGCGGCCAACGATGAAAAGAAGACGGGTCTGCTGTGTAAAAGTGTGGTTGCCTGCCTGCCGCAGGTAGGAACTAAGCCGGTGCGGCGAAGAGGCTGATCGCACCGGGTTTCCGTCCCGGTGCGTGCAAACAGCAGATACTCTGCCTCCGCGTTCCAGTCCCCCGCGAGAATTCCATTATGGCGGTTGCAGGGTGGATCCCCGATAAAACCACTTCCCATAGAAGGGGCAAAGGGTGGATCCCCGACAGAGAATTTCGGGGAAGACAGGGTTTAGTAGAATTTCAGCATTGCACTTGCCCCCCCGGTCTTTCCCGCGATCTTCAGACGGGAATCCAGGGGCGGCGGCTGCAGGGTGGATCCCGGATAAAACCACTTCCCGTAGAAAGCACGGAACAGGCGTTCCCACGGAGACCGTGGGAACGAGATAAACCTCACCCTCCACACAGT
>DSAB01000060.1 GCA_011388275.1 bacterium | reverse complement strand
TTTCGTGAATGCGCCCATAGCTCAACTGGCAGAGCAATCCGCCTTAGGCGGATAGGTTCACTGTTGAGGCAGTATGTTTAAGTTGTTTTCGTGAATGCGCCCATAGCTCAACTGGCAGAGCAACTGACTCTTAATCAGTAGGTTCAAGGTTCGATTCCTTGTGGGCGTACAAGATAAGAGGGCATAACGGAATGATCCGTATGCTCTCTTTTTATTTAGGGAGGAGGTAAAGATCGTGGGTGATTACTGGGTTTATGTTCTGGAGTTGGAAAACGGCAAGTATTATGTAGGACAAACAAATGATCTTCGAAGAAGGCTGCGTGAGCATCGGGAAGGAAGAAGTCCGTTCACACGCCGGAACCCAATGAGAAAACTGGTGTATTGGGAGACCTTCTCTACACGGGGTGAAGCCATGAAGCGGGAGAAAATTATCAAGAGTGGAAAAGGCAGGGAATGGATTCAGCGGACTTTGCTTTTTTATTCCGGCCGGACGTGAAAAAATGTATTCATAATAACATTAAATACCGTTGCATATTACAGTCAGGTTGGCTAATTTAATCTTCATCGGTTATCAGCGTGGAGGTTTCAATGAAAAAAGACCTGATTCTGTCCGTTATTAATCTTTTCGCGCTTATCGGCGTTCTGGCAGTCAACACGCTTGCCAACAGTCTTCCAATCAACGGGCGAAGCACCGGAGAGATTTCCGATGGGGTTGATTTTCTGTTTAAACCCGCCGGATATGTGTTTTCCATCTGGGGAGTTATCTATCTCGCACTCGTCCTTTTTGTAATTGCACAATTTTTTCCTGCCATACGCCAGACACAGATCGTCAGCCGAATCGGCCCCTGGTTTGTATTCAGCTGTCTGGCCAATGCCGGCTGGTTATTCCTCTGGCATTATGAGCGTCTTGGCTGGTCGGTCGCCGTGATGGGAATTCTGTTTCTTTCGCTGGTGATGATCTATCTGAAAATGGCTCAGGTCCAGAGCGTGCATCCTGTTTACCGATGGTGCGTGAAAGCGCCTTTCAGCCTGTATCTGGGATGGATCAGTGTGGCTGTCATCGCGAATATCAGTATCGCATTGAAAAAATCCGGATGGAGCGCCTGGGGGATTTCCGACGCCGGATGGCTGGTGATCATGCTGATTGCGGGGTTGATACTTTCGTTTTTGATGGTCTATTTAAGACGGGATCTCGTCTTTGCCATGGTGATCGCATGGGCTTTCATCGGTATCGGTGTTCAGCATGAGGGCCGTATTCCTCTATCCCTGATTGCCTGGGCAGCGGGAATACTGGTCGTTCTTCTGCCTCTGGCCGCAACGGGCATTCGCGGTTTTGGGAATCGATAATCGGCCGGTATTCCTCATACTTCGATATATCGATGAAATTTTCAGATGGCATGTTTCGAAAGCCGGTTTGTAACGCCGGTTTTCAAAGGGGCCGTCTTCTGTGATGGATCGGCACCATCGATACCATTACAGCGGCCATGTCCGAGGCATGGCCGTTCACCCGGACAATCCCGATATCATCTACATCGGGGCGGCCAGCGGAGGAATCTAAAAGACCATGGATGGCGGCTTTGCCTGGAACGATCTCAGCGCCGAACTGGCTTCTCTGACTTTCATAGCCATTACAGATCCTTTTCAGAGATCAACTCTGTCATCGTTCGGGAAGAAGAATAAGACCCATTATGGATTTTAGCATTCAAATATCCTGTTGAGGAGATAACTCCATTGGAAAGGAAAGAAAACATTCGCAATATTGCCATTATCGCCCATGTCGATCACGGCAAGACGACTCTCGTAGACGGAATGCTCCGTCAGAGCGGTATTTACAGAGACAATGAGCCGGTTTCCGACCGGATCATGGATTCAATGGATCTTGAGCGGGAGCGAGGTATCACCATCATGGCGAAAAACACCACTGTGACGTATAAAGATATCAAGATCAATATTGTGGATACACCCGGGCACGCGGATTTCGGAGGCGAAGTGGAACGCAGTCTGAATTTGGTGGATGGAGCCCTTCTGTTGGTGGATGCCAGTGAAGGACCCCTGCCGCAGACCCGATTTGTGTTGAAAAAGACTCTGGGGAAAAAGCTGCCTGTCATATTGGTTATCAACAAGATCGATAGACCGGACCAGCGCGCGGGCGAAATACTGAATCAGGTATATGATTTGTTCATTGATCTGGATGCATCGGAGGATCAAATTGATTTTCCAGTGCTGTACACCAATGCCAAACAGGGTGTGGCTCACAAAAAGCCGGGTGATGATTCCAAAAACCTTCAGCCTCTTTTCGAAACCATCTTGTCACAAATTCCCGGACCTGCAGCCGATGATAAAGCGGTGACCCGGTTTCTGGTCACCAATCTGGATTATGACTCCTATGTGGGACAGATCGCTGTGGGCCGTCTCTTTCAGGGGACATTACAAAAAGGAATTGTATACAGTCTCTGTTCTCGAGAAGAGATTCGTCGCAATGTGACATTTTCCACTCTGTATACTTTTCAGAACCTTAAACGAAAGAAGACGAATCAAGCAGATGCCGGTGATATCGCCGCCCTGGCCGGTGTCGACGGCATCAAGATCGGAGATACCATATCTTCCGCGGAAGATCCCAAACCCCTGCCGCGAATTCTGGTGGATGAACCGACTCTGTCAATGGTATTCTATGTCAACACCAGTCCATTTGCGGGCAGAGAGGGTAAATTTCTCACTTCCCGGCATATCCGGGAACGGCTGGAACTTGAAACCCGATCCAATGTCGCCTTGGCCGTTAATCCTACGGATCGTGCTGATGCTTTTGAGGTGAGGGGCCGCGGCGAATTACAGATGGCGGTTCTTATCGAGACCATGCGGCGGGAAGGATATGAATTCATGGTTTCCAGGCCCAGGGTTATTACTCGAACTGTGGATGGAACTGTTTGTGAACCCATGGAAAATGTGTTCATTGACATCCCTGAAATCTATATCGGGGCCATCACGGAAAAACTGTCTTTGCGCAAGGGACGCTTGACGAACCTGAGCAATCACGGCCACGGCCGCGTCAATCTGGAATTCATCATACCGTCTCGGGGACTGATCGGTTTTAGAAGTCATTTTATGACTGAAACCAAGGGTTCCGGTGTTATGAACACCCTGTTTCATGGCTTTGAGCCCTGGTTCGGTCCCATTCCTCAGCGCAGCAGCGGTGCTTTGGTGGCGGATAGAGCCGGCAGGGTGACAGCCTATGCCAGTCTCGGAATGGCTGACCGGGGAGAGCTTTTTCTTCCGGTGGGCACTGAAGTGTATGAAGGAATGATTGCGGGTGAGCGTAACAGAAGTGGAGATCTGGAGGTCAATATCACCAAAGAGAAGAAATTAACCAATATGAGAAGCTCCACAGCCGACGCCACAGTCACGCTTCGCCCGCCGCGCATGCTATCCCTGGATCAATCCATAGAATTCATTGCGGAGGATGAAGTAGTGGAAGTCACTCCCAGGAATATTCGTTTATCCAAGATGGAGAGGGACCACCATAAAAGGATTTCCCGGGTGAGGAAGGAGAAAAAACAGGAATTGGACAGGAATTGAAAATTCGCGTCAATATATGTTGAATGCACATCAAGGGAAAAAACCGATGAAATTGTATATCAGAAAGAAACTCATGAACACCGCTCAACGTCTGGAGAAGACGGCAACTCTGTTTCGAGGAGCCGCGGACAGGATTGCTCCCGAAAAGCGAATCACGCTGCTCGATCTGGAAAGGGATTCCTGGAGAAGTGTCCGTCCCTGTTTCGTTCTCTCAACAGGCCGGTCAGGCACGCTGCTCCTCAATAAATTGCTGGAACTTTCACCGGACGCGTATCCGGTACATGAGCCTGTACCGGAACTGATCAGACCCTCGAAACGGGCCTATGAAGAAATCGACAGGCATTCAGAGATCTTTCTTGAAGTGCTGAAAGGCGCCCGGGAAGAACTTCTATTCAGGGCCGCTCGTAATGATAAAATATATATTGAAACGAACAACAGGATCACCTTTTTTGCTCCCGTCATACCCGGGGCATTTCCCAATGCCGTCTATATACACCTGGTGCGTCATCCCGGTGATTTCGTGCGGAGCGGGCTGCGAAGAAACTGGTATACAGAAAGTCATCCTCATGATGTCGGACGTATTGTTCCCGTGCGGAAAGACCTGCTGAAAAAATGGGCAGGATTCACGCAGCTGGAAAAGATCGCCTGGCTCTGGAATGAAACGCATCATTTCATTGAAGCCTTTAAAAAAACCGTAGATCCTTCTTCTGTTTTATTCGTAAAGGCTGAAGATCTGTTCAGAGATACGATGACAACGCGCAGAATATACAAATTCGTTCACATTTCCGGATATTATGAGCCGACGGTGAAGAAAATATTACGCAGGCGATTTAATGCCCAGCGTAAAGGTCGTGCAGCACCCTACCGTGAATGGGATGAAAAAGAAAAAACCGCGCTGAAAAATATGGCGTTGCTGGCCGAAAAGTACGATTATTCCATATAAAACAGTAAATTGAAAAAACCGGTTAAAGGAGAAAGGCCCTGATTGATCAGGGCCTTTATTTGAGGTGTAAAGAGGAGAGAGTACAAATCCGAGAATTGCATCTCGAACTGTCTTCACCCATTAATACGAGCGAATGGCTGTTTACCCTATTTAGTAAAAGAAAAAGTTTCCCTGGCCTCTTTGGGGTCTTGGAACCGGCATCGAATGGGCGTGGACAAACTTTGTTACCGTATAACGTTCATCGGGAATTGATTCCAGCGAATGTATTTTCTGTTCGGATTATTCTTTCTCTGCTGCCAATAACCCCAAAAAAAAGGCCTGTCTCCCAAAAGAAACAGGCCTTTAAGATTGATTTTGAATCTTACTTTCTCAGCATTTTAACCGGAAGGCTCACCAGAGGCGGAACCGCCAGTGAGACCAGCATGCCTATCGTACCGGCTTCCGGGGACGGCATACCCTGGACGTAAAGAATCAAACAGACGCTTAAGCCCAGAACGGAAGCGGACAAGGCGCCCCATTTCTCCGTGAATTTCGTGAACAGTCCCCAAAGAAAAGGGCCGAGAAATACCGAACCGATTGCGCCCCATGAGATCCCCAGAATAGCCACAATCGTGGCCGGTTTGAAATAGGCGATGGTTGTAGCGGCCAGAATAAAGAGTCCGCTGAATGCACGCATTAAAACGGTCAAATTCTTGTCTGAAATATTTCTGTTGATGAATCCTGCGTACAGATCTTTGGCGGCTGATGAGCTGGACACCAAAACCAGTGCGGCCAGAGTAGACATGGAGGCGGCTAGTATGAGCAGAAGTATCAGCACCGCCAGGGAATGAGGTATGACATTGGCCATAAATTCCGGCATGATGGCATCAAAGATCGGTTCCCCGTTGTCAAAAGCCGCCGGTGCACTCTCCGGGTTGAGGAAAAGACGTGCCGTCGCTCCTGTAAAATACGCCACGCCGACGACCAGTACCGCGAAAAATGTAGATGCGAACATGCCGATCTTGACGGAACGATCATCTCTGACGGCATAAAATTTCTGGATCAGCTGGGGCATTCCGTAAGGAGCCGCGCTGGTGAGAAAAACCAGAGCGAACAGCGGCCACCAGCCGGGCGGTCCCACCCATCGAGTGAGTTTTGGATCGATTGACCCAAGCGAGGCGGTGATGCGGCCGAGTCCTCCGCCGGAATGGAGCGTGCTGAACAACAGGATCAGAACACCGGAGAACATGATCATGCCGAATATTACATCGATCATGGTCATGGATTTGTATCCGCCCATTATCAGATAGACGGCCGTGAAAAGCCCCATAAAGAGCAGGGCGATTGTGTAATCCATATTGAAATTCGATTGGAACAGATAGGAGAGACCGATGAACACGGCGGCTGAATAGGGGATCATAAAAATGAACACGGATACGGATGAAAAGAGCTTCAGGAATGGACTTTGATATCGGATTTCAAGAAACTCCGACATGGTATGCACGTTGTATTCCACGGACATGCGCCGTATTCGCCGCCCCAGGAACCACCAGACACAGAGTACGCCGATCAGAGAA
Organism: bacterium; assembly: GCA_011388275.1. Lineage (GTDB taxonomy): Bacteria > Zhuqueibacterota > QNDG01 > QNDG01 > DSAB01 > DSAB01. Next base: position 2,487 of record DSAB01000060.1, on the reverse strand, counting down.
TTGCCCAGGGCGATCCAGAGGCCTGAGTACCCGAATGCCCAACCGATCTTCCCGGCGAATCCGATAAAAAGCACAGCCGAGAAATAGGCCGTGCCGTAGGTGAACGCCGTCATCCAGGGTCCGACATTCCGTCCGGCCAGAAAGAAGTCCTGAAAAGAGCGTGTTTTTCGCATGCCGAGAATACCCACAACAACGATCATCAATGCGTAGACTGCAATAACGGCTATTTTTATACCCACAGACGTCTCCTTCTGTTAGTCGTCAGTCCAGATCAAAGGATCAGCATCAGTTCCGTGCGGAACCAGTTGTAGTCATCCGCTTCGGCGGGATAATAACTGCCCGGGCAGAAACGTTCCCAGAGAATGTGGCCGTTGAGATTCTTGTTCAGCCTGAACAGCGCTTTGAGAATGATCAGATTGCCCCGAACATTTCCGGATCCGCCGTAATTGCTTTGAGGAGCACCCAGACGATGAAGAGTCAGGAGAAGATCCAGGGGTTTCATCACTCCGATCCGAATACTTCCATAAAGGGATGTCAGATTGCTCCAGAAAGCCACTTTTCCTCCGGTTTCCGGAATCAGTGTATAAATATAAGAATCACTCCATTTGGGCCAGCGGCTGAACACGGGGTCCCATGCCTCCATTCTTTCTGAATCGGGATCATCTCCGGACAGATAAATTGTCCCCAGCGTGACGGTTTTCAGAGTACCCCGAATCTGATAGTCGAGATGTCCCTGACCTCCGAAAGCCGAGCGTTTGAAATCTCCGAAAGTCCCGAACTGAAAGGCGCCTTCCATGGTGGCGAACAGATGGTTTGTGATGGAGGCGTCAAACCGGGCTCCCGCGGTGTTGACGGATGATGCCACGGGCAGGTCGTTTGTGGCTTTGATCAGCTTGCGAATCACATACCAGTCGAAAGCTGTTTTACCCTGTTTACCCTGGCAGTAAACGCCGATGGCTTCTTCAGGCTGTTCGATGAGGGGCTGATTTTGGTCGTTGATGATCGGCAGCTGATCATCGGTGACCGGCTGATAGGTATAGAAGAGGGAAAGCGATCGGTTTTTCAGTATCTGTATATCCCATCGCGCGGCATTGAAATAAATGGTGCGGGAGCCATCCATGGGATGACCGTCCATAACCACAAAACCTTCTCCCAGCATGATGTCCTGGCGTCCCACGGTGAGTGTGGAGTTGATTCCGAACGCACTTTTCCAGCGTATGTACAGATTGTCGAAAACGAGTTCATGAATGGTGAAATCCTGGTCTTCGGGTTTCATGTAAATCCGGAACTCATTGGTCAGCCGGGTAAAGATCTCCCATCGTTTTGAAGGATTCCATCGCAGAGACAGCCGAGTCCGGTGCCGGGTGAATGTAAAGGGATCGGCCTGATCCGCGTTCAGATCGATTGTATTGTCCCAGGCTACGAAACGAGCGCGGTGATCCATTCCGATAGCAAAATCCGGGGATTTGGCCATCAGCCTGGGCGAGCTCAGAGCCGTTAGGAGTCCCGGCAGAATGCATAATAACGCGCGTGATGCTCTTTTCATGAATTGTTGCCCTTTCGGATTGTTAAAGTGGTTGTTGAATTGAATTGGCAATGACATAAAGCCGATTTCCGGCATGTTCACAAGGCTTTTTTAAAGATTCTTTTGCGTTTATGCTGGCGCGTTTCATAGTGTTTCCAGAAATCCTGCACTTTCTTATTGCTTTCCAGTTCACTGTTCGTTTCCGCCAGTTCGATACCGTTTTTCAGTGTGATTCGGTTGAGATCCAGCATAAACACGGCATTCAAGCCCTGATTCTGGTATTCCGGAAGGATGCCGACCAGAAGCAGGTCGATCACACGGGGTTTTTTCATCGCCCTGAGAAGATGTATCCATCCCAGGGGGTAAAGATGTCCCCTGGCTTTTTGCATGGCCCGTGAGAGGGAGGGCAGGGTGATCTGAAAACCAATGAGACGGTCGTTTTTATCCATCAGAAGGGAGACATATTCCGGATGAAGAAAAGGAAAGTACTGATTGGTATAATATTCGATCTGCCGGCTGTTGAGCTTTACATAGGAAAACAGAGGGGAGTAGGCCTGGTTGATGATTTCAAAAACCGATCGGGCCCAGGGCAGAAGATCTTTTCTTCGCGAGAATTTGACCAGCCTGACCCCTTTGCGCTTCAATACAATCTCTGCGATCCGCCGGACTTTTTCCGGTATTTGTTTCGGCGGTTTGACTTCGAATTCGAGATAATCGGTTTCTTTTTGGTAGCCGCAGGCCTCCAGATGGGTCAGATAGTAAGGAAAATTGTACGTGGAGGCGATCGTCGGAAGTTCGTCAAAGCCTTCGATCAGCAAACCCTGATGATCGAAATTGGTCAGTCCCATGGGCCCCTGAAGATGTTTCATTCCCTGGCCACGCGCCCATTCCTCCACACGGCCGAGAAGGACGCGGGCGACTTCCTCATCATCGATTAGATCAAACCACCCAAAAGAAGCCGT
>DSAB01000137.1 GCA_011388275.1 bacterium | reverse complement strand
TTTCGTTCTTCAGGGATTGGTCACAAACCCTGCAAAAAATGCCGGTTTCCCAACAGAATGGAATCCGTGAAGAACGGCGGCAGCTCGAAATCCATAGTTATTCAGGAAAATACTATTTTCTCAACCCACAATAAAACAAGCATTTAGAAAAACATGCCTCCCGTCCGGGACGGCGGCTTCGATTTGGTCTGAATTTTGCCTTAAATTCTTCGTGCCGAGTTTATTTGGATGGATCATCAATCCAAACGGAGGGATGCCGCGGTGCCTTGTTTCAGCAGATTGACGGCAAATGTGCTTTTTTTGTCTTTTCTGGTCCTGTCCGGACTTCAGGGAGCCCGTCCTTTAAGGCCCCTGCGTTCCCGCGAGATGATCTCTGTGCCCGCGCCGGTCGCGCCAAAGATGGGGAGCGGACGGCTGCAGCTGGAGATCAGCCGATATCTGCGTGATCCGGCTTTCGCCAAAACGCAAGCACACAAGGGGCCTCTGGTTCTTTTTTACACGGAACAGGAACCCGAAGACACGGAGCTGGGCCGGCTTCAGGATTTGGGCGTCGATCCTTACCCTCGAACCTGGACCCCGCCCGGACCGGGCCATCCCTATGGATTCTTTCTGGCCCGCCTGCCTGCCCCGGTCTGGCTTCAGGCGCTCTCTGAAGATTTCGTTCGGCGCGTGGACACGGCCTCCAAATTCTGTTCTCCTGTGAACAATACGGCGGCCCGGGCCGTTCAGGCCGATTCGGTGTGGTCCGCGGGCTGGACCGGCGGCGGCGTGAGAATGGCGGTTCTGGATTCGGGTATCGACTCGGAACCGGCCCTGAGCGACTGGCCTGCCTCTTTTGAGAAAAAAGACTATTCCGAATACCCGGTCCTGGATGACGATGTGGAAAACCGGGTAACCGGTCACGGCACCCATGTGGCCGGATCCGTACTGGGCCGGGGCGTTCTCTCCGCGGGCAATACGGGAAACGGCGGAGGGGCGTATCAGGGCATGGCCCCTGCCGCGGATCTGATCTTTCTGAAAATCGGAAACGACGTCACGGCCAGCGCCTCTTCGGCGGCCATGATCGGCGCGCTGGGCGACGCGGTGGATGTGTACGGCGCGGACATCATCACGCTCAGCTACGGGGGATGGTATGATTATCATGACGGCAGCGAGAGTGTGGAGCAGAAAGTCGACTGGTGCGTGGAGCAGGGGGTCGCGGTATTCATCTCGGCCGGCAACGAGGCCTCGAAACAGCGGCACTTTTCGGGAACCGCGGCCGCGGGCGGCGAATCGGATTTTATCCGCGTGGATGTGACCGGCGCTGAAGAAGACGACACGATTCTTCAGTTCAATCTGGTCTGGTTTGACGGGCCGGACCGGAATCCGCTGAATCTTCGGTATTTCGACGCTGAATACAGCGAGATCACGGACATTACCCATCTCATCACAACGGAGAGCACACGGGGCACGGAATCCCAGATCTCCTATTACAATGAGTATCTGGATCCGGGAGACGGAGTATACTATCTCAAGGTGGAAAATGGCTCGGATCAGGACCGGTTTTTTCATCTGTATGAGTACCAGGGAAACAACAAAGTCCGGTTCGCAAGCGCCGATCCGAATTACACGGTAAGCTGCCCCTCCACGGCCGACAGGGCCATGTCCGTGGCCGCCTGGACCCACCGGGATGTGTGGACCGATTACAGCGGTTCGTCCTGGACCTACGGACAGGTTGCCGACGATATCTGCTCCTTTTCCAGCCGCGGACCGCGGGTCGACGGAGCTCAAAAGCCGGATATCGCGGCTCCGGGCAGCGCGGTCATCTCCCTGCGCGACCGGGACACGGCCGGATCGTTAAACGCCCTGTCTATCGACAGCGACGGAAGCCCGGGCGGAGACGCGGATTATTATGTGATGCAGGGAACCAGCATGGCCTGCCCCCTGACCGCCGGAGCCGCGGCTCTGCTCCTGGAGCGCAATCCGGACTGGAGCCCGGCGACTCTCTATCAGGCCCTTAAGGACCGGGCGCGTCAGGACGCGTACACTGGACCCGTGCCCAACGCGGTGTGGGGACACGGCAAGCTGGATGTGTGGAAGGCTTCCCGAGTCCGGCTGACGGTCAAAGTCTTTCTGGAAGGACCGTGGATGATGAATGACGGAGCGATGAGCATCTTTCTGAACGAGCGGAGTCTGATCCCCCTGCAGTCCCCCTATTCCGAAGATCCCCTGACCGTAACGGAGATACCCGAAGACGTCACCGACTGGATTCTCGTACAGCTCCGATCCCGGGCGGACGGCGCGGCCGTGCATTCCGTGAGCTGTTTCCTGAGAAAGGACGGCGTCATCGTGGGCACAGAGAGCGGTTCGGACACCCTTTTTCTGTCCGTCCCGGACGGCGAGTATTATCTGGTGGCAGCGCACCGGAATCATCTGGCCGTGATGTCCGCCGGCGCCCTGTTTCTGTCGTCCCTTGCGGTGCACTCCTATGATTTTACGGGTTCCGCGGACGCGTATTACGGGGGGGCGGACGCGGCCAGAGAGATCGAACCCGGAATCCGGGCCATGTTCGCCGGAGACGGCGACCGGTCCGGATACGTGACCATGGCGGACTGGAATCTGGTCATGGAACAGCGGGACAGCCTCGGGTATTCGGCCGCCGACTGCAATCTGTCGGGAATCGTGACCGTGAAAGACTCCCATGTCACTTTTTTCAACCGAAGCGCGGCCTCAAAAGTGCCTGAGGTCTTCGAATAGGCTTTTCAGCATGTTCATCGATGCCGAAGCACGCCGAAAGACGGTTCGCCGCATACCCTTCGCATCCCGGTTTGTGATTCGGACCGTTTTGCTCCAATGCACAAAATCCGCACACTTCATTCGGTCCGATAGGTTTTTTTACGCAGGGCCGCTTTTCGCTTCTCCGGCATACCGGGCATTCGGCCGATGATCCGGCAGTTGCATAAAACAAGGAAATTTTATATATTATGCGGTATCTGCAGAGCGGTTCGATTCGGAATCGTCCTTTACCGAAAGAACCGGGACCGATGCAATCGGGAGGCATGGAAATTGCGTATCTGTTTTCAATTGTGATTGCGGCATCAAAGTGCCGGGTTTTTATGGGGGAACCATGAAACGGTTCATGCTGCCTGTTTTTTTCATTCTTCTCGGTATGGCCGGTCTGCGTAGCGAAACCATGGACGTGTGCATTTACAATCCACGCACGGAGAGCGGATATTTCCGCTTCGATATCCTGATCCGCCGTCTGGATGACTGGGACACGGGATACCGAAGGATCGGCGGTCTGGGAAACAGCGATTTTTATTTTCTCTGCGACACCGGCACATTCGCCGCCGGACCGGCCCTGGAGAACATCGAGCCCGAAATCGAAAACAACCCCGGTGATTATCATATCGAAGCCAAAATCAATACCAACCGGCTGCAGGTGAAACTGGAATACTACAAAAAGACCATGGTCTGGCAGCCCGGTCTGAATGTCTGGGAAACCGTGTGCACCGTGGTCTGGGAATTAAAAGGCGAGAGCAAGGGCGTCCGCTGGGATGAAATCAACTCGGGCTTTTCGGACGGAGACGGAGACGTGATTGCGGTTGCCGCCTGGCTCGACAGCACGGACAGCTCCGCAACCCCCGTATGGCTGCCGGATGTTCAGGCCGAACCATCGGCGGACGGCATTTGGCTGATCTGGAGCGCGGAGGCCGATCCGGCCGTGGCCGGTTACCATGTGCGGCGCAGCTTTTCGGAAAACGGTGTCTACGAACGGCTGAATTCCACGATGATTCCCGCCGTGCAGCAGCCGGGATTGCACCGGTACGCCTATCTGGATGAGCACGCCGGGGCGGAGAAAACCTGGTGGTACCGGGTGGAGGAGATCGATGCGGGCGGCGGATGCCGAATGAGCGGATCCGTGTGCGCCGAGGGCGCGAACACCGCGCCGACATCCTTTGCCCTGTCCGGCGCCTATCCCAATCCCTTCAATCCCGTTACCCGGCTGGAATATCAGGTTCCGGTTCTGGCCGAGGTGAGCGTCAAGGTCTACACCCTGCTGGGGCAGGAACTTTGTACGCTGGTCAGCGGCCGGAAAACGCCGGGTGTGTATACGGCTCAATGGGACGGCAAGGACGCTCTGGGCCGGCCGGTTTCGAGCGGCGTGTATCTGATCCGCATGCAGGCGGGACGTTTCAGATCCCTGCGCAAGGTGACCCTGATCCGTTAGGCGGTTTGACGGCTTCGGCCCTTTTGTACGGACAGGGATGGTTTTTAGGCCGCCGGATTTGAAAACCGGCGGTTTTTTTCGTGTCCGGGCTTGAAAACCGGAATGATAATCCGTATCTTGAATGCATAACCCGAGGGAGGCCCGTTGATCATTACACTGCTCACGGATTTCGGCCGCGGCAGTCCCTACGCGGCGGCCATGAGAGGCGTGATTCTCGGCATGCTTCCCGGTGTTCGTCTGGAGGATATTTCGCATGAGATTCCGGCCGGCGATGTGGATTACGCCGCGTGGGTGCTCAAAGAATCCGCTCCGTATTATCCGGCGGGTACGGTGCATACCGTGGTGGTGGACCCGGGAGTGGGCGGATCCCGCCGTGTTCTGGGTGTAGAGTCCCGGGGACAATACTATCTGGCGCCGGACAACGGCGTGCTGAAGTACCTCTTTCACGGCGACGCGTCCGCCCGGGTGATGCATCTGAACCGGCGGGAGTTCTGCCGTTCCCCGGTGTGCCCTACGTTTCACGGACGCGATATTTTCGCCCCGCTGGCGGCTCATCTGGCCATGGGAAAGACCCTGGATGAACTGGGAGAACCCGCGGAACCGGAGATCCGGGGACGCGTGGCTCTTCCGGTCCGGCACCGTGAAAGTCTGGAAGGGGAGATCGTATTTATCGATTCATTCGGGAACGCGGTCACCAATCTGGAGGCGTCGCTGATTTCCGAGGAACCCGCCGAGATACGGGTTCGTTCAAGGAGTATTCAGCGTGTGTCCGTCACCTACTCCGACGAACCGCCCGGCACACTCATGGCACTGATCGGCAGCAGCGGCTGTCTGGAGATCGCGGTGAATCAGGGCCATGCCGCAAACACGCTGGGGATTCGAACGGGCGGCGCGGTTCACGTACGTTTCACGGAGTGATGATCGAATGAACAACGGAGACATCGACGCCTATACCTGGGTCAACCGGGTCATCGGTGAACAGATGAAGCGAAGAACCCGTCGAAAGCTCTGGCTGCATGCGGGGCTCTTTATCCTGACGGTTCTGTCCACTTTTTTTGTGGGACTGGGCGACGGTGTCACGGGCGCCCTGTGGTATTCGGGAGGCATTATGACCATTCTGCTGACTCATGAGATGGGTCATTTCCTCATGGCGCGTAAACACGGAATCCCCGCATCCCTGCCCTATTTCATTCCCGTTCCGCTGCCTCCGTTCGGCACCATGGGTGCGGTCATCAAAATGGAAGGCCGCGTTCCCGACCGGCGCGCCCTGTTCGATGTGGGCACTGCCGGGCCCCTGGCCGGACTGGCCATGATCATTCCGGCCGTCTATGTCGGATTGAGACTCTCTTCCATTCATCAGACCGCCGATCTGGCCGGCACGACCCTGCCTCTGGGCGATTCCCTTCTCTTCAAATTAATCGCGCGCGCGGCCCTGGGCCCCCTGCCTCAAGGGCATGACATTTTCCTGCATCCTCTGGCTTTTGCCGGATGGGTGGGCCTGCTGGTCACCGCCATAAATCTCATTCCGGTCGGTCAGCTCGATGGCGGCCATGTGGTCTACGCTCTTTTTGGAAAACGGAGCCGCTGGGTAGCCGGGGTTTTTTATGCGGCGTTTTTCACGATCTTCCTGTTCTTCTATGTGGGATGGATTCTTCCGGTGATTCTTCTTCTGGTCATTCGAAGACACCCGCCGACCGTCAACGATGCTCTGCCCCTGGACGGCCTCCGTAAAGTACTGGGATGGGCCGTGATGGCAATTTTTATTCTGTCCTTTACTCCGGTCCCGTTCGGTGTGACCGACGGCCTGGTTCCGCTCATTGTGAACATACTGAACGCGGGATAGAGCGGCCGAAGAATCGATAAAAGGCAAGGAGACCGATGAGTCAGATCTGGAAAGGACCGCTGGAACGAATCGACGCGTTTCGCTGGCGCATTCCCCGGTTTTTGGGTTCGATGCGCGTGGAAGGTCTTATTTTCGCCGATGAGACTCTGATCAGCCGGGTCAGGGCGGATCAGGCCCTGCAGCAGGTGGTCCATGTCGCCCATCTGCCCGGCCTGGCCGGTCCTTCCATGGCCATGCCCGATATTCACTGGGGATACGGCTTTCCCATCGGGGGTGTGGCCGCCATGGATATTCGCGAAGGTGTGGTCTCTCCCGGCGGCGTGGGATATGACATCAATTGCGGCGTGCGGCTGATGCGTACCGATCTGGATGAGGATGCGCTGCGTTCCCGTCTGAAAATCCTCACGGAAAGGCTCTATGCGAACATACCGAGCGGAGTCGGTTCTTCGGGAAAACTCAAGCTGGACTCCAGGTCCCTGAAAAAAGTGCTCACACGGGGATCAAAGTGGGCGGTGGAACAGGGATTCGGATGCGCTCGTGACCTCGAGCGCACCGAAGACGGAGGGTGCATGGAGGGGGCCGACGCGGACGCCCTGTCTTCGAGAGCCCTGGAGCGGGGAAAACCGCAGCTGGGCACTCTGGGGGCCGGAAACCACTTTATCGAAATACAGGTCGTGGATGCCGTGTACGACTTCGAAGCGGCCAGGGCGTACGGACTGCGGCAGGGAATGATCACACTCATGATTCATACGGGTTCACGGGGTCTGGGGTATCAGGTCTGTGACGATCATGTCGGCGTCATGATGAAGGCCATGACCCGGTATCAAATCGAGGTTCCGGACAGGCAGCTGGCCTGCGCGCCCGTGGAATCGGCCGAGGGCCGCCGGTATCTGGCGGCCATGGCCGCGGCCGCCAACTATGCCTGGACCAACCGCCAGATCATTCTGCACTGCGTTCGGGAGAGTTTTGAACAGGTTTTCCAGGATTCGGCCGAACGGCTCGGTCTGGACATGATCTACGATGTGGCGCACAATATCGCCAAATTCGAAACCCATGAAACCGGAAATGAAACCCGGCGGGTCCTGGTCCATCGAAAAGGGGCGACCCGCGCTTTCGGACCCGGCCGCCCGGAGATTCCCGAAGTTTACCGGTCGATCGGGCAGCCGGTACTGATTCCAGGAGACATGGGCACCGCATCCTATGTGCTCAGGGGAACTTCGGCGGCCATGAAGGAGACCTTTGGATCCACCTGCCACGGCGCGGGCCGGGTTCTCAGCCGCCATGCGGCCCAGCGTGCGGCACAGGGCCGGCGGATCGATGAGGAACTGGCCCGAAAAGGCATTCTGGTGCTCAGCCGAAGCCGGAAAACCCTGGCCGAAGAGGCCCCGGAAGCGTATAAAGACATTCATGAAGTGGTGGAAATCGTTCACGGCGCGGGCATTTCGAAGAAAGTGGTCCGAATGAAGCCCCTGGCCGTGATCAAGGGATAGACATCCATGCAGTTCAGGGAAAAAAAGAAGAAACGGGTCATCATCAATATCACGTCTCTCGTGGATGTGCTCTTTTTGCTGCTGATCTTTTTTATTGTTTCATCGACGTTCATCGAACAGCCGGGCATGAAACTCGATCTGCCGGAGACGTCCGGGCAGCCTCCGGTTCGGGTGGAGGGGGTTGTTCTGAGCATTACCGCGGATGGGGCCATGTATCTCAACGATGATCCCGTTACCCTCGAGAATCTCAAAGACCGGCTCAAACCGCTGATCAAAAACCTGGGCGAGGAAGGCCTGATGCTCAAGGCCGATGAAGCCGTGCGCTACGGGCTGGTGGTGGAAGCCATGGACACGGCCAGACTGGCCGGAGTGCAGAAGCTGGTGGTCGTGACCCGGCCCCGTGAAGAGCGTTGACATTTGGAATTCATCAGGGGGAATCGCATGAAACCGCTTCCTGTGATCCGCACGATCGAGCGAATGCAGTCAACGGCCGACTCCCTTCGCCGAAGGGGAAAAACCATTGGTTTCGTGCCCACCATGGGCTTTCTGCATGAGGGTCATCTGAGTCTGATCCGGCTGGCAAAGACTCGGGCCGACACGGTGATTGTGTCCATTTTCGTGAACCCGTTCCAGTTCGGCCCCGAAGAGGATCTGGAACGGTATCCGCGCGATTTTGAGAGGGACGAAAAACTCTGTCTGCAGGCCGGAGCGGATCTTCTCTTCTTTCCCGAAGCCGGGGCCATGTATCCGGAGCAGTATCAAACCTGGGTGACCGTGGAAAACCTGACACAGGGGCTGTGCGGGGCGTCGAGGCCGGGGCATTTCAGGGGGGTGGCCACGGTGTGCGCCAAGCTGTTTCTGGCCGTCAAACCCCATATCGCCGTGTTCGGCGAGAAGGATTATCAGCAGGCCCGGGTGATCGAACGAATGGCGCGGGATCTGAACTTCGATCTGAAGATCGTTCTCGGGCCCATCGTGCGCGAAAGCGACGGCCTGGCCATGAGCTCACGGAACCGTTATCTCGATGCGGAAGAACGAAAACAGGCCCGGGTGCTGAACGAGTCGCTGAGTCTGGCCGAAGCGATGATTGATCAGGGCGAGAAGGAGGCGGCCAGGATCAAAAGCGCCATGGAAGATCTGATTCGAAGCCGGGACCGGATTCGAATCGATTACATCGAAATCGTCCATCCGGAAA
>DSAB01000010.1 GCA_011388275.1 bacterium | reverse complement strand
CCTGACAACCTGTATGTGGCGGGATTTTATGCCTGTATCTCCTCCGGACGGCAAGCCGTTGATCGCCATTTTCACCGTCATGACCGTTGATTCCACCGATCTGCCTTTCGGCCTGCAGGCCGATGCAGCCTGGGTCGTCTGCGAAGGCGAGATCTGGTCCACCTGGATCGATGAAGAAGCGCCACCCCCGGAAGATGAGGACCCCTTCCGGCTGGTCCGCATAGCCCGCAACGGCCCCAAATTCGGACCCGATGTACTTGTGACGGCCGTGGTGCGTCTGACGGATGGCTTGAGTACAGTGTACCTGCTGAGAGCCGATAATCAGTATATTTACCGGACGGATTAAGGGAGGGAAGGGCACAGGTGCAAACGTGGAGGCGTTGCAATGCAACGTCTCCACGTTTGCACAGCCAAACATCTCAACGCATTCGCCCTCAGAGCGCGACAGGAGCGGTTCGCGAAGCGCTCCTTTCAAATATTGACACAACCGCATCCATCCATGAAAAATTCCAGGCATCAAATCCCAAACACCAAAGAAAATCCAATATCGAAAAAGAAAAGCAAAAGAACCAATAGCGCTTGCTTTTTTCTGTATGAATGCATATATTGCAGGCATAATATAGTCACCGCATGTATGCGCAGGGGGCGATATGAAAACCATCACCATTCGGGGAATCGATGAGGAACTTGCCGATGCCATCAGAGAAAAATCCCGTAAAAAGCAGGAAAGCATGAACCAGACCGTGATCAAATTGCTGAAAGAAGGAGTCGGCTTGACGAAAAAGAACCTGTTTCCCGAATACACGGATCTGGATTCACTGGCCGGGACCTGGACGGTTGAGGAGGAAATCGTCTTTATGAAGCACCTTGAAGGATTTGAAACGATCGATGAGGAGATGTGGGATTGAGACGCCTGCTGATGGATACCAATATCTATGTCGCTTTCAAGCGAAACGATCCGGAGGCGGTTGAGGCGTTTCGAAAGGCGAATCATATCGGCGTGGATGTCAGTGTGCTTGCGGAGCTGTACAGCGGATTTCGCCTGGGCGGGCGGGAAAAAGAGAACCTTATGGAACTGGAAGCCTTTCTGAATAATCCCCGTGTCCATGTGTATGAACACAATATGGAGACATCCGAATTTTTTTCCCACATTTATCACGGCCTTCGCGTTAAAGGAAAACCCATTCCCGCCAACGACATCTGGATTGCGGCCGTGGCCATGCAGAACGGCCTGGCCCTGTATTCAAAGGATCGCCATTTCCGGTATATCGACGGCCTTATTGTCTATTCGGCATGAACCCCCTGAAGGGACGTGATTCTGCCAAACGCCTCTGGAAACAGTTTTTATTTGGATTTGCCCAAAGCCGGAAGCAGAAAACGGCTCAATAAAGAAGGCATAAACTGCGTTGGTTTCACACCATCACCGATATACGCGTTCATGGTGGACACAACCATCAGATTCTGTTCGGGGAAAAGCCAGATCCACTGACCTCCGTGTCCCCAGGCCGCATAGGCCTTGTGATCATGAATACGGCCCGTCCACCAGCAAAATCCGTATCCCGCATCCTTCATGCCGCCCCATTCGTCCTGAAAGGAACGATGGTTTCTGAGAGACTGATCGATCCAGCCGGCAGGGATCACCTGGCGCCGCTTCCACAGTCCCCGCTGCAGATAGAGCTGTCCGAAACGGGCCATATCCCTCGCCGCAAGATGCAGCCGGCCTCCGCCGAAGGCGATTCCGTTCGGGTCTGTTTCCCAGAAAAACGACCGGATTCCCAGGGGGGTAAAAAGTTTCTCCCGGGCGTATTCCCGGGTTGTCGTTCCCGTTGCCCGTGTAATGATGACAGACAAAAGATGGGTTCCGTAGGAAGAATACAGGAAATCCGTACCCGGCACAAAACAGAGATCCGATTCCATGATCGCGGCTGCCATATCCGGAGCCCGGCTCATGATCTCGCCGAGATTGTCGTCCGTATCGATTCCGCTCTGCATGGTCAGTAGATGCCGAATGGTAATCTTTCTTTTTTCGGAATCGAGCTCAGGGGTGTCGTGTTCGGGAAAATAGTCGATAATCCTCTGATCGACGCTGTCGATATATCCCTCTTCGATGGCGATACCAACCAGAGCGGACGTCACACTCTTTGTTACGGAATAAACGAGGTCCCACGCGCTGACATCGCTGCCGTTGAAATAGGATTCCCTGACCAGATAACCGTTTTTAACGACCAGAAGGCTGTAAATATAGGGGTTTTTCGCCGCTTCCTGAAACGCCTTGTTCAGGAGCTTCGGATTCAGGCCCTGCTCCTCCGGACCGGAACGGGTCCATCCGGAGGTAATGACCGTCGGATTCTGAGAGACCTGGGGCAATGAACCGGACGAAGACCCGAAAACAGCGATCCAAGCCATCAGCAATACAATAAAATGCCATTTGTTCATCGGTTGCTTCCCTCCTGTCAGAATTCGACAACCCGTTTTCTTCTTGAATGCAGTGCCAATACAAACCGTACCGCTCAACCTATGTAACACGGAAATTGAAATTTTATTTCCGGAAATTATGCAATGGAACCCCGCACGTTAGTTTCCGCTTGCTTTTCGCCCCGTCCTTTTCTATTTTTTAAATGACGATCAGCAGCCATCACGGCAAGTAGAGTTTCCCTATGGCCGGAAATCCGAATTTGCTCGAAGCCGCTCGAAACCTTCAGGATCAAACTGTTTGCTTTCTTAGAGACCTGATCGCTATTCCATCGGTCAGCGGAGACGAAGAGCGCGTCATTCAACGTATCAAACGGGAGATGGAAAGGCTCAAATATGACCGCGTCTGGGTCGATTCCATGGGCAATCTGTTCGGGCAAATCGGTTCAGGAAAACGAATCCTGGTTTTTGACGGCCACTGCGATACCGTGGCGCCCGGCAGCCTCGATAACTGGCGATGCGATCCCTTTCAGGGGGAATACCATGACGGAACCGTATTCGGAAGGGGCGCATCGGATCAGAAAGGCGGACTGGCCGCCGCAGTTATGGCCGGACGTCTTCTCAAGAACGCGGGGCTGCCACCCGATGTGTCCGTCATTGTCGCAGCGTCCATCCTGGAAGAGGATCATGAAGGCCTGAGCTGGAAAAAAATCATCGAAGAGGACCGGCTCCGGCCCGAGGCTGTTATTCTTACGGAACCCTCCAATATGGCCGTCCGTATCGGCCAGCGCGGCCGCATGGAGATGAAACTGACGATTCACGGCGTGTCCAGCCACGGATCCAGCCCGGAACTGGGGGAGAACGCCATTTATCTCTGCTCCCCGGTGCTTCAGGAAATCGAAAATCTTAACAGTCAATTCAGAGGCGATTCTCCCCTGGGAAAGGGAAGCATTGCCGTCACGAATATCCGATCCTCCGCGCCTTCGCTTTGCGCGGTGCCCGACAGTGCCACTCTCCATATAGACAGGCGAATAACCCGGGGAGAGAACGAAGACTCCTGTCTTGAAGAGATCCGGCATCTGCCCTCGGTTTCCAAAAACCGTTATGACCTTGGCATTCCCGAATACACGGTCACCAGTTACACGGAATATACTGTCCGTGAAAAGGCTTCCGTACCTATGTGGCTCATGGATCCCTCCCATTCCCTGGTTCGCAATGCCGTGAATACTTATCAGAACCTGTTCGGGGAAAAACCGGAGATCGGAGCCTGGAAATTCTCCACCAACGGCGTAACCACGAAAGGAATCTATGACATCCCTACCATCGGTTTCGGTCCGGGACGGGAAGAGGAGGCCCACGCGCCCAATGAATCCGTTACCGTCGAAGAGGTGATTCAGGCCATGGCCTTTTACGCGGCCCTGGCTCTGCAATGGGGTGAATCATCCTGAAAATTAATTTTCAGGCCCTTTTCAAAAAAAACGGGGACAATCATTCAAATGGAAATCGACAGAAATTCCTTTATTCTCGGCATGATCAACTGTTTTGCGGAGATGGTCGCCTGCGGAGTGAAAACCCTGGCCCTGAGCCCGCCCCTGCTGCCTGAGGACCATGAGACGATCGGCCCCTTATCCGATGAGATCGTCCGGGAATTCGAAATTTATTCCTATCTGGAGAAATCTCTGCTCGTTACCAAACTGCAGTCCCCGGAATTCACACGCGGAAAATGGTCCATACTTTATTTCAGAGAAGAAAAGACCCTGATCCGTTATCTGGCTCTGAAAGAGAAAAAGGACGAACTCGAGAAATCCGGGAAGCTGAACGACCGTCTCCTTGATGAGATCAGCCGTGATTTGATGTTTCTGCTGAGTTATCCCGAAACAGTCATTCGGAACAAATTGTCCGGCGGGAAAGATCCATACCTGCCGCCCGGCCTTTGAAATGCATGTGACCTCTGTCTGATGGAAAGAAAATCATGAATCCCTCCCTCTATCCTGTTCCGGTATTGGTCATTACCGTGTTTTTCCTGATCGTCGCCCGGCTTCGGAAACGAAGAAAAGCGGTTTATATTTTAAAACCTGCAGCGACCCTGCTGGTCATGCTGATCCTGGGATTATCCCGGTTTTCCAATCCCGTGCCCGCTTTTTTTGGGGGTGTTCTTCTGGGCCTCGTCCTGTCACTGGGCGGCGACATCGCCCTGATGTTCGACAGCCGCAAGGCCTTTTCGGCCGGCCTGGTCCTCTTCCTGCTGGCCCACATCGCCTATGCCGTCACATTCACCCGCCTCTCTCCCTTGTCTGAATGGGAGGGCGCCGCCCTGTTGATACTGGCAATGACCGGCGTTTTGTTTTACCGGCTCATCCGGAACCGGCTGGAAAAAATGAAAGGGCCCGTTATAATCTATATGATGATCATCTCCCTGATGGTCGTTCGAGCGTTCTCGACTCTGTTCAGCCCTCACTTCAGCCGGCTTCAGGGTGGAATGATTCTATCCGGCGCCCTGCTGTTTTATGTTTCAGACATGGTTCTGGCGGCCAATCGTTTCTGGCGGCCCCTGAAATACGATCGTGTCAGTCTGGCTTTTTACTACTGCGGCCAGACGCTGATCGCCCTGGCCGCGGCATATTTTTAACCATTCGATCCCCGCACCGGGCAAAAATCCCGTAGTCCAAAAAGGCGCAACATGTCCATGGAGAAATACTTAAACCCATCTTCGAAACCCTTTCAAACGGTGCTGCTCACGGCCTTTACACTCACGGCCTTTGCCGCCAACTCCGTTCTCTGCCGCCTGGCTTTGGGCCGGGAGACCATCGATGCCGCCGCCTTCACGGTCATCCGGCTGCTTTCCGCAGCCCTCGTGCTCGGGTTTCTGCTTGCGATCAGGGGCCGTCTGAAAATGACTTTACATTGCGGAAGCTGGTTCTCGGCCTGCATGCTCTTTCTGTACGCGGCATCCTTTTCCTATGCCTATATGACGCTGAATACGGGTACCGGCGCCCTGATCCTTTTCGGTGCCGTCCAGATTACCATTCTTCTGGTCTACAGAGTTTCGGGAAACAGAATGGCCGCTGCCGAATGGCTGGGGGCCCTGGCGGCCTTTCTGGGATTTGTGTTTCTGGTTCTTCCCGGCGTCACCGCCCCCTCTTTGAAAGGATTTATTCTGATGTCCGCAGCCGGCGCGGCCTGGGGATTCTATACGCTCGGGGGCCGCGCTTCTGAGAGTCCCATGACGGACACCGCCGCGAATTTCATTCGAACGCTGCCGCTGGTTTTGATGCTTTTTCTTTTGACAAATCCTCTGTTCATCACTCGAAGAGGCGTGCTTCTCGCAATTATTTCAGGAGCCGTCACTTCCGGCCTGGGCTACACCCTCTGGTACCGTGCATTGAGAGGCCTTTCGGCGGCTCAGGCCGCCGTGGTTCAGCTGATGGTACCCGTGATCGCGGCGCTGGGAGGCGTCTTCTTCAACCGGGAAATCATCTCAGGCCGCCTGATTCTTTCGGCGTTGATGATTTTGGGAGGCATTTGCGTGACAGCCCTGGCCAGAACAGGATTCGAAAAAAGACGGGCCGGTCAATAGAGAGGCTGCCGGTTTCCCGGTCCCTGCCGGGTTTACCGGGTTTCCGTGTATTCCGGGTCAGGCCGGCCCTGTGGAAACGCCGGCGACAGTTGATACTGATGACGGAACCAGGGACATGGCCACACTGTGGAATATCACGCCTGCCAGTACAATGGAAAGGTATTCGCGTGCATAGGGAAGAAGCGTGTCCGTGGACCCGAAAAGCCGCAGCATATCATCCAGCTTCCAATACCCGACAACCGTGATGACAGCGCCCACACTCAACACAGAGACCATGACGTTTCCCAGAGTCTTTCGGGCTTTCTCCATATTGCCTTCACCCAGACTCCGGGATAAAAGCGAGGCGCCCCCGATGCCGATCATCTGACCCAGGGCGCCCACGATCATCTGAATGGGAAAGGCCAGGGCCACACCGGCGATTCCGGCGGTGCCGACCCCCCACCCGATGAAAATGGTATCCACCACATTATATAAAGACATGACCAGCATGCCGATGGTGGCCGGTAAAGACAGGCGAAACAGAAGCCGGCCGATTCGATTGTCACTCAGTACGGTATGTTGTTCCAAAGAGGGTCCTTCTTGATGATTCTTTTGGCTAAAAAATTTGCGCGTGCAGAGAGGAAGGTTCCGCCGAAGCGGAAAATTCACTGCCTGACAAACCGGCTGCTGTCCAGGCTGTTCATGCAAAAAACCCGGTATCGGTTTTCGAAAACCCCGGTAACGGTCTCCGCGTCGTTTCCTGTTACCTGTTTGCCGCCAAAATAGACCAGTTTCAGATTCAGGTTCTCTTTTTTCACCTGATAAACACCGTGGCCGTATCCATCCTCCTTGATGAGAAGAAACGTGCCGTCATCGCGGAATACGATCTGCGGCCATGGAACACCCATGCTCCGGTACATGTCGAAAGCATCCTTTTGAGACTCGCCGGGCTGCAGCATATAGGTTCCCAGCCAGGGGTTGTCTCTGGTGCAGGTAAAAAAGGACAGCCCGATCAATATACTATAAAGCAAGGTTTTTTTCATGGCAAACTCATAGGTATATGGAGAGGGAAAAAGTCCTGTCCATTTTGATACGAAAAAACTGTTTAAATGGTACGGATTTCTTCATAAAGAATCAAGAGTATTCCTACCCGGTCCGATAATTCGGCATACGGTATACTCGCACACATTGTTTTTATTTGGAAACCTGCCTTTGTTTTTTTCGTATTGACATAAATGAAAAAAACCTATTAAAAATGGTTGGTTTCCCCGGTCATCGACGATAGAAAGGGTTCCAATGAACGTACTCGAAGTCCAGTCCGTCACCAAACGCTTCTCCGCGCTTCTTGCTGTCGACAGACTCTCTTTTTCCATTCAGGAAGGCCGGGTATTTGGTCTTTTGGGCCCCAACGGCGCGGGGAAAACCACCACTATCCGCATGATCATGCACATCATTATTCCCGATGAAGGGAAAGTGTCGGTTCTGGAAAAAACCGATCCGGTTGAAACCACCAATCTCATCGGCTACCTGCCGGAAGAACGGGGACTGTACCGAAAAATGAAAGTCGGAGACATCCTGTTTTTCCTCTGCAGTTTGAAAGGACTCTCAAGAAGTGACGCGCGCCCCCGTATCGATTCCTGGCTCGAACGTCTGGATCTCCTGGACTGGAAAAACAAGAAACTGGAAGAATTGTCCAAAGGAATGCAGCAGAAACTCCTGTTCATCGGAACCGTCATCCACGATCCAAAACTGCTGATTCTGGATGAACCGTTTATGGGCCTGGATCCCGTAAACACTCAGATTATCAAAGATATCCTTTTGGAACAGAAGAAACGGGGAACAAGCATCATCTTCTCAACCCATTTGATGGATAACGCAGAGAAGCTCTGTGATGATATATTACTCATCAATCACGGCCGGGATGTTCTCTCCGGCAAATTGAGTGAAGTCAAGAATCGTTTCGGAAGAAAGAACATCATCATGGAATTTGACGGAGACGATGCGTTCCTTCAAAAAATACCCGGAATCATACGCGTGAACCATTACGGCCGGGCGTCTGAAATTGTCATGGATAAATCGGCCGATCCCCAGCAAATTCTGAAGGCTGCTGCGAAAAACGTCGCGGTTCGCAAGTTTGAGATCAAGGAACCGTCCTTAAATGATATTTTCATAGAAACCATGAAGAGCAGGAAGGATAAAACCGCATGAATAAAAAAATGACAGCCGTCATTCGCCGTGAATATATCACCCGGGCCAAAACCAAAGGTTTTATCATCGGAACCCTGCTTTTTCCCCTCATCGTAGGTCTGATCCTGGGCGGTGTTTTTATCTTCATGGTGCTGTTCAAGCCATCGACTAAAACATACGCACTGGTCGACCAAAGTGGAGTAATCGGCCAGACTTTTCAAAATATGTTGGACGATACCCTGTCCAACGGGGAGCCCAAACACCGCATGATATTAACTGAAATGAGGATTCCCCTCGACTCTCTTCTGGCGAACTTACAAAATCAGGTGCGGGACAAAAAGCTTGACGGCTATTTGGTGATCCCACCCGATATTTTGGAAACCCGGGAAGTCATCTACTCTGCCCGAAATGTGAGTGACTTCGAAGAACAGGGCGATTTTTCCGGTGTCCTGTCCTATATCGTGGGCAATTTAAGACTGGAAAACCAGGGATTGCCGGCCGACCGTATCCGGCAGGAGATGTCCCGAAGCCGGGTCCGTTTGATAAGCCGTCAGATTACGGACAAGGGGGAGATTGAAAAGAATGCGGCCTCCAGCTTTATTCTGGCCTATATCCTCACCTACATGATGCTTCTGCTGATGATGGGCTACGGCCAGACACTGATGCGCAGTGTGGTAGAAGAAAAGACTCAGCGCATCACGGAAACCATCATCGCGTCCATACGCCCCCGGGATCTGCTTCTGGGCAAGATGATCGGCATCAGTGCCCTGGGACTTACCCAGCTGTTTGTAGTGGGAGTAATCATGATGCTGCTGGTTCAGTTTATCCAGCCTGTTCTTGTCAACCTGGGCCTGCAATCGCCGGGCCTCATGGCCGTTATAAAGCAGATCCATTTTACCGTCCCCTTATTTGGTTTTATGATTGTCTTTTTTCTTTT
>DSAB01000009.1 GCA_011388275.1 bacterium | reverse complement strand
GCAATAATGATCTATATAATGAAAATATTTGCGAAAGTCAAGCGAAAATGACATTTCGGATTTCGAATGGCGAATTGCGGATTGAAAAAGACCGTAATGCGTGAATCGTAATTCGTAAGTCTAAAAGACGCAAAGCGCTGAGCGCGGAGCGCAGGGCGGAGAAGCATTTCGGATTGCGAATTTCGGATTGCGGATTGAAAAAACACAAAACACCCCACACGACGAAAGAATACGGTTGACAATATGCCGAAGAATCAGTATCATTTAAATCAAACCCTTTACGTTCGAAAAGGAGAACGCGATGGGCCTGTTCAGGAAAAACTCCGCCGAACCCGGCAGTGCGGATTCCAATCCGCTTCATCTGCCTGCGGGCGTGCCGAAAGACATGCGTGTTCCGATCATGGAAATGCCCTATTTCCAATATACACAGGAGCAGCTCGAATACGCTCATGGGAAATGCGTCGAGTTTGTCTCGAACAACCGGGACCTGTCCGGGATCATCGCGGACGTCTGGATCGTACAAAAAGACAAGGGCTCGACCCTCTGGATTGTGTTCAATTCAGTGATTCCGGGCAGTGAAGAGCGTCGGATATTCGATCTTTTCAATCAATTCAGCCATCAAAAGCATGTTGGATTTAAAAGCGGACTTCTCACATTTGCCGTTAAAGATCCTGGACTGAAGGTGTTGAAGCGTATGAGCCCGGCAGGAGCATAGTCCCGGGTGCTTTTAAAATTGCCGGCAGCCATTCCGGCCAAAGCGGCTATGCCAGACAATCATAATCGAGGACGGGAAGACAATGAATCGTTCAACGGATACTGAAAAGCCTGTCGTCCGAAGAAGAATCAGCCTTTCAGGAAGACAAGGACATCATGGTTGCAGAAAATGGTATGCGGCTGTTTTCTTTGCCATCATATTCACAACGGTCATCGCGGCACCCCAGTATGTCAGCGAAACCGACTCAACAGGCCTCGGCGAGGTTCGCATCGAAAACGAGATCAAGTTGCGAGTTCCGCGGGAAAAAACCGAAGCGGTTTGGGAGTGGATGCGGGCACTCTTTGCCGGCGAACAGTGGCTCGATCCGGACGGAAATGTGTTTTCCGCGACATTCGGCGATGAAGATTTCGAGGATGTCTACTACGACACTCCCGATCTTCGCATGCTTGCGGACGAGAGCGGTATTCGGTACCGCACCCGCTATGTGCGTTCAGGATCCGCGGAGGACAAACACGGCCGCCGGCTCGTGCAGATCAAGCTGAACCGGGGAGACCCCACGGGCCTGGCCCGGTCCGAAATCAAGTTCAAGGCATCCGGAGGGGCCGCGGGCAGCGATATGCCGCTCGCGGGGATGATTGAAGAAAGCCAGCAGAGTGAGTTCGAAGAACTGTTTCGCGCCCTGGGTGTCAACCCTCGAAATGTCCGTCCCGTGCTCACGCTCAAACAGAACCGCCGCCGCGTCTATGTGGATGACCGGAGCGGGGCTTTTGCCACGCTGACCCTGGATAAATGCTCCACGACCAGCTGGGGGACGAAACTCGGCTGGACGGATATGGAACTGGAGCTGAATGAGATCCGCTACACGGAAGCGACCGAAGGCGAACGGCAGTATATGGAAACAATCAACCACAGGATGCTGGATGCCATCCTGGAGGCGTTTCCGGATATTGTTCAGGATCAGACTCCCAAGTACAATGTCACATTCGCGGCCATTGAAGCGGCGACCTGGCTGCCGGTGCGCCGAATGATCCGATGGAGGCTTGCTCCGTCGGATTTCATCGGCATTTTATCCCTGTTCCTTCTCGGAATCGCCGCCGTTATCCTGTATTGGGTCATTCGATGGAGAAAGCGAAAGAACACTCCGGCGTACGGGGACGCGGGATGAAAAACAGCGGCCAGGGGATTGTGTTCGACATCAAGCGGTATTCGATCCATGACGGCCCCGGCATCCGCACCACGATCTTTCTCAAAGGCTGTCCGCTGAAATGTGAGTGGTGCCACAATCCCGAAAGCTGGAATCCCGAACCGGAGCCCATCGACCGTATCAGCCGGCCCAAACGGTTCCAGAAACCATATACGGAAAAGCAGGATCTCATCGGTATTGAAATGAGCGTGAACGAGGTCATGGAGGAAATCCTGAAGGATGAGATCTTTTATGATGAATCGGGAGGAGGCGCCACTTTTTCCGGAGGAGAGCCCCTTTGCCAGACCGCGTTCCTGACCGCCCTTCTCGGTGCCTGTCGCGAACGAGCCATTCACACGGCTCTGGATACTTCGGGCGAAGCGCCGCTGAAGGACCTGAAAGCCGCGGCCCGGCTCGCGGATTCGATCCTGTACGACCTGAAGCTCATGGATAATGAAGCCCATAAAAAGTTCACCGGTGCCGGCAACCGACGCATCCTGAACAATCTCCGCGCCCTGGACTCGCAGCATCCCCGAATCACGGTGCGCATTCCCCTGATTCCTCAAATCACGGACACAAAGGAAAATCTGGTCGCGATCCGGGACTTTTTGCTGACACTTTCCATACGCCGGGTGGATCTGCTTCCCTATAACCGCCTGGGGAAGGCAAAATATCAGCGTCTTCACAGGACCCCGGCTCCCGATTCGGCGGAACCGCCTTCCCGGCCGCTTGAAGATATTCAGCGATGGTTCTCCGATAGGGGATTTGAGGCGGCCACAGGAGGATGAATGAACACGCGCATCAAACACCTGCGTGAACAGAGTCTGAAAGCCCGTCCCGCTCTATCCTGCGAGCGAGCCCGGCTGATCACGGAATTTTATCAAACCGGCCTGCCGGAGCGGGTTTCCGCGCCCGTGGCCCGGGCCATGGCTTTTCGGTATCTGCTGGAGAACAAGGCGCTCTGCATCAATCCGGGTGAGTGGATTGTAGGAGAGCGCGGTCCCGCGCCCAAAGCCACGCCCACGTATCCCGAGATTTGCATTCACAGCCTGGAAGACCTTGATATACTGCATCAGCGCGAGAAAATCTCCTTTCACGTGGAAGAAGAAACCCGGAAATTCTACCGGGATGTTTGCATTCCCTTCTGGAAGGACCGGTCCATCCGCGACCGCCTCTTCGCCGAAATGAATCCCGAATGGAAAGCGGCCTATGAAGCGGGTGTTTTCACCGAGTTCATGGAACAGCGGGCTCCGGGTCACACGGTTCTGGACGGAAAGATCTATTCCACGGGAATGAAGGATTTTCTCAGGAAGATCGAGACCGCCATGAACCGGCTGGATTTTGAGCGGGATGATCGCGCGCGCGACCGGATGGAAGAACTCAAGGCCATGGCCATCGCGGCCCGGGCGCTGGTTCATTTCGCCTCGCGGTATGCCGAAGAGGCGCGGCGCCTGGCCCGGGAAAGCCGGGATCCGGAAAAAAAGAAAATTCTGAAAACCGTGGCCGATGTCTGCTCCCGCGTTCCGGAAAACGCTCCCCGCACCTTTCTGGAAGCCCTGCAGTACTACTGGTTTGTGCATCTGGGTGTCATCACCGAGCTGAACACCTGGGACTCCTTCAATCCGGGGCGTCTGGATCAGCATCTCTATCCGTTCTACAGCCGGGAGATCGAATCCGGCAAATTGACTCCGGAACAGGCTCGCGAATATCTGCAGTCCTTCTGGATCAAGTTCAACAATCAGCCCGCGCCGCCCAAAGTGGGCGTCACGGCCCAGGAATCCAATACCTATACCGATTTCTGCCTGATCAATCTGGGCGGCGTCACGCCCGACGGGCGGGACGGCGTGAACGACCTCACCTTTCTGATTCTGGATGTCATCGAAGAGATGCGGCTGCTACAGCCGAGTTCCATGGTTCAGGTGAGCCGCAAGAATACGGACCGGATTCTGCACCGGGCTCTGAAAATCATTCGAACCGGATTCGGACAGCCTTCCATCTTCAATACCGACGCCATTATCCAGGAACTTCTTCGCCAGGGAAAGACGCTGAAAGACGCCCGGAGCGGAGGGGCCAGCGGATGCGTGGAAACCGGAGCCTTCGGCAAGGAAAGTTACATTCTGACCGGGTATTTCAATATCCCCAAGGTTCTCGAGATCACGCTGAATAACGGGGTGGATCCGCGAACAGGACGGTGCATCGGATTGAAGACGGGCGATCCGGCCGCGTTAAAAACCTTCGAGGCCCTGTATGAGGCGTTTGACACACAGTTCAGGCATTTTATCGACATCAAGATCAGGGGAAACCGGATCATCGAACGAATCTGGGCTTCGTATCTGCCGGCTCCTTTCATGTCGATTCTGGTGGACGACTGCATCGAAAAAGGCCGGGATTACAATGACGGAGGCGCCCGCTACAACACCTCCTATATTCAGTGCGTCGGCATGGGGAGTATTACGGATTCGCTGTCCGCGATTCAACATCATGTCTACAGCCGCGGATCGGTTTCCATGGAACGGCTTCTGGCCGCTCTGCGGGATGATTTCGAGGGACATGAAGACCTGCTTGCGAAATTGATACAGGAAACACCCAAATACGGAAACGATGATGACCGGGCCGACGATATTCTGCGACGCGTATTCGAAACCTGCTTTTCCGCTGTTGATGGCCGACCCAACACAAAGGGAGGCGTGCACCGGATCAATCTGCTTCCCACCACGGTGCATGTGTATTTCGGCAGCGTACTGGGCGCCATGCCTGACGGCCGCCGCGCCGGCAAACCCCTGTCCGAGGGCATCTCTCCGGTTCAGGGGGCGGATGTGAACGGACCCACCTCGGTGATCAAGTCCGCGGCCAGGATCGATCATCTGCGTACGGGCGGCACGCTGCTGAACCAGAAATTCACGCCGCAGCTTTTGGCGGACGATCAGGGAATCGAAAAGCTGGCACAGCTGATCCGTGCCTATTTCCGCATGGACGGCCATCACATCCAGTTCAACGTGGTGACCGCCGGACAACTGCGCCAGGCGCAGAAGAATCCCGACCAGTACCGGGATCTGATCGTGCGCGTGGCCGGATACTCCGATTATTTTGTGGATCTGGGTGAAGATCTGCAGAATGAAATCATCGAACGAACCGAGCACATGGAGTTATTATGAAAAAGCATCTGTCAATCATTCTGGCACTGGCCGCGATGGGAACGGGATTCATCTGCCATAAAACCGTGGACGTGACGGATTCGCTGCATGAACTCGTGAACGCGGAAAGACAGTTCGCGGCCCTTACCCGTGAACGGGGAATCAGCGAGGCCTTTTCAGCCTGCCTCGCCGAAGAGGCCGTCGGTTTTCGGCCTGAACCCGTCAGGATCAGAAACCGGTATGTGGAGAATCCGGAGATCCCGGGCAGGCTTATCCGGAATCCGGAGATCGCGGATGTCGCCGCTTCCGGTGATCTGGGGTACATGTCAGGGTCTTATGAATTTTACGGGAATGAATCGGAACCCGCGGATCACGGCCATTATGTCTCCGTCTGGGAGAAACAGGCCGGGGTCTGGAAGGTGGTTCTGGATGTGGGGGTCCGGACACCGGGTCCCGGGTCTTTGGACACGGTGATGGTTTTGGAAGAAGGGTACCGGGCACCGCGTATCGCGGGCTCGGTCGAAAGGGAGCAGGAACATCTGATGAACCGCGACCGCGATTTCTCCAGCCTCGCGCTGATAATGGGCATGGAGGACGCTTACGCCAATCTGGCCATGGATTCTTTTCGGTTTTACCGCGAAGGCCGTTTTCCAGCGCGGAATCTGTCGGAGTTGAGTCGGGTGATACATGATTCGTCACGCCGGATTCGTCTGGATCCCCTGAAGGCCGCTGCGGCGACTTTCTGCGATCTGGGGTATTCTTACGGGACAGGACGAATCGGATCTGTAGATTCTGAAAAGCGTATCAGTTATCTGCATATCTGGAAGCGGTCGCGCAGAGGCAGCGCGTGGAAGCTGGTTCTGGTCCTTCATTTACCCGTGTTTTCTGAGGAAGAATGATCGATTATTAAAAGACCGCGGACCCGGGGCGGCCTGCTGCCGCGCATGGAGCAGAGCGCCTGGCGCAAAGCGAAAAAACTGGTATCTTATGAAGAGTATAATTTTTACATCGGTTTCCGGCTGTTCGATAAATTAAAATCCGGTGACCCGATGAGAGCGATAGAAAAAGAACAAATGGGGAGTTTTTTCGCTATGCGCTTCGCGCTCAGCGCTTTGCTTTTCTCACGTCTTTTTCTCTCGCTATTTTTATTTGGCAAGAAACCCTGTAAAAAGGCGGATCAATGAAATGATCCCAAAGAGTGCAACGGAATAACGGAGGATTTCATGTTTAAAGCAGAGATTTACAAGCAGCGCCGAAATATCCTGAAAAAACGGATGAAATCGGGCAGAATGTATTTTCCTGGAAACGCTGAAAGCCCCATGAACTATCCGGCCAATCCCTATCCCTTTCGTCAGGACAGCACGTTTCTTTATTACTGGGGCCTGGATTTGCCCGGTCTGACGGCCGTGCTGGATGTGGACAGAGATGAAGCGATTCTGTTCGGAGATGATTTTACGGTGGACGATATTGTCTGGATGGGACCCCAGCCGACTCTGGCCGAAAACGCAGCCCGGGTGGGTGTCGGAACGGTCCGTCCCATGGCGGATCTGGAAAAATGGATCCAACCCGAATCCCGCGAGTCGCTTCACTTTCTTCCGCCGTACCGGGCGGAGAACCGGATTGCGCTGCAGCGTTTGACGGGCATTCCGGCCGATGAGATCGGAAAGCATGTCTCTGTGGATTTTATCCGCGCCGTTGCCGCGCAGAGATCCGTCAAATCGGCCGGGGAGGTGGAGGAAATCGAAAAGGCGCTAAAGATCAGTTATGACATGGTCCGCCTTGCCATGAGCATGGTCCGGCCCGGAATGATCGAACAGGAAGTGTACGGTGCCGTGGAGGGTCTGGTTCTTTCCAGGGGTAGCCGTGTGTCTTTTCCGGTTATCTGTTCCGTGCACGGGGAAACCCTTCACAACCATCACCATCACCATATCATGGAAGAAGGACAGCTGCTGGTCCTGGATTCAGGCGCCGAATCGCCCGGTCATTATGCCAGCGACATTACACGCACGATTCCGGTAAGCGGGTCGTTCAGTCCTGAACAGCGGGCGATCTACGAAATATGCCTGAAGGCCAACGAGAAGGCCATCGATATGATGAAGCCGGGCGTTCCATTCCGCGAGGTGCATTTGCGCGCGGCGACCATCATCGCCGGCGGCATGAAGGACCTGGGCTTCATGAAAGGCGACACGGATGAAGCCGTCGCAGCAGGAGCGCACGCCCTTTTCTTCCCCCACGGCCTGGGGCATATGATGGGCCTGGATGTCCATGATATGGAAAATCTCGGGGAAGATTATGTGGGGTACAGCGATCAGGTGAAGCGCAGCGATCAATTCGGCCTGGCGTATCTGCGCATGGGCAAGCCGCTGGAAGAGGGGCATGTAATCACCGTTGAGCCGGGCATCTATTTCATTCCCGAGCTGGCGGATCAGTGGAAAACGCAGAAAAAATTCACGGAATTCATCGATTACAATCAAGTGAGCTCTTATATCGGTTTCGGAGGCGTTCGCATCGAAGACGATGTGCTGATCACTCCGGACGGACATCGAGTATTGGGAAAACCGATCGCCAGGAGTCCGGGGGATGTGGAAGCCTGGTGTGCGGGCGCGTGAGCATCCATTCACTTTCCGCAGGATCCCGACCGTGTTTCGGCTGTTTATTGACAAGGAGGGCGCTTTGAGACGTCTGATAATCATTCGAATGATCATTCCTCTCTTGATCATTCCCCTTCTGAGTCCGGCGGCGGCGCCGGATTTTGATACCTTCTTTATTCCAAAAACCCTTCGCGTGGACATCTATCACGCGGGGAATGCCGTGGAAGAGTGGATCACCCTGGATCAGATCTATGAAATCCAGGGATGGGCGGGAACCCGCCGCCATCTTCTCGATCCGTTCAACAACGGACAGTATCGGTTGAGCGTTGTTGACGCGGCATCCAACACCACCATCTATACGCGGGGCTACTCCACCCTGTTCGGGGAGTACCAGACCACGGGCCCGGCGCTGGAGGGCGTGAGACGGACCTTTCACGAAACACTGCTGATCCCCTGTCCGAAAAGGCCGGTCTATGTGCGGATTCACGGCCGTGACAGGCAAAACCTGCTGAAGCATCTTGTCACCTTTACGATCGATCCCAAATCCATCGACATTATTCAGGAGCCTTCGGCCGGAGACCGTGTGGTGAAAGTCCGTTATCAGGGGGATCCCGCCGAGCATGTGGATGTGGTGTTCGTGGCCGAGGGGTACACGGAAAAGGAGTTCGGAAAATTTAAAAAGGACTTGAACCGTTTCGCGGACGCGCTGTTTTCCATGGAGCCGTACAGGGAATACGAGAAAAGGTTCAACCTGTGGGGCGTATTCCGCGCCTCGGCCCAGAGCGGGGTGGACGAACCCAGAAAGCAGGTTTTCCGGAATACCGCGGTAAACGCGTCTTTCAATGCCTTTCATCTGGAACGGTATCTGCTGACAGAGGACAACCGGACGGTGAAGGATCTGGCCCTTCAGGCGCCGTGTGACGCGGTGTGTGTCATGGTCAATTCCCCGCGGTACGGAGGCGGAGGCATTTACAACCATTACGCGGTGTTCACTTCGGACCACTCGCTGAGTGAGCCGGTTTTTCTCCATGAGTTCGGGCATTCATTTGCCGGACTGGCCGATGAGTACTTTTCTTCCGAGGTGACGTACAATGACTTCTATCCGGCCGGCGTGGAGCCTCTGGAACCCAACATCACGGCACTGCTGGATCCGTCCCATGTCAAATGGTTCGAATACCTGACTCCCGGCCTGGAGATTCCGACGGATTGGGGAAAGGACGGAATCGCGCGTATCCGTTCAGAGAGGGATTCCCTTGGAAAAGCGATGGAATCCGACTTGCGTGAACACGCCAGGGTGGACGATGAAGAGCGTTCCGCAATCCGCATGCGCTACGAGGCACGGCTCGATTCAATGAGAGAGGCTGAAAGAGAAACCGAAGAGGCGATTCGGATAAGACTTGCCGGCAAGGTGGGCGTGTTCGAAGGAGCCGGATATTCGGCCACCGGGCTGTACCGCCCTGAGATCGACTGTCTCATGAAGGGAAACTCCAGACGGGAATTCTGCCGGGTCTGCAGGGAGGCGATCCGCCGAATGATCGACTATTATTCACGATAATTCCCATTTTTCTGCAAGCACTTACACATCTTTTCATTCCGAATTTCAGGGGCCCCGCTTTGCGGGGCTCTTTCACATTCTGCGAATTCAAGCCCAAATACCAAGACGTCCAACAGGGATTTCGGGAAGAAAAAGAACAATCAAACGAGAAAAAAATCCATCAAAGAAACAATAGCGGAAATAAAATAGGCATAAGGTAAACTAAGAATGAAATTTTAATAATAAGAAAAAGGAATAACAGGTTTTTCCCGGTACAAGTCGCCAGCCTTAAAAGATGAGAAAAATTT
>DSAB01000027.1 GCA_011388275.1 bacterium | reverse complement strand
TTCCAGGGACTTATGTAGTTTACTTAAGAGTAAAAGATGAATATCAGTGGAGCCTGGCCGACACCATGGAAGTGAATGTTCTTCCAAGGGAAACGATCTTGTTTGAAGATCCTTCCATGGAGGTCATGGTCAGATATCAGATGAATAATCCTGTTTCCCCGCTTTTACCAGATTCTCTCATGACCCTACTAAGGTTACGGTCAAACACTTGGCTTGTCACTAAGAAAATATCCAGCATCAATGGTGTTGATCTCTGCCTTGACCTGATGAGTCTGTACCTTAATAATCATGACATACAAGACCTGAGTCCTCTACGATATTTATCTCATCTATGTACACTTTCTTTATGTGATAACGACAACCTATCAGATATTTCACCCCTTGAAGATTGTTGTTCATTAATAAGCTTAGATTTAATGTTTAACAACATATCTGACATATCTGCTTTAGCTAATCTAATTAAATTAAAGCGATTGATGCTTGATGACAATCCTCTGAGTGATATCAATGGTCTGTCAAAATTGACACAGATTGAAGAATTGAGTTTAGCGGTAACAGGCATAAAGGACATCTCTTCGCTTTCTGGAATGGTCCAAATGAGACGTTTGATGATATATCTTAATAATATAAGTGACTTGACCCCACTCCAAAATATGACAGAATTAATCCATTTGAGAGCTATGGATAATCAGATTGTAGATATATCAGTTTTAGCAAACTGTAGCCATTTAGATTATTTATGGATTTCTAATAACCGGATTCAGGATATCAGTAGTCTAAGAAATTTGCCGTTGACTTTCCTAGCTTTGGATGGAAATCAGATCCAAGATATTCTCCCGCTGATGGAGAATGAGCATCTGGGCAATGGTTGTTTTATTGCTTTAGGAGGGAATCCACTAAATGAGAAATCTATTAACGAGTATATTCCTGCTTTAAGAGCAAGGGGTGTTTTAGTGGATTGGCCATAGAAAAGGATTCATAATAATTATGGGAGGTGACATCATGAAAAGGATATTTATGATTTTATTTATTGTTCTGTTAAGCGCAACGATGCAGGCTCAATCATTCAAAGCCGTTTGTGTAGGCGTTAATTGGGATGAAGGGGAAAATTGTGCTGCTGATGCAGTAACTATGAGAAATTATCTTATAAATAAATTGGGGTGGGATGAAGATAATGTAGAATGTGAGACTAACGGTGATGCAACAAAAATTGCAATAGAATCAGCCATTGAATCTATAACTGATAATCAATATAATTATTGTTTATATTTCCATGCATCCCATGGATGGGATAATCCTCGTTATATTCTCTCTGGGAATTTACCATCAAATAATAGTATATCACCTTATAATCTTCAAAGTTGGTTTGGTTCACATCAGCGTTATTGTATATTCATTGACGCTTGCTTTTCAGGAGATTTTATTTTAAGTCTAACCTAAAGGTGAAAACTACGCAGCTACGGATGAAGGAGAGCAGGCATGGGCTAATTATAATGACCATGGGCTTTATTCTTTTTTTATATTACAAGCTATTAACTCTATGAGATACAACAATGTGGTATATGCGAAGCAAGTTCATAATTATGCAAGACCATATGTTATCGAAGAAGCAACCATGGGGGGTATTGAGTCTCAGCATCCTACCAGAAAAGATTGCTATCCAGACGGACAAATATATCTTTCAATGTATTTGCCGGAAGCAGATTTCACTTCCGATAAGACCCGGGTCACAGCTGGCGGGTATGTGAGCTATTCAGATCAGAGTAGCACGGGAGGTGCCATTAGCCCTGACACCTACAACTGGCAATTTACCGGTGGTTCACCCGGCAGCAGCACTCTGAAGAATCCTTCACAAATCTATTATTACACAGTAGGTGTCCACCAAGTCTCTTTGACTGTCAGAAATTGTGAAGGCACCGATAATGAAACGAAGTCAAATTATATTGTGACTGTCCCTCAAACACCATCCAATTTTCAGGTTACAGGAAATATTGGTTTTTCACCGACTCTGAGCTGGTCGGCCAGTACCGGTGCGACAGGATATAAAATTTATCGAAAACAATTCCCTGAAGAGTCAGAATTTACATGTATTGCGACGACCACAGGCAACGATGCTACTTCTTATACTGATTATTCAGTCATGATAACGGGTTCAACAAGTGATGATCATTTTCGATACAAAGTAACTGCTGCCTATTATAGTTACGGAGAATCAGATCCAACCAATATTATTGGTGTTTATGGGCAAACATTTCAGGAACATCAAAATGTAGATAAAATGCTGATGGATGTATCCCGTTATCCACAAGAATTCAGTATGTCACAAAATTTCCCGAACCCGGCCAATCCCTCAACTTCCATTGAATTCACCCTTCCGGAAGCAGCTGATATTTATCTTGCCGTCTATAACCTGAGAGGACAAGTTGTCAAAGTGTTGATTGCAGGTTCCATTCAGGCGGGCTGTCATCATGTTGTCTGGGATGGAATGGATCAACATGGAAACGACTTGCCTTCCGGACTCTATATATACAGATTAAAGGCCGGGAATAGAGTGTTTACAAGAAAGCTTACTTTACTGAGATAATGAGACAGAGAGCCTTTCTGACGTAACCTTATTGACATCCACTTAACCGGCAGGGGTGGTCTGATGAGGCCGCCCTTGCTGTTTAAGTTGGCTCACCCCGTACGAATAGATATAACCAGATACAAACAGATACAACGAAACAATACAACTGTAAAAATGGAATATTTATGGGGGAAAATCAGATGTCAGAAGTCAGAGTTCAGATGCGGAGGCCCTCCGGCCGCGACAATAAACCGTGTCTTGTCCTGAAAAAAGTTGACATGTTTTATGTAACAAAATGCATTTGATCCGGGACTTTATAATCAATACTCATATGTCGTCTTTTCTGCTCCGCGCTTGGCGCTTTGCGTCTTTTCAATCCGCAATCCCTTTCCCAATGCCTTAAATCTCCTCCAGCACCTCCGCCCTCACCCACCCGACCTTGCCGTCGGCCAGAATGATCTCCACCCATTCGCCCGACCGGCTGTCCAGAGAGACTTTGGTGCCCTCATGAAGGGTAAAAATCTCCGTTGTCTCCTCGCCTGGCCCGCTCATCACCACCACCTCCGGCCGCATGATGACGGCCTCTGCGAAACGCGCGTCGCTGCGCAGCCGGGCCAGCAAAACAAGACCGGCCAGCAGGAATAAAATTGCGGACACGGCTCCGAACCGCGACAGAATCCGCCTTGCCCGGGGTTTCCGGGTAACGATCCGAAGAATCGTGAACGTCATGAAGATCAGATACAAAACCGTTGTCAGGCCGATCCACTCCTCGACGGTGAGCAGGCGCATCATCCAGCGTGAAAAACGCAGAAGGAAGAAAGGCCTGACGGGTTCGATTCTGTCCACTACCGCGAGATTGGCCAGAGCCAAATTGGCTCTGAGATC
The DNA here is from genome assembly GCA_011388275.1 of bacterium. GTDB lineage: Bacteria > Zhuqueibacterota > QNDG01 > QNDG01 > DSAB01 > DSAB01. Next base: position 6,037 of record DSAB01000027.1, on the reverse strand, counting down.
CGGATCATTCGGCATCCACCGGGCCGCCCGCTCATAATACAGAATCGCGGGACCGATCCGGTTCAGCTTGTAATGGCAATTCCCGATGTTGTAATAGACAAAACCGCTCTCCAGGCCGGATTCGAGTATGCTTTTGTAAGCCTGAAGGGCCTGTTCGTACCGGCCCTCCCGGTAGAGGCGGTTTCCCTCCTCAAAGTGAAGTGCCGGATCGAACGCGTGACCCATGGAAGCCGGAATCAGCATCCAGATCAGCATCGGTCCGATTGATTTTAAAAACGGCTTCATTATTTGTCTTTCCTTTTGATCAGCGCCCGGTCCAGCCGATTCAGAACATCCAGGGCCTGTTTGTGGAACGACTCCATGGATGCCGCGTCCGCGGAAGCCGGCGAAAAACGCCGCATGTCGCATTGGCGCAGACAGGCCAGAAGGTCGTCGATAATACGCTTTTCGACTCCCCGATTCTTCAGATGATTTTTAATCTCTTCGGTCATGAGTCCCGCTTCGGGCAGGTTCAACTTGTCACCAATATAACCGTAAAGCGCCCTGGAAACTTCCGCGAAGAAGGCTTTTTCATTTCCAGGACTCATCAGGCGGCGTGCCCCCGAGAGCCGGCGCCTCACCGCACGACCGGCCCGCAGACTCCGTGCGTACGCGACATCCCGCTCCAGCCGGTTCCGGCGCCTGCGGACCGCCACGGCGGCCGCCAAACCCGGCAGCGGAAGAAAGACCGCCAGCCAGAAGATGAATCGATGATGAATTCCTCGATGCCGGCTGTAAAATTTCGGAGTCTGCAGTTTGATGAACCGTATATCCTGGCCCAGCAGCCGGACTTCCTGTTTGGAAAGCCCGGTCACAACCGGCGCGGGTTCCTCCCCCTGCGAGACCTGCAGGATTCGTTCGGGAACAGTGGCCGTGTGATAGCGTTTGGATTCGGGATCGAAATAGGACATCGTCACCGAAGGGATACGGCCCTGCCCGGCGATTCTGGGAACCAGAACCCATTCGAACCGTTTCGTTCCGGTGACCGCGCCGGCTTTGCGCTCCACCGTTTCCGAAATCTTCGGCGGGTAGACTTCAAAATCGGGAGGAAACGTCACGACCGGCTCCGAAAGGGTTTTGACATTCCCCTCACCGGTAATTTCCAAAACATAGGTCACGGCTTCATGCGTCTTTGTCTGGGATTTGTCGAGACGCCCCTGCATGCGGTAGCGTCCGACCGCGCCCTGAAATCCCTCGGGTTTCCCCTCTTCAGGAAGCGGCAGCACTTCTATCAGGACCGAATCGGATTGCACGGCCTTTCTGACCGAACGGCCGAAGAAGGAGTCGTCGAAAAAGCTGTCAAAAAGGCTTCTTCCCGAACGCCGGTTCCGCACCTGAACTTCACAGGTGACCGACATGGGTTCGATGATTTTTCGGCCGGTGGTCATGGGAAAAAGAACCATGCGCTTCACCACGGCGGTCGTGTACTGCCGCCCGTCTATAACTTCCACACTGGTTTGCGGCTGCCGGTCCAGAGGATAATCCTCGACCCAGAAACCGGCGGTTCCGGGCAGGCGATCGAAAGAAAACGTGGAGACATTGACCCGGGTGTATAGCTTATAAGTCAAAAACACGGGTTCGTTCCGGTAAACCCGAGTCTTGCCCGGAATGACGCGCAGAAACAGATCATCGGACCGGATCTCATCGGACGTTTCAGACTCGGCAGGGCTTCGAGTGCTTCCCGGTGTCGCCGGCGATTGCTGCACCTCAAGGTCCAGCGGTTCGGTCTTGAACGTCTTTCCTCCGTGGTTGACCACAACCGGCCCGATGGTAAACCGGCCCGTTTTCACGGCCTGGAAATGAAAGGCATACACGATCGATGAAGACATTCTACCGTTCACAAACTGAATGTTCTGGGACGTGCCGCTGCCCAGATACACGGCGAAATCGTTCATGTCGGGCAGTTCCGGCCGGTCGGTTTTTCCGGCACCTTCACCGGATAATTCAACATTCAGGGAAAACTGCTGGTTGACTCCCACAACCTGCCTGTCGAGACTCGCACGAACCGTCAGATCACTGGCCCAAGCCCGGACTCCGGCCGTCAGAACCGCCGCCATGAGAATATATTTAAAAACGCGTGGATTCATTCCGTCCCTTTCCGATTGTTCGCTTCTTCACCTGGCTTTACCAGTCTTTTTCGACACGCACTCTTCCGCGGGCCTCGGCCTTCTGACGCTTGAGGTCGTCCTGTTTCTCCCTGAGCGCGTCCAGCAGACGCTCGGCATCCTCCCGGGACATGGCCAAAGGCCGGGGCTCAGACCGGGATTCTTCCTCATCGCCGGATTGTTCAGTCGATGGCTCCGGCTGTTCCGGGGCATCGTCCTTCTCCTCCTCATTGTCTGAAGCGGAGTCGTCACGATCCGATCCGGATTGATCCTCCCGGTTTTCATCCGGCTCTTGCTGCCCGTCCTGCGGATCCGTCTCGCTCTCCTGATTCAGCTGATTCCGCACGAATTCCAGATTGTATTTGGCGTCTTCATCGCCGGGATTCAGTCTCAGGGCCTGCTCATACGCCTGAATGCTCTCTGCCGGTTTTCCTCTCCGGTAAAGCGTGTTGCCCAGATTGTAAAAGGCACGGGCGCGCAGAAGCGGATCATCAAAATCCAGCGATTGCCGATACGCTTCCAGCGCTTTTTCGTAATTCTCTTTTTTATACAGAACATTGCCCAAATTATACCGGATAACCGGTGAGGCGGGGTTCTTGATCAGCGCATCCTGATACTGTTCGGCGGCTTCGTCGTATCGCTTTTTTTCATAAAGCGCGTTCCCCTGCCTGACCTGCCTGCGGCCGTCACGGGCGTCCGCGCCTGACGGCACTGAAAAAGCCGATACCACCGCTGTCAGAAAAATCCATGCCGGCATTCTCATTCAAACCGTCCTTTCCATGTTTTCCGGGTTCGGCGGCGTTCCGGCAGAAACCATTCCAGCAGCAGCAGAACACACGCGATCCCGAGAGGAATTTGAAAACGCTCTTCGAATTCGGCCAATTCCATGGAAGAAAGAACCTTTTTCTCCATACCGGAAATCTCATCGTATATTTGGGTCAGCGCGGCCTGGCCGGGCGTGGCCCGGTAATACCTGCCTCCGGTCTCCAGAGCGATCTTTTCGAGAATCGTTTCATCCAGCTTTGTCATCACCACATTGTCCTGCCGGTCCTTCTTGAACCCGATCGAATTGCCGCGTTCATCGGTAACGGGTATGGGAACCCCTTTTACCGATCCGATACCCACCGTATAAATAATCACACCCTCCCTGGCCGCAGCCCCGGCAGCGGCCAGCGGGTCTCCCTCGTGTTCCTCCCCGTCCGTAATCAGGATCAGCACTTTGTGTTTGCGTTCTTTTTCGACAAACGCTCCCACGGCTTTTTCGATGGCCTCGGCAATCGCCGTGCCGGGTACCGGAATGATCTCCGGACTCATGACATCCAGAAACATTCTGGCGGCGCCGTAATCCAGTGTCAAAGGGCATTGCACGAACGCCCGGCCGGCAAAGGCGATCAGTCCCACCCGGTCTCCCCGAAGCCGGTCGATCAGTGAGGCGATCTCGTGTTTCGCCTTTTCTAGCCGGCTGGGCTGAATGTCCCGGGCCGTCATGGACAGCGACACGTCCAGAGCGATGAGAATATCCTGGCCCTCCCTTCGGACGGTTTTCAATTTTGTTCCCAGCTGAGGACGCGCCAGCGACGTTATCAAAAAAACCAGGACGAGAAGGAGCCAAACCGCCTTCCAGATCTGTCGGGACCGGCTGGCCGATGCGGTCAATTGCCTGAGCAACTCCGGATTGCCGAACCGGCTGAGGGCCTTTCGTTTCATGCGGAAAGCATATAGAAACAAAAGAACCATCAGAGGGATGGCGATTAGACCGTATAGCATTTCACTGTTCGCAAATCGAAACACTTCGTCCTCTCATTGCTTCAATTTTCATGAGGATGCCGTCCCGAGCCGTTCGAATCAGGGTATTTTACGAAAAAGCGTGTTCGCCAAAACCACTTCAGCCAGCAGTATCAGAAGCCCCAGAATCAGGGGATAGACAAACAGTTCGGCGTAACGGGTATATTCCCTCACGCGGATGGTTGTCTTTTCCATGGCATCGATCTCCTGATATATTTCAGTCAGACGCTGACGATTGTTCGCTCTGAAATACCGGCCTCCCGTCATTTCGGCGATTCGAGTCAGCGACTCTTCATCAATATCAACCCGCACGGACACATACCGCTTGCCGAGAACAGGATCTTCCACCGGAAACCTGGCCGTGCCTCGGGTACCGGCCCCGATGGTGTAAACCCGTATGTCAAAAGCCTGGGCCGCCTGTGCGGCCGTGACCGGATCGATCTCTCCGCGATTGTTGCGTCCGTCGGTCAGCAGAACAATCACTTTGGATTTCGCTTCACTGTTCCGCAAGCGGTTGACCGCGGTCGCCAATCCCATGCCGATGGCGGTTCCGTCTTCGATCATGCCCACAGCGATCTCATCGATGAAGCGCGATAAAACAGCGTAATCCAGTGTAAGGGGACATTGGGTATAGGCCTCGCCTGAAAAGATCACCATGCCGATACGGTCGTTTCTCCGTCCCCGAATGAATTCTCCGGCCACTTCCTTGACGGCCTCCAGCCGGTTGGGTTTGATGTCTTCGGCCAGCATGGAGCTCGAAACGTCGATCGCCAGAACGATGTCGATGCCCTGCGTGAGCACTTCCTCTTCTCTGAGTCCGGACTGAGGACGCGCCATAGCCAGCATGAAGAGAAACAAAGACGTCAGCCGCAGAATAAAAAGCATACGGCGAGAACGTCTGCCCCGGCCGGATTCAACCGCCCTGATCACTCCCAGATGCGAGAACCGGATACTTCCGCGCCTGCCGTTTCCCGAGCGGCACTCCACCGCGATCATCAATGGAAGGATGACGAGAAGAAAGAGCGCGAGGGGATTCATAAACCGAAACATCATGTCGTTTCCTCTCTGATTTCCTCCATGGATGGCTTTGCAAAGGTCTGGTTCTCCGTGGACGATTCATCCCCCTGAGAGGTCCATATAATCCGGGTTCTCTCCACCCAATGCACCGCGGCGTCCAGCAGTTCATGATGGGCCGCTTCAGGCGGAATCCATCTGGCGAATTTAACCAGATCACTCGTCCTTAAAAGCCGTTCCAGGACATTAAAATCGGATCCTTTCATTTCGGCCTGTTTCAGTGCCGCCAGCACTTCCGAAGTGGTCATCTCCAGAGCCCGGATAAAATACCTGCCCTCGATATACTCTCTGATGATTTCAGACAGGCGAATATAGTAGGATTTGACCTGTTCCCGTCCCGACAGATCCGCCCGGCGCAGCTCATCCAGCGCTTCAAGACAGATTTCATGGATCAGGCGGGACGGGTTTTTCTCTTCAGGCGGTGCCGCGCCGCGTTTTCTCTTTCTCAGCCATACGATGAACCAAGTCGCGATTCCGGCGCAAAGAAAACCCGAAAGCGCCCATCGAACGATAACCCGCGGATCGAGCGGCATGGATTCAGGTGTCTTGATGTCACGAATATCACCCTCCTCATCGGGTTTCAGGCTCTCCACCACGATGGCGATGGATTCGGTGTTCAGGGTTCTGAACACGCTGTCCGATTCGGACGCGTACCGGACGGTCAGCGGCGGGATTTCAAAGTTCCCTGTGACAAACGCCGCGATCGTGTAATCCCGGCGTGTGCGCACGTGCCCCTTTTCCATGACCGGTTCATGAATGCGAACATCCCTGATTTCGAACGGTTCAAGATCAGCACCCAAACCCGGCATTTCGACATGAATATCCGGCGCGTGGATGACTTCGATTGTATACGTGATCAGATCACCGATGGTCACATTCGATCGGTTCACGCGGGAAGCGACTTCTATGACGCCGGATTGCGCGTCAATGCCAGCCGCCAAAAAGAATAAACCGGCTAAATACAGAGCATATGTGATGCGTCTTCTCATTTGTTGGGTATCATTTTCGTTTCGAACTGAACCGTCTTCCGGTCA
>DSAB01000001.1 GCA_011388275.1 bacterium | reverse complement strand
GGTTAATAGTAAACGTACAAATAAAATAAAAGTTCCTCAATAATCAAAGCGATTTATTCACAGAAGAACAATTTCAGTGAATCGGCAATAAATACAGATACCACTCTTTCGAAAACGGCTGTGAATCCTTTTTAATGGCGTAGTGAATCTTTTGCCGGTGCCGGACAACCTGAAAGAAAAACAAGCTGCTCTCGGCCCACCGGTTGTCCATTTCTTTCCACCGAAGGCGCAGTGTATACCAGCCCGCCTCCAGGAGGCTTCCGTTTCCGTCACGCCAGTTCCAGACCCATCGATCCGGAATCCTCCCCCGACCGCTTGCTTTGTAAACCGTTTCCGTTTGATTCTGAATGAGAACTTCCCAGATCCGCACTCTTTGCGGTCTATCCTGAAATCTCCAGATATTTTCGGCTGGAACGATCTTTTCAAAAACAACAGAACCGGAATCCGCCGTTTCTTTGCTGTATCCGTCATTGCAAAGTATTCGAACCTGAATTTGTTTTTCAGAATTTTCCAGAAACTTCCGAATGGCTGATGCGCGGCGAACGCCGCTGCTGTCAAGGGCAAGCAGGGTTCCGCTTTCATTTTTGTTTCTCGTGCTGTCGATCCAGTCATTGTATCGGCGCGTGTAAAGCCGGCGATCCGGGGGGGATGGATCTTCGACGGGTTCCTGCGCCTCTTTCGGTTCAAGAGCCAGACAAGCCCTGATCGAATCGGCCCCGGGCACTCCCTCTCCAAAGACTATTTTCTTTTGGGAGATCCAGACACTGTCTGTATCCGCTTGAATCCGGCAAGGGAGTGACCGAACCGGTTCTTTCAGATCAAAAGACAGCATGATCTGATGAGACCCGTAGCTTTGAGCGGCCATGGACGAGATCGGTATCTGCCAGGTATAGCGAAACCGTGTTTGCCGGCTCAGGCTCATTTCCCAGTCGGCATGGAATCCGCCGTAATCCACACCCAGAGAAACCGTTCCCGCGCTCAACACATCCGCAGAAGCCCCAACCCTCGGATACCCCCTTCCTTCTTCCCATGTCCATCCCAAAGCCAATCGATAAACCGACGGAGAATAAGAGATCTCTACATTCACAAGACGCCGTTCCCGCAAAGGTTTAGGCGAAAAACTCAGGTTCGGCCGATTGACATCGCCTACGGAGGCTCCGAGTCGCCACAAAGCACCGGGCCGGCAGAGCAGGCCTGCACCGATCGATAAGCCTGTTCTCGAGAATCCGTTCTGAAGCAGGGGATCTTCAGGATCCACAAGGTCCAGATTCGCCTCCCGAAACGACCGTGAAACGAACCCGGCAAACACACCGGCTGTAACCCGTGAACTCCTCCAGGCCAGAGACAAACCGCCCCGGGTCATTGTATGCATTGGAGTGCTTAAATGAGAAAGCGTCAGAGCGCCCCCCCAATCCGTCCATGTCATGGATCCTGCAAGAAACTGATTTCTCAAACCGAACTCCTGGTCCAGAAAGCCCAGATGGTATACCTTCATCCCGGAAATCACCTGAGGCCCGCTGGAAAGCACCAGGGCCGGGTTCACAAAGAGTCCCAGCCGGTGAGTCTCGTCCGAGGATCCGGCCTGATCCGGCCACTGGGCCTGTGCCGAACCGGCGGCCGCGAACAGCAAACCCGTGAACAAAACACACCCGCTTATCCCCGACAATTTTCTCATGATCTCCCCGATCAGCGAATCACGGCCACCATTCCTCTGCGGATCACCCGCGCTCTCACCCTGACAACATAGAGATAGGATCCCGGCGGCACCAGCGCGCCGCTGTCATTGCGCCCGTCCCAGAAACGGCCGTCTCTCAGCCGCCGAACCCGTCGCCCCCATATATCGTAAATGAGAATTTCACCGCCCTTTTCCATGTATTCCGGTATTCGAAATTCGACACGGTCATTGTAACCGTCATCATTGGGCGTAATGGCATTCGGAGACACTCCGTCCGGAGGAACCACCCGGAAAAAAAAGGGCTCACCGCTGAATGTCCATTGATTGCCCAGGGAATCGGCACCGGCAGACCCGATAAAATGCAGGCCGATCCGTGTCTCTGAAGGCGTATTTCTCGGCGCCGCGAAATGGAGACGAACCGCTTCGCCGTGTCCCGACACCATGTGATAATTATCCGTAAGCTCTGCCGTAATCCGAAGGGAATCGCGGTGATATTTTACGGAAAGGTCCACATTTCCGCCCTCTTCAAACCATTCTCCGGCTTCCACGGGCCTGCCGCCCGTTTCAAGCATTTCATCCCACCCGAGCGCCAATGAGAAAGACGCCATGGGCGGAACCGGACTGTCTTCAGCACCCATGACAATATCCACGGGAAAAACAGAACCCGCGGTCTGTACGGCTGCGGCAGACACACGGATGGGTATGGCCGGAGCAGAGTAAAACCACAGATTCAGGGTATCTTCCCGAACCCTTTCTTCCCATGAACCCCGCACATTCAAGGTCATTTTCCCAGACGGCACATGCAGGGAAGAACGGATACGCAGCAGGGATCCCTGCCCCGGTACGATGGAAGCAGGCTGAAAATCCGCTTCGATACCATCCGGCAGCGGATAGGCGGACAGATCAACTGTTTCATCGAATCCATACCGGCCTTCACAGAACACACTGCATGCGGCCGCGTAACCGGGCGGCAAGGCAAGACTGTCGGGCTCGACCCGAATCTGGAAATCGGGAATCACATTGAAATTCAGGGTCATGAAATCGGCTCCGCATTGAACCGAACCCCCGCTTTCAATCACCGAGATCCGTTCCGTGGACTGAATATGGTAAAGTCCGAAAACAGTGGGGTAACGGTAGTGCTGATCGGCCTGCATCACGACTGTGTCGGACGTTCCCTTCTCCATATGCGTCACAACGATCTGTGTGTGATCCGTAAAAGCCAGAAAATCGAGGTGACCGTTGTTGATACACGGAGTAAAAAATTCGTAATCAATACCCGTCCCACTGGGTCCTTTGACCTCCATAAGATGATAATACGGCTGATCCGCATCCACATAGGGCATGGAACACAAAGTAACGGGTCTGGAAGTATTCAGATAAATCGACTTTCCCTCCACGATCTCCACCTGCATCATTCCGCGATCGAGAAATCCTTCACGGATCAGCCGACCGTTTGTCTCTTCCAGGCGGAACCGGGTACCGTCTTCATACGCCATGATGCAAATCCGTGCCATGGGATTTGGATTGTTCCCATAGCCATAAAACTCGACCCCATAAAAACTGTTGTTGGCTGCGGGATAGAAAAACCCGCAGTCATCGTATGTTTGTGCGCTCACAGGCCGTGTGGCGGTGACGCGTAGATACCGATCGTTGATGCTCTGAGACCGGAACGACCCGCCCTTGTCCAGTGTTCCCTTCCAGATTATCTGTCTGCTTTGAAGGTCTTCGACAGATACTTCAGTGCGATCTTCATACGCCCAGACGAAAAAATGATTCGTATACGAGAGCCCGCCCCGGCACATATAGGTGAGCAGATCCCTGCTCAAAGGCCGGCTGCTTCCATCCAGGGCGAAATATCCCACCACCCGTGTGGCGGGATTTCCGCTGATCACCGAATAGCTGCCGGTACCGATAATGGTGTAATGGCCTTCAGGAATCACGCTCTCCACCAGATTTCGGTACACGCCATTATAAAGTATCCCGCTCCACCGAATCTGCCAGGAAGCATCGTACACCTGCAGCGTACAGGCGTCGGAGTAGGAAAAAAATACGAGTCCTCCGAAAGTAAACACTTTCGACACATTTCCGGCTGTCGAAACGTTCAGCGGCACTGAAACCGATGAGTGGCCGGAAACCGGCCCTGTCCATTCAGCCGGTATTCCGGCGGAAGCCGGCTCAAGCCCCGATAGGGTCTGAAATATGCAGAGAATAACGGTCCATCCGGCGGCGCACCGTCTCATTCTAACTCCTTCGGTTTCCTTCCTGCAGGAACAAACACGGTATCCGAAACGGTTCGTATCAGAGTCAGAATATCGTATCCGGACGGAGGCGGGGGTTCGTAGACCAGACGGTCCTCTTTGTACCCCCACATCTGAAAAGAGAGCCCAAGCGAGTCCCTTTGAATCCAGATCTTCAACGGCCAGTCATGATAGTTTCTGTTGAGCCCGCGGAGAAACGCGGCGACGATACTGTATTCAGCCTTGCTGAAAGGACTCTTCTCCAACTGCTCCGGCGTCTGTGTGTTCTCGATCGTGACGCTGTAATTGGCCTGAAATTTCCATTGATCCATGATATTCTGAATCTCAGGGCCGGGCTCATCCATGAAATAGATCTCTTCATTGGGGAAAGTACGGATAAGATCGCCGCGGCTGAATCCGTTGTTGTTGACATCGATGATCTCCAGCCTGGAAATGCTGTCTTCCACAATATAGAACGATTCGACAAAACGCCTGATCATCGCTGAATCGGTGACAACCGCCACCCACTGCGTCCGCTGATCCACCACGACTCCTTCCCCGCCCAATGATACTGAGGCTAGGATCAGTCCCATGACAGCAGCAAAACCTTTATTCCACTGGCCCATTCGAACTTCCTTTCTTGTATACTCGATAAAATTTCATTGAACGCTCCACATCGCCTAATCTTCGATAGACTTCGGCCATCTGAAGAGTCACCCGGTTCGCCTCTTCTTCGGTCAACTGTATCCGTTCGGCCCAGACCCTTTCACCCCAGTAAGCCGCCTCTTCGGGCAGACTCAGACTCAAACGAAACAGCTCCATAAGACAGCGGATTCGATAGGGTGATTCCACGGCCGCACCCTGACAAAAAAAGGTATAGGCGAGCCGGTCATCCCGTTCCAGGCGCCGGCTTCCTTCGATGAGGCACATGGACACATAATCGTCGCGCATGGCCTGCCTTCCGGATTCGGGAAGGGAAAGCTCATCGTCAAGAACCCGGGGCATCAGCATCTCCATGGCTTTGCCGGGCTGCTGAAGATACTGAAAATGAAACTGAGCCTTGCGCCGGATAATCTCTACCCAGGCTTCTCCCGGTTCAGGGAAAAGAAGCGCGAGAGAATCCAGTCCCGATCGTGCGGTCTCGTAATGCCCCTCTCGTATGGCGCGGTTGACCCGAATTTCAAGGTCAAGGGCGGATTTAGAGCCCCAGAAAAGCCATCGCTCCAGATAACCGACCCGGTTTTCCAGACTCTCATGATCCGCCGGGTCGGCATAGGCCAGAGCGATCTCCAGGGCGTCCAGGGCCTGAGAAGGAGATCCTTCGGCAACATAAACTGCATGGAGCCGGACCGCGATTGCCGCCATGGCCCTGTGCAGTTCTTTGCGGTTCTCCTGCGGTGCCGCGGCCAGATCCTGAGTGAGCCATTCACGGGCCCTTTTTAGATGAGATTCGGCAAAGGCGGGAAAATCCAGCTGCAGATAGCTGTCTCCAAGCAGATAATGACCGGCATAACCAAAGGATTCAGGATCGAGTCGGAATCTTCGTTCGGCCAACAGAACGGCCTGTCTGAATTCACGATTCTCTCTGGCCCGGTTCTCCAGTATGGAATAACCGCTTTGAAGAGCTCTTCGGTAATTGGAATTGTACGGATCAAGAAGGAACGCCTTCTCGAAATGACGGCAGGCTCGCTCGATCGATTCGAAACTTCGTGTCTCACGATATCGGGAAAAATCATTGTATCCTGACTGAAACGCGAGGGATGCCGACTCGGGATTTTTTAAAGACATGGGAGAATCACCCTCAAGCAGCCGGATCAGCGAATCCTGCAGCACCCAGTCAGGCGCCGGCAAATCCACTGCGGATCCGACGGCCGCACTCGAAAGGTTCAGCCAAACCCCGATCAGAAAAACAATCCGCAAGTTCATGGATTCCTCCAGGGTCTGGAAAAAATCTGCCAGTTTCTTCGGGCCGTCTCCTGTTTCAGATCCCCGTAATACGCATCCATGGCGCGTAAAACCCGCGATCTCTCCTCATCAGTCAATGTCTCCATAAGCGAACGAATCTCCCGTCCCGACGCTTCCGTTCTGTTCCAGGCCGAAGAAGTCCAGGGGCCGAGACGGACATCCAGAACCGCGTAAGCGGAACGGAAACTTTCCACAACTAAAATACGCCGGAATAGGTCTTCCGGCTCTTCGAGTCTGCCCGATTTCAGACCGTCATGAAAATAGCGACTCAGTTCCGGATTATGCAAACGTCTGGACAGATTGCGGCACAGCAGCATAAGAAGACGCCGCTCCTCTTCGGTCAGACAAGGATCGTTTAAAGCATGCACACTCCAGAGAAAACCCTCCCAGGGCGCGTGAAGGGTCAGCTTGGCCAGCTCCAGGGCGCATCGTCCGGCCGCAGAAGATCGGGTCAAAACACCCTGAATCAGATACTGCATGGCCCTGGTCTCCTGATGCGCATTCAGGGCTTTCATGGCCTCATTAAAGAGAAGTACCCCATAGGCTTCATGATAAGGCGAAACCGCTGAATCCGGTTCATTCGAAGTCAAGTCAACCAGCTGCCTCATGCGATCGAGTCCCGTGCTGTTTTTAGGCTGCCGCCGCATATATTGCGTCCCAGGCAGATATTCATGCTCCAGAAGCGCCAGCCGGTAAGCGGTCTCCTGCCAGGCACGGGATGCTTCATGCCGTGTTCGTTCCAGCACGGTCAGGTACCGTTCCGCGGCCTCTGTGGGCCGGCCGCTGTTTTGAAGTCTTTCCGCTTCGGTAAAGAGTTCTCTGGACCGAATATCCCCCTGGGCCCACTCGATCAGTTCCAGCATTTCGGTAACCTGTCTGACTCTCTCTGATTGCGACGTCCATTTCAAGGCTTGCTCAAAGGCCTGACTGGCCCTGTCGGCTTGATAGGATTTCACCGCAGCCTGTCCCAATTGAAACAGAATTTGAAATGCCTCGAGACTGTCGGCTGATCCCTGGATGTAAAAAAACGCGAAATCGACCCTTGTCTGCCAGGCTTTGCTGAAAAATCCGGCCGCTGTCTGCCAGTTCCCGATTCGGGCATGGGCTTCTCCCAGCCTTCGATATAAAACCGGATTTCCCCGGTCCAGTTCCAGAGCGACTTCCAGACAGACAACGGCTTTTTGAGCAAACTCGATTGTGCCCTGCAGCAGACAGGCTCTTGCCAGATCCATGAGAATGCCGGGATCCAAAGGGTTGAGCGAGAAGGCGGCTGACAGCGTATCACACGCAGCGCCGATCTCCTCGAAGTATATCTGCGAATCCTCTTCCTGTTTCCGTGTGATCCATGACAGGGCATCCCTGGCCCATAATCTCATGTCCGCGGCCCGATCGCGGGCTTTCGAAGAAACCCAGATCTTTTCAGACCTCTCCCACGCACGCCGGGCCAGAACCGTGTCCACGCCGTGCGGAACCGGCCCGGGTTTCTGAAGATCCCGGCCCCTGCCGGGTGCCGTGAAAAGGAAAAGCACACAAAACGAAATGATCACAGACCTTCTCAAAAAACCGATTCCTTTTATTATTGGTTCACGTGTTCCATGATCAGCGGAACTCCGACAGCACTCGAAGACGATTGCGCCACTCTTCCAAAATGGTCCGGTGTTCCTCGCTTTGACCAAACTGCCGGTGATAAAACTCCGATATGCGGCGGCGCACTTCGCGCCGCTCCGCGGCCGGCAGGAGCCTTTCTTTCTCCGCATAGAGACGGCCGTATTCTTCGATCTCCTTTTGATGCTGAAGGACGCCGAATCTTTCCTGCAGCCGATCGTCAAGGTACGCATATCCCGAACGGATGAATTCCAGAGCCATCAACTCGGTCTGCGAATCGATATTCGGTGCGCCGCCGGTCCGCAGGCTTCGAACCTTTTCATTGAAGTATTGCAGCAGAAAAGGATTTCTGGGTCTGCGGCAGACCCGTTTGATCAGTACAAACCATTCGTCCCGTTCACGCTCATCCAGCTGCTCCCAACAGCTGTAGGCTTTCAGGGCCCATAACAATCCCGTAAAACGGGCGTTCTGCAGATGCCGGGTCATGGCAAGACTCGCCGACCCCTGCAGGGGAGATACCAGCACGCCGGCTTCGGCCAGATAGTTTTCTCTCTGTTCCCGGCTTTCGCTTCTTTTGGACTGCTGAATCAGCATAACGGCCAGATCGTTCACGTAAAGCGAATAGGGCTCTTCGGCAACCCCGGCAGAAGATTTCGGAACCGATTCAACCACCGCACGAAGCCGATCAACCGCTTTTTGGACGGAATCGGGATTCAGTGTGTATTCGAGCCGGGCGATACGCCACTGGGTTTCCCAGCGCGCGGGTCCCTCCATGGTCAATTCGGCCAGAACCCTTTGGTATTGATTCATCGCCTCATTTAACCGGCCATCCGATTCAAGATTCACCGCCTGTTCAAAATATTCTCTCGCACGGATATTTCCGTCGCCCCATCGAAGCCAGCGAAGATAATCATCGAGCAGGGTTCTTTCTTCCTCGGTCCGGGCATACAGATAAGCGTTCTCGAAATACCTGAAAGCGTGCCCGGCTTCATAGAGCCTGACGTGAATTTCTCCGATTCGGTACAGGGATCGGAATACAAGAGTGGTATCCAAAAAGGAAGGACCTTCGGATAGAGGCTCGGCGGGAAGAAACGCATAGGTCCAAAGGCGATCAAGGGTTTTCTGATACCATTGACGAGCCCCATTCCAGTCTTTCAGGAGACGCTTCAGTTCTCCAAATTCATAACAGATATCCGCGCCGCCCCGATCCAGTTCCGAAGCGCGGCTTAAGGCCTGATAAGCGTCCGCAAAAGTTTTTGATTCCGGCTCGAGTCGCGCCATTTCAATACAGGCCCGGCCGAGATACAAAAATGCCTTGACATCCCATGGATTTTTCTCGACCGCTTCAGAAAAAAACGCATGGCTTCGCTGCAGCGGTCTGCGGTCTGTGATTCCGGAATCAAGCGATTCCTGATAAACGTTCCAATGATGAATCCCCCGTTCCAGACTCTGTCGGGCCGACTGTCGTTTCGAGAAAGGAACCAGGAGGCGGCTTGATTCACCCTTCACATAGCGGGCCAGAGCCGGTTCGATGCCGGGAGGAGTCCGTCCTTCACCTAAACGCGTACCCGCGCATCCGGTCATCATCAAAACCGCCATTCCCGCCGCAAACGTCCCATTTATCCATGAAGGCAGTCTCATCACCGGCTCACCGGCTTTCCTTCGTTCCACCAGGACAGAAAAAGGCTCATGAAATCACGGGTTTTTTCAGTCGTCGGAGCCTGCTGAGTCGAAAAAATATTGACGATCCGCCGATCATCCGGATCCCTCTCGACCCGACCGACAGCCAGTCTGTGGCTTCGCCGTGATATTCCTTCATCCACCAGATAGGTGAAATCATCACCTTCCACAATCAGAATGGACAGTTCCCGTGTTTTTTCAGTAATCTGAAGATACATGTCCAGAAGTCTGCCGCCTGTACTGAAACGAACCCTGGATGTCAGATCCCCGGATTCAAAACCCAGGAAAGCCTGTACCGCGTATTCATGAGCGTGAGGATTGTCTTTCATCCATTGAATAAGCGGATCGACAATGTTTCTACCTTCGTAATCCTCTTCTTCAAACGTCTGAAAAGCAATCTCTGCCCCGGTACCGGATCCCAATGACCGGCCCCCGTCGATTCGGCCCCCCTGTCCGCCGCCCCGGCC
>DSAB01000089.1 GCA_011388275.1 bacterium | reverse complement strand
AGGCGTGGTTCCGGCGCTTACAATCCCGCATCTTCTTGCCGTGGGCGTCGGGCCGGACTGATCGATGTGAAAGACTGACCGGGTTACAGACTGGTCTGCAGTGAGACGATCACGTTTCTTCCCGGGGCCGCGATGCCGGATGAGTAAGTCCGGTAGCGTTTATCCAGAATGTTTTCCATGCCCGCGTTGACCACAAGCCTTTCATAAACCCGGACGGTGCATTTGAAGTTCAGGGTCCACCAGCCGGGAGAATACGGATTTCCGCACCTGTCGGCGGCATAAAGATGCGGTTTGTTCCGCTCTTCCGGCGCCAGATTCTCATAGGAGATCTCTCCGTTGTATTCGGCATACAGGGAGCCTCTCCATCGGCCCTTTTTATAGATCAAATGAGTCGATCCGAACCAGGGCCCGGCATGCCGCAGCGGCGCTGTGCTGCCGTCGTCCAGTTCTTCTTCTCCTTTTTGAATGTTGAGACGTGAAAGGAGGCTGAAATTTCCCGGCAGTTTGAATTCGATACCGGCCTGAATGCCCCGAACCCGAGCTTTGGCAGCGTTCTGGATCGACAGGACACGGCTGAGCGTTCCGTCATACAGGATACTGTCCAGGCCGTTAAAGGAGCCGTCCCGCCGAACCATGGCGTTTTCCAGCCAGGTGATGTAAGCGGCCGCGTCGATTTTGGCGAATTCGCCGAAAGTCTTGGCCAGAGACAGTTCCAGATTGACGGCGTATTCGGGTTTCAGATCGGGATTCGGCACGATGACGGATCCCGGTTCCGAATCAAAGACCTTGCCCATGTCATCCACATTGGGTGCCCGGAATCCGGTCGACAGATTGACTCCCAGTTCCCAGGTTCGGTCCGGATAAAAAACCAGGCCTCCGCTTCCGGTCAGGGCCCCGGTTCTCAGATTGGCCTTGCTGAACGGAAACGGGAAGAACGTTGTATCGAATTCCGCGTCCATGGTTACGGCGCTGTAACGAAGTCCGGCTTGCAGAATCCAGCGTGCTGTGGGTGTGAAACGATAGTTGGCATAGGCGGCACTGGAATTCCATACCGCTCCGTCCGGATACCGGGTGCTGACAGGGTATCTTTCGCCTGTCAGGATGTTTTCCTGTTCTCCGGATGAACCGACCCGGTTATGGATCCATTCCGCTCCGTAGAACAGATGATGGCTGGGGGAAAGAGCTTTTTCAAGGTCGAGATTGGCGGAAAATGCGTCCACGGTTTCGACCCTGTGCCGCAGGTTTGGCCTGCCGAAACTGCGGTCGTGGCGGCTTTCTTCGAAGAATTGAGCCGCCAGAATAAGCCTCGCGTTGTCGTGGAACGGTCCGCTTTCCGATTGATGGATGTTCAGTGCGTGCATGGTCCACTTCTGCGGGCCGTAATACCACTCGGCACTTCGCAGCCGGCCGTTCCGGGTTTCGATAAGACGGTCATAGCGAGGCACATCGGAAGATTCGGAGTAATGGAACGCGTATTCGAGATCCCAAACATCATGAGGCTGAAATCGGATTTTCTGCATCAGATTCAACTGGCTGTACCCGCTGTCAACCTGCTTTCGCGGGTTTTCGTTGGCGACAACGCTGTCCTGATTGTTGATCCGTTTCACATATTCGGGACGCAGATAGTCGTCGGGTCCCCTTCGGCCCATAATGAGATCATTGAAATCCGTGTAGGTGACGCTGGTCAGAAAGGCCCATTTTTTTAAACCGACGGACAGATCGGCATGTCCGGTCTTTTCGAACTCCGCCGAACCGGTTCGCAGCATGGCCTGACCCTTGATCAGGGGGCGGTCGTCATCGGAAAAAAGCGGAATCTGTGTATAAAAGGCCATGACTCCGCCGATGGCGTCGCTGCCGTACATGAGCGAGCCCGGACCGAATACCACCTCGGTCTTTTCCATGGCCAGAGGGTCCAGAGCGATCACATTCTGCAGATTGCCGCTTCGGAATATGGCGGTATTCATGCGCACGCCGTCCACGGCGATGAGCACGCGGTTGGTGGCGAATCCCCGTATTATGGGGCTGCCTCCGCCCAGCTGGCTTTTCTGAATGTAAACCTCTCCCGAGCTTCCGAGAAGGTCGGCCGCGGTTTTTGGGTTTTGAAAATGAACCTGAAACGGACGGATCGAGACACTTCGGTGCGGGATTTCCCGTTTCAGCTGACGCCATCGGGCCGCGGCGATCACCACCTCATTCATGAGAATGGGTGTCTCTTCCAGATAGATTACATAGTTCATGGATTCCAGGCCGGCAAACGGGGTTTTTACAGACTGGTATCCGACCAGTTCGATGTGGATGATGCGCTGCCCCTTAAATACGCTGATATCGGCCCGTCCCCGGGCGTCGGTGACGGCCGAGAGCGTGGAGTCCTGGCTGTAGATGCTCACCAGAGGGAGGGGCTGGCGGCTCAGGGCGTCTTTGACGGTCAGAATATGGGCCGAAGCCGTGATTGAGGAAAAGAGAATCCAGAACAGAAAAAGTCTTCGCATGAGAGGCTCCCCGCGGTCGGTAATTTCCGCCAGTATAGTAGCAAGATTTATTGAAAGAAGCAAGGATTGTTTTAAGGGAAACGGGGGGAAACGGGGCAGGAAAGAAGGGTGTCGGAAAAGGGTCGAAAAGGGGGCGAAAAGGGGGTCGGATCGAAAAGGGGGTCTCGAAAAAATGGGGTCGGACCAAGTTAAGTTATTCAGATCAATTAATTTATCATCAGAAAATGAATTTTAATCAGGGTCCCAGCCGTTGCTGCAGACGGTGTTTCCGGAACTTGTTTTCAGCCTGATTTAAATAGAAGAGAATAACTTAAAGAGTAACGAAACAATCAATAAGCCCGGGCCCCGATACCGGCGGTATTTTCATCCGACGTGGGTGTTTGATAAACATCCCGGTGATCTTTTCGCTTGACATTGCCGGAATTTTTTTTAAATTTTCTGTGCTACAAAATTCGAATTTGTGCTACCACCGACCGGTAAACCGTATACCGTATCGATACAGGAGGACACGAATCATGAGACCAAGACCCGCCGCAGTACGATGGATCGTTCTTTTAGCTGGATTCCTGTTTTTCATATCCGTTGTCCGGGCGCATTACAACTGGATTGTTCCGATTCAAACGGTGGTTGAAAAAGGTGAGACTGTTGAAGTGCAGTTGACAACCGGTCATGCTTTTCCGGTTGGCGAAGCCGGGCCTTCCACGGAGCATTTGAAGGCGTTCGTGCGTCTGCCCTCCGGAGAAATCACGGCACTTGAATGGACTGAACAGGAGAAATATCTTCAGGCCTCGGTCCACGTTCATGAAAACGGTCTGTATACCGTATATTTTGAATCGGACCGGGGCATCATCAGCCGAACCGCAGAAGGCTGGAAATCCGGCGGCATTGATCGGCATCCCGGGGCGGCGTCGAGCATGAATTATTACGCTTCGTGTCTGGCGCATATCGCCACGCGGCCTTCCTTCTATACAAGTTCCAGTCCAATCGGTTTGAAATGTGAACTGACTTTTGCCGTCGAAAAAAAACGTATTGTTCTGACCGCTCTTCAAAACGGTTCTCCCGTGAAGGATACGGAGATCTCTCTGCTGAAACCCGGTGCGGATCAATCGGAACCGATCGGGAAAACGGACTCTTCCGGGCAATTGATTTTTTCCACGAAGAAAATCAAAGGCCCGGTTCTGTTTATCGCGAGTTATCAGAAATCGGTGCCCGAGGGCAATAATTATCAGTATGATTTGTTCCGTTCCACCCTGTATGTTGAATTGAAATAATCGAAATGCATATTTCCGATGGAATCATTCAGACGCCGGTCTGCCTGGCCGCACACGCGGTTTGTGCCGCGGCCATTTACATCTCAGGCAGAAACACCGAACAGGAGGATATTCCGAAAATGGGAATGACCGGCGCCGCGCTTTTTACGGCATCGCTCATTCATTTCCCTTTCGCGGGAACGTCCATTCATCTGGGGCTGTTCGGTCTGGCGGGTATCATCCTCGGGCGCCGCGCGTTTCCCGTAATCTATGCGGCTCTGTTTCTGCAGTCGCTCATTTTTCAACACGGCGGCCTGCTGACCCTGGGGGTGAACGCCCTGAATATGGGAGCCGGCGCCTGGGGGGCCTGGCTTTTATGGCGGGTTAAAAGGCTTCCGGAATCCCTTCGGGCTCCAAGCGCCGGTTTTCTGGGCATTCTGATTCCCGCGCTGCTGATGGCTTTTGAGTTTAATTTTTCCGGATACGGAAAAGGAATATTTTATCTGCTCACCATTTATCTTGCTGTTGCGGTGATTGAAAGCGGCATCACATTTTCGGCGGTAAGGTTTTTCCGAAAAGTAAAAGCCGACATACTGCCGTAAGAGTCAGGAGAGGATTATGCTTAAACAGATTATGCTGTGCGGGCTGGGGTTGTTTCTCGCTGGGGCAGAACCGGTGCAGGCCCATCAAGTGACTTTTAAAACCGTTCAAAACTATCCCGCGGTTATCGTCCGGGCAGGCTATGAGGGAGCGGAGCCGCTTTCATGGGCGGCTGTTTCGGTTTTCCCGCCGGATCAGGAACATTCCGCCTGGCAGAACGGCCGCGCGGATAAAGCCGGGCAGTTTGCTTTTGTTCCGAACGCGCCGGGCTTTTGGACCGTGCACGTGGATGATGAAATGGGGCATAAGGCCAAAACCGTGATCGAAATTGCGGAAAGTTTCTTTGACAACAGGGAAAGATCCATCGGCAGCGGCGAAAAGGACAGCGCAGGTTCGCTCGGCACTCAACCCCTGATATTCAGGCTGCTGTTCGGCTTGATGATCATTTTCGGCGTCACCGGAATTGCATACGGGCTGATGGCAAGACAATCCCTGAAAAAGGGATGATTGTTTTATGAAGCATAATTTTGTCGATAAATACAGCGGCATCGATTCTCCGGTTCACCGGATCGATCCCCGGATCAAGCTGATCGTATCTTTTGTTTGCATCGCGGTCGTCGTTTCGGACTCCAGGAGCGGCTTTGCGCAATTCGCGCTGTATTTCCTTTTGACCGCGCTTCTCACAGTGTTGAGCCGGGTTCCGGCGGCACACATCCTCAAACGATGCTTGATCGTCTCACCCTTTATTTTCATGGCTTCCCTGTTTCTGCCTTTGTCCCATATTCTGGCAGGGGATACGGTGCACGGGCCGTCTTTGGGCGCCTCGCCGAAGGCGGCGCTGATGATTCTTTGCAAGGCCTTCCTGGCCGTGATCCTGCTGAATCTGCTGTCTTCAACGGAAAAATTCCACAGACTGCTCAGCGGAATGCGCCGCCTGAAGATTCCGAGTCTGGTCGGGACTATTTTGGCGCTCATATACCGTTCGGTATTTGTACTGATCGACGAAACGCAGAAAACAACCCGGGCCCGCCAGAGCAGGACGCCGGGAACGCTGAAAATGCCCCGGATGACGGTATACGGCAGGCAGGTGGCGATTATTTTTCTGAGAAGCTGGAAACGTTCCCAGGTGATTTACACGTCCATGCTTTCGCGTGGTTTCAACGGAGAATTTCCCTGCACGCGGGAATTGTCGCTTTCCCGGTATGACCTTCTTTCCGGAGGCATTGTGACAATGTTGTTTCTGGCTGTTCGATTATGGAGTTTTTAATGCGCGCGGAAGGCGTTCGAATACAGAATCTTTGTTTTTCCTACACGCCCGGCAAACCGGTTCTAAGAGAGGTGTCCCTCGATATTCAGCCGAATGAAAAATTCGGAATCATCGGTCCGTCCGGGGCGGGCAAGTCGACACTGCTTCTGCATCTGAATGGAATCTTGTCGGGCGGCGGCACGATTCATATCGGTGAGACTCCGGTGTCACCGGAGACTCTCGCGCCGGTTCGGGAAAAGGTGGGGCTTGTTTTTCAAAACCCGGACGATCAGCTGTTCAATCCGACCGTGGAGGACGATGTCGCGTTCGGGCCGCTGAATTTCGGTCTGAGCCCGGAGAAAGTCAGAGAAAGAGTGAAGACCGCCCTGGCCGATATGAATCTGACCGGTCTGGAGAAATCCGCGCCGCATCACCTGTCGCTGGGGGAGCGCAAGCGGGCCGCTCTGGCAACCGTGCTTGCCATGCGCCCGGCCGTGATCGCCTTTGACGAACCGTTTTCCAATCTGGATCCGGCCATGGTCGCTCAGTTGGTGAATCTCATAAAAGCACTCGAAACCACCCTGGTCGTCATTTCCCAGTCCATTTTTCCGCTCATCGCCTGCTGTGACCGAATGGCCATTCTAAATGAAGGACGAATCGCGGCGGTCGGTTCTCCCAAAGCGCTCGCGGGCAACGCCGAACTCATGCGTGAGAACGGTCTGGATTTGAGTCTGTACCGGGGCGTGTGCGAAGGGCTTTTTTTTAAAATGGGGTCGGACCAAGTTAAGTTATAGAGATCAATCAAGTTATCATCAGAGAATCAATTTTAATCAAGGTTTTAGCTGTTGCGGCAGAAGGTGTTTCCGGAACTTGTTTTCAGCCTGAATGGAAGAGTACAAAATGATGTAAACACTGACAAAACAATAAAATAGCTTGGTCCGACCCCATTTTTATTTTGACCCCATTTTTATTCCCCCTTTTATTATTTCAACACCAGCATTTTTTTCACCTGATGATATTCCGCGGTCGAAAAGCGCATAAGATAGACGCCTCCCGGCAGCCGGCCCGCGTCCCAGGAAAGGGTATGAACACCGGCTGATTGCGGAATGTTCTTCAATGCTTCCACTTCCTCGCCAAGTATCGTGTATATTTTGATGGAAACGGCAGAAGGTCTGGGCAGATGATAGGTGATGGTTGTCTGACTGTTGAACGGATTGGGATGATTCTGAAGCAGAAGAAAGGAACCCGGCAGGGAAGAATCCTCGTCATATACCGGGGTCACCGGATCTTCCGCGGTTATCTCGCGCTGCCATATGGATCGTCCCCAGGTGGCCGCGACAATGAAATACTGTCCCTTGGTTGAAAGGCTGTCGACTCCGACGAAATCCATGACGATCGCCGCCTTCGGCATCCCCTCATTCCATCGATGCCAAAGCAGTCCCCTGCTCCGGGTCCGGTAACAGCCCATAGCTGTTCCCAGGTAAAGGATATTATCGTCGGAAGGGTGCACAACCAGATCTCCCATGATGACGTTGGGCAGATTGCCTGAAATGTTATTCCAGTTTCGGCCCCTGTTCGTAGTGTGATAGATTTTTTCTCCATCGGACAATCCGGTCATCAGGGCATAGGCTTCCTGGTCGTTTCGGGGATGAGGCACAACGGTCCATACATGCAGATGATTGGGTAGCCCGTCGCTCCGTTCGAACCAGCAGCCGTTTTCATACACTCTCAACTGCCGTCCGGAGTGATCGTCCGAGGATCTGTCTTCCAGACAGACATAAACAATGCCGTTCATCACCGAAAGATCGAGTGTATAGGTCACGGGGAAGGCTTCCGTATGCAGTTTTTTCCAGTTCGAACCCCGGTCATCCGAATAGTAAGCCCAGGGCCCGGCATGGTGGTAGAGTCTCTCGGGATTGGCCGGATCAAACCGGATTGCGTTGTTCCACTGCCCGGTCGCATTAACACCCGTATTGATATCCTCCCAGGTCATTCCGTAATCAGAGGAACGTTTCCTGCGGAATTTCCACCATCCGCCGTATACCCCGGCGGTTATGAACATATTTTCAGGATGTCCGGGTTGGATTGCCGTCCTGCCTCCGTCACCTCCATGCACATGATGCCAGATTATACCGCCGTCCGTAGTAACGCTGATTCCATTGTCCTGACTGCCTCCGGCGATCACACCCGAGCCATGGACGTCAATCCCCACATACTGGGTAATCGGCAGAATATTTCCCCAGGTGTCCCAGGTCAGCCCCTGATCCATGGATACAGAGAAACCTCCGTCATTGGCCGCGTATACTTTGGAACCGTCCGCCGACCAGACGATACGATGAAAATCGGCATGCAGATCAGGGTAATCGTCACAGATCATTTCCGACCAGTCTGCCCCGCCGTTGTGAGAGCGATACAGGGTCCCGCCTCCGACGAACATGATGTCTGGGTCGACCGGGCAGATGGATACGGCATTGTTATAATGACCCTGACCCCAGTGAAGATCCCCTCCGGGGGAAATATCCTTCCACGAGACGCCCCCGTTTTCAGTTTTAATGACAGCCAGGGTCCGATGGTTGTGGCGGTTGGCGATGTTATAGCAGATGATCTGATCATCGTACGCGGATACGTCCGTCCGCCCGACATAATCGTTTAACACTATGTCAATGTGGATCTGCTCCCAGGTTTCGCCGTAGTCGGTTGATTTGTAAAATCCGCTGCCCCAGACGGCGGCCCAGATATGACCGAAATAACCGGCAAAATCAAAATCACTGACATTTCCTTCCAGAGTTCTGCGGAAGCTGACGCCGCCGTCTTCCGAAATATAGTAGCCCTCGACACAGGCCAGATGAACTCTGTCGGGAGTCTGTGGCTGAAAGCGGATCTTGTAAAATCCGGTCGGGATGACATCATCTTCCATGGCGCTTCTATGCCAGGTGCTTCCTCCGTCGGTGGTCCGGTAGACTCCAAGTCCGGAACGCACAACGGGTTCTCCGGTGCCCAGAATAATGATATCCGGATCGCCGGGTTTGGACGCGAATGTACCGCAGGCAAGGGACCAAAGATCATCCGTCAGCGGTTTGGGGAACCCCCGGTCGAACTCGAAAAGTCCGCCGCTGGCCGAGGCCACACGCAGGCCGACTTTTTCATTCAATTCAAGATCGAGCACTCTGCCCGAGTAGCGGGTATAAGGAGCCTCGGTCATGTTCTGTCCCCAGGGTCCGATACATATCCAGCGGGAACCGGAGCTTCCGGTCTCCTTGCCTTGAGAAGGCTGAGTCTGGTCGATCCTGTCCCATATTTTCCGTAATTCTTCCGTGTTCAAAAGGGCCGGCTCCGGGTGATGCCAGGAAGAAAACCAGTCGAATTCCACTTCCGGGCCGTCCCGAACAGATACCTGCGTGTAAGGCGTGTCCTCGATCAGGGAAAGAATGGCAAACATGGCGGCCGTTATGAATGCCGCTGTCAGCAACGTTCCAACGGGTTTTTTCTTGTTCAGAACCATTTTGTCCTCCCGTTGTTGAGTATAACGATTCTGCATCGATTCAGGAGACATCGGTCACGAGATGATAAAATGCCCGTCAAAAGGAGGCCTTGCAACTGTATCAGTGAAGAACAACAGGATTCGATAATGATTCCAGCGGGCAGATGTTGAGAAAAAAGCGTATATTTCTGTTTAGGTTTTCAGATTACAGGTACGGAAACAATCTGTATGTTATATATTCCAAGTTTACAGAATACAATTTACAAGTGCAAGAAAAAAAATCACTGTATTGCGATGCGGTTGAAATCAATCGATACGAACAAATACTGGATGCCGCCTGGGCTTTGTGCAGTCCAGGAACTGGAAGGAACTTCAGAAGACGCTGTTTTCCGAAATCGATGCCGATGACCTGATGCTTCTGCCCGTTGACCGCCGTGAAGGCGTGATGTGGACGCCCGGGCTGGATCATCTGTCCGAGATAGTGGCGGCCCGTTTTCCGAAAATGAATCTGCTGGTCCAGTATCCGTCTTTTCCGGACTTTCAACAGGAGTCCTATGAGTATGCCGGAGAAGAGGAGCCGCACATCCCTCTTCTCCTGCCGGCTGATTTGACTCGGGAAAACACTCTGGAACAGGCGATTCGAATGCTGGCCGGAGCCGCGTTTCCGTCCGCGCGGGACAAGACCCGCGCCGCGATCAGGCACCTGCTCGATT
>DSAB01000067.1 GCA_011388275.1 bacterium | reverse complement strand
TTCATCAAGCCGGCCATGAAAAATCACAGCAGGCGGCAGACCGCGATTGCGGCTCCGGCCGGCTCAAAGGGTCAGCAAAGCCAGCAATGTGTAGGCCGCGGCAGCCAGACCGGCGGCCACGCTGGCCAGCGGCAGCTGGGTCAACACATGATCCATCAGATCCGTTCCCGTGGCCAGAGACGAAAGAATGGTCGTATCGCTGATCGGAGAGCAGTTGTCCCCGTAAACCGACCCCCCCGTGACGGCCGCGAAACACAGAAGATTGAAAAAAGGATCCGGATTGACCGAATAGGCCAGCGGCATGGCGATGGGGAACACAACCGCATAGGTGCCCCAGGATGTGCCGATGGAAAACGAGATGATCATGGTCACAAAGAGAAAGATGGCCGGCAGCAGGAAGGGAACGATCCATTGACTGGTGGATCGAATGATAAATCCCGCGGTTCCCAGGGCGCCCGAGACGTTTCCCAGAGTGACGGCCAGACCGAGAATGATGGCGCCCACAGTCACGCCCTTGCATCCGTCGATAAACCCTTCTATAGCGTCTTTCAGCTTCATCCCCCTGAAAAGAGCCAGCAGTATGGCCGAAAGAGCGGCCAGAACAAAGGCCTCGGATACCAGGAGTTTACCGAGAAGCAGATAGGGTCCGATGGCCACTCCCAGAAGCACGCCGATCGGCACCAGAAATCCCAGGATGGAAGGCCGGTAACCCGGGGGAATCCGAAGTTCGGACAGCTCGCGGGAGATCAGAGGATCTGAACCGGGGCGGTTCAGTTCACCCGTGGTTTTGACGCGCTCCATGGCGCGCCGCATTTTACCGCCTACCCAGGGCAGTTTCTCCCATGCCATGAGCAGAGTAAAGAGCAGGGCGAACCAGGCGTAAAAGTTGAAGGGTATGGCTTTGAAAAGAAAGGTTTTGCTGAATTCCGCGTCTGCAAACAGGGGGGTGGTTCCCGCGATGAGACCGCCGATGTAGATGGGCCAGACATTGAAGGGAAGCACTGTGGCCACGGGTGAGGCCGTGGAATCGATGATGTAGGAGAGTTCCTCATGGCTGACCTTCTTCGCGTCACAGACCGGCCGGACCGTGGAGCCGGCCAGAATGGTGCTGATCGTTCCGCCCTGATGGAAGAGGACCCCGATGAGGTAGGCGAAAAACTTGGCGGTTTTCCGGTCTTTGGCCAGCTTTCTGCCGGCCCATTCGGCGAAATGCTGTGCGCCTCCGGTCTTTCCCCAGATCCCGATCAGACCCCCCAGACACCAGAGGTAAACCAGCAGTATTTCTCCGTATTTGGGGCTGCCGATGGAGGGTATCAGAAATTCCTGTACAATATTGAATTTGCCGCTGATGATTCCGCCCAGGGCGATGCCGGCGAACAGGGAGGGGATCACCTCTTTGGTGGCAAAACAGAGAAACAGGGTAACCAGGGCCGGTACAATGGACCAGAATCCAAAATCACCGTGTGACGGATCAAGCGCGACCCAATCGGTGCTTTGCCTGAGAATCAGGATGAGAACCAGCGCGGCCAGAATGGCTGTCCAGCGGATCAATCGTTTCATGCATTTTCCCGGGATTTGGATAAGGGTTTCAATTCGCCTTCCGAGGCGGCGATCACCACGGCGGCCGACGCGTCACCCGTGATGTTCAGGGTCGTGCGAAACATGTCGAGAATGCGTTCCACTCCGAGAATCAGAGAGATCCCTTCCAGGGGTATCCCAACTTGTTTCAGAACGATAACCAGCATCAGCATGCCCACACCGGGCGCTCCGGCCGCTCCGATGGAAGCCAGGGTGGCTGTCAGTACGATAAGCAGCTGATCACCCAAAGTCAGGCCGATACCATAAACCTGGGCGATGAATACGGCTGAAACCCCCTGATACAGGGCGGTTCCGTTCATGTTCACCGTGGCGCCTAGCGGCAGCACGAAACTCGCGATGTCGCTTGGGACTCCCAGATTTTCTTCACAGGCCTTGATGGTCACCGGAAGCGTGGCCGAACTCGAGCTGGTGCTGAAGGCGATCAGCTGCGGAGAGCGGATGCCCTTCATGAACTGCCAGGGACTCATTCCGGAGAAAAAATAAACCACCGGAGGATAGGTGAAATTCAGAAAGATCATTCCCCCGATGGTAATCAGACAGTATTTCATGAGGCTGAGAAGAATATCCATGCCGAAACTGCCCACCACGGAGGCGATGAGCGCGAAGACACCGTAGGGAGCGATCCGTATGGCGATATGCACGATTTGAATCATGGCGTCGTTGATTCCGTCGAAGAATTTCAGGACCGGGTCGGCTTTCTTTTTGGGTATCAGGGCCAGGGCGATTCCGGTGAATATGGAGAAGAAGATGATCTGCAGAAGGACTCCCTGACTCATGGCTTCCATGGGGTTGGTCGGAATGATGTTCAGAAGCGTGTCAATGGGATTGGTCCGTTCAGAGAGACCCGACAGGTCGCCGGCCTGGCCCTGATAGTCCTGCAGAAGCCGGGCCTGCACCTGCTCAGGCAATCCGCTTCCGGGTTTGAAGACATTGGCCAGTACAAGTCCGATGGCGATGGCGAAAGCCGTATACAGCAGATAGTAGAGCAGCGTCTTCGCGCCGATCCGTCCCATTTTCTTCGGATCGCCCAGACTGGCGGTTCCGACAAGCAGGGAGGCGAAAACCAGAGGGATCACGATCATTTGAATCATGCGGATAAAGGCCGTGCCCACGGGTTTGATCTCCGCGATCGATTCATGAAAAATCAGACCCGCCAGGGCGCCCAGAACCAGGCCGAGCAGGATTTTCGTGTATATCTGCATTCTGAACCCGCGTTCGAACAGATAATACAGCGCGAAAAGGAGAAGGAAAACACGGGCGATCCGGATCAGATCCGCCGGAACGGGCGTGAACCGGTCCGGGGGTATCAGATACAGTAGGGTGAAAGCCGCGGCCGATAAAACGGCCAATATGGGAAATATCAGGGATGATTTTTTCTGAGGCATGATCTCTCCGTGAGTGCAATGGGACGGTTCTCTGAAAAAGATCTCTGAATTATAGTAAAAAATCGGTTGGAATCAAAGTGGAATTCGGATGAAGTCCGATTTTACGGGAAAAAAATATTGCATATTGTCTCTCAAAAACGTATCTTGGAGCCGCTATGAGTCTCAATGAACGAATCGATCGAATCACGGAAAAAAAGGATTCTCTGGTCTGCGTGGGGCTGGATGTAAATCCCGAACGGATCCCGGCTCATCTCATGGAGGGCGATGATCCGGTTTTCCGGTTCTGCAAGCAGATCATCGATGCCACCGCGGATCTGGTGTCTGCGTATAAACCCAACCTGGCCTTTTTTGAGGCTCTGGGCGTGGATGGATGGCGAATTCTTAAACGAACGGTTGATTACATGCCCGGTCACGTGCTGAAGATCGGAGACGCGAAACGGGGAGATATCGGGTCAACCGCCGAGAAATACGCCAAATCTCTTTTTGGTCTCGGGTTCGATGCGGTGACTGTAAATCCCTATCTGGGACTGGATTCCGTGGAGCCGTTCATTCGGGATGAAACAAGAGGGGTTTTTATACTCTGCCTGACTTCCAACCCCACATCCCGGGATTTTCAATATCTTGAAAGCGGCGGAAGAACGCTGTATCAGCACATTGCGGACAAAGTCTGTGAGTGGAATACAAGGGATAATTGCGGCCTGGTTGTGGGAGCCACCCATCCCCATGAACTGAGAGAATTGCGGACGCTGGCACCGGATTTACCCTTTCTCATTCCGGGTATCGGCGCTCAGGGGGGCGACCTGGAAGCCTCTGTCACCGCAGGAACCGATGACCGCGGTTCAAAAGCCTTGATCAATTCCAGCCGGGGCATTATCTATGCTTCCGCGGGGGAAGACTTTCCCGAGGCGGCCCGGCGTGAAACGCTCCGCTTGAGAGATGCCGTCAACAAGGTGCGAAAACAGAAGGAGATCCGCTGACATGACACTGAATCGGGAAACCGTTCTCCGCATCTTCAGGGAATCGGAAGCTCTGCTGGAAGGTCACTTTATTCTGACATCCGGTCTGCACAGCGACAAGTACTTTCAATGCGCCCGGGTTTTTCAATACCCCTGGCACGCTGAAACCCTGAGCCGGGGGATCGCGGATCATTTTCGGAATGAAGCCATTGATGTCGTTGTTTCCCCCGCTGTAGGAGGCATTGTTTTCGGGCAGGAAGTCGCCCGACTTCTGGGTGTTCGGTCCATTTTCACCGAACGGGTAGACGGCAAAATGACCTTTCGCCGCGGATTCGACCTGAAACCGGGCGAACAGGCTCTGGTTGCCGAA
Source organism: bacterium (assembly GCA_011388275.1). Lineage (GTDB taxonomy): Bacteria > Zhuqueibacterota > QNDG01 > QNDG01 > DSAB01 > DSAB01. Next base: position 5,578 of record DSAB01000067.1, on the reverse strand, counting down.
GACGTTACCACAACCGGAGGTTCGGTTAAAGAGGTCATGGAAGCGATTCGCGGAAAAGAGGCAGAGATCGTCTCGGTTACGGCCGTGGTGGACCGCAGCGGAGGCAAAGTGGATTTCGACGTGCCCTACTTTTCTCTTTTCCGAATGGACGTGAAAACCTTTCAGCCTTCAGCCTGCCCACTCTGTCAGGCCGGAAGCGTGCCGGTCAAACCGGGAAGCCGCGGTTTGAAGTAGTCAGGCTTTGGACTGATCACTCCTGGTTTTTTTTAACTGATTCAGTCGGGTCACCATTTTTTCAATCTCCTGATCTTTCAGCGGTTTGTCATTTTTCGTGATGCGGCAGATGAGTATGTCGCGTCCGCTCTTTTCCAGCCGGCTCAAGGTCACTTCGAAAGGTTCCAGGATAGCGAGAATGGGCTGCAGCAGTTTCTGTTCATGCGGATAGGCCAGGCAGAGCAGAGTGGCCGAAGGTATCATTTTTCCTGATTGACCCACGGTGCCTGTCTGACGCGTGAGAACGAGAAAACCATTCTCATCTTTTTTTATGAGGTCGATCATGTTCACCGCGATGCGAATATGGGATTCGATCTCACTGCCCGGTGCGCTCAAACGGTAAAAATCTTCGATGGCGTAGTAGAACTCCCGAATCAGGCTTTTATTGATGTCTTTCAGGCGTTCTCTGACGGCCTTCAGTTTCGCCGTATCCAGAGTGCGCATGCCCTCATCAAAATCTCTGAAGTCACCCAGGGCTTTGGACATGGTTGATTTGATGGTCGAATAGATGGTTTCCGTGTTATCGATGTCCGTCAGCTGCACCCTCAGATCGATGATAAAAACTTCCGTATTGCCGTAGCTTCTGGGGGGCTTTACGGAATGAATATGAAAGCCGGATACACTTTCCAGTCCGTTGACCGTTCGGGAGACCCGCTTTTTGGCCACTGCCCGGCTTTCGGGTATCACCACGATGATCTTAAAGTCGATGAACAGATCCGTGGCTTGTCCGACACTTTCATAGACCTGGGTGATGCCTGTGGTTTGGGCTTCCCGGACCAGCAGAGGAATGATCGCACGCGCATATTGCTCGAACCCGCCGATCGATTCGATCCATTTTGCGCGGTCTCTTCGTAAATTGAGAACCATGGCGGAAAAGGCTTTTTTCAGGCGTTCCTGTTCCAGTGGAGTCAGGGCGTTGTTTGTCGAATCGACAAATTCAATGCGGTACACCGCGATGCCCTGCGAGGTGGTAAATTCACGGTTGTGCTTGAGCTGATATTCCGGAATCGTCATTTCAATGGTTTTCAGGCAGTCTTCAAGATGGAGCAGATGGGCCGGGCCTGCCACCGTGACACCGGTGAAAGATCCTTCGGTCTTGGTTTCGAAGTTGCGTATATCCAGTTCAATGGTGTTTCCCGATTGATGGATTTTCTGGATAAAATCATGATTGAGAATGATTTGACGGGCGATGTCGATAATATTCCGGTTCTCGATATAATCCCTCGAACGGGCGGCGAAGTATTTCACGGCTTCCCCGTTCAAACCGATGATCGCTTCCATATCCTCGGTGTTGACCTTTTTTTCAATCTCGGCGATCACCTGGCTGTAGATCTCCAGTTTCCGGATCTCCTCGGAGATCAGAAATGTTTTTGCTTTGGTGCCCACAGCAGCCTGATGAAATTTCTCAAGAATCGTCCGGGCCTGGCTGACGATGTCCTGATGATCCTTTTCTCCTTCCGTACGGATTCCGATTAGAATGATGCCCAGGTTCTCCTGATCCGTGGAATAAGAGATGCCTTTGTTGAAATAGATGTTCCAGCCCATTTCGTGAATGATTCCAAGGCAGGTATCGGAGAGTCCGGGCCAATCGGTGCTGAGAACACCGAATGTCGTGACACAGGTTCCCTGTTTTGTTCGGCAGGCTTCAGAAGTAACGGAAATGATTTTTTCGTTTTTCCGATGCTGCCATTCATGCAGCAGTTTGATGATCAGCGCGTGCTGTTCTTCGAGGGGGAAAAGGACCTGGGCGTCTTCGATCATTTTTTGATAATTGTTCAGCGTTTTTTCATCGATTTTCAGGTCGTATTTGCCCAGTGCCTGCCGGACTTTCTCATGTAATGTTTGCATGCTGCAGTCCCCTTTCACTGCGGTTCGTTTGAATCGCGGTCAGTCCGGTCTCAAATGGTACGATTTGACGTCATGATGGTCCGTCAGAGTGCACCTGGCCCGAACCGTGATCATCAAAGTCGGAGAAAACGTTCTGCCGCATTGGCCGGACTGTTTATTATGTTATCAATTCCCGTATTAAAATCAAGTAAAAAACCGTTGTCGCTTCATTCGGGATTCAATTTGCGGCTTTTCTTCTGAATATTTTCTTGCAGGAGTAGATAATCTTTCGTAAATTCTTGGTATTAAACTGATGGAGATGCATGGAAGTTTCAGAAGAAATGATTGAATCCATTCTGCCCCGCGTACTCAAACCCGGCCGGTATGTGGGGAATGAATGGAATGTGATAAAGAAAGACTGGAATCAGGTGCCGGTACATATCGCTCTGGCTTTTCCCGACGTGTATGAGATCGGCATGTCCTACCTGGGATTTGGTATTCTTTACCATTTGCTCAACCGGCAGCCATGGATCGCGGCTGAACGGGTCTATGCTCCCTGGCCCGATATGGAAAAACGGTTGAGGACGGCAAAGATACCGCTGTTTTCCCTCGAGTCACGCCGTCCGTTGAGTGATTTTGAAATCATCGGTATGACTCTGCAGTATGAGCTGCATTATACCAATGTGATCAATATGCTGAATCTCGCGGGCGTTCCCATTCGGGCTCTTGAACGGAAGGAGAAGGATCCTCTGGTAATAGCCGGCGGTCCCTGTGCCTTCAATCCCGAGCCGTTGGCTGATTTTTTCGATGCTGTGGTGCTTGGAGACGGAGAAGAGGTCTTTATCGAGATCGCTGAAAAGGTGAGGCAAAACCGCGAGAACAGGCTTTCACGCAGGGAACTGCTGCATGCTTTGTCCGCAATACCCGGTGTCTATGTCCCCTCCCTCTATTCGATCGCAAAACATGGAGGGCGGGGTCCTGTCACGGTGGCCCCGGAATCGGCGGCTGAAAATCCCGTTCAGGCCCGCACTGTCCCGGAACTGGATCCGAATCATTATCCTCAAAAACCGCTCGTGCCGGTCATCGAAGTGACCCATGACCGTTTTTCACTCGAGCTGATGCGCGGATGCGGCCGGGGCTGCCGATTCTGCCACGCGGGATTCGTCTATCGGCCCGTTCGCGAACGTCCGGTTGATGAGCTGATCGCTGAAGCCAGGAATGTGTTGGAACAGACGGGTTATGAAGAGATCGCCCTGGTCTCGCTCTCCTCTTCCGATTATTGTGATTTGCCGCTTCTTCTCCATCGTCTGGAAGGCTTGCTCAAAGAGAAGAAGACGGCTCTTTCATTTCCTTCGCTGCGGCCCGAGACCTTAACCGAGACCATGGCGGACATGGCCTCGGAATTTCGCCGCAGCGGTTTAACCCTGGCGCCCGAAGCAGGGACACGAAGGCTTCGGGATGTCATCAACAAGAACAACCGGGAAGAGGATCTTTTCCGGGCGGTTGATATCGCTTTTCGAAGAGGCTGGAATCGAATCAAACTCTATTTTATGATCGGTCTGCCGACGGAGACGGAAGATGACGTAAAGGGCATCGCGAATCTTGTTTCAAGAGTGCACGACCGGTTCAGGGGTTCCGGAAGAAAAGAAATACATGTTTCCCTGTCACCCTTTTCTCCGAAAGCCATGACGCCCTTTCAGTGGGAACCCATGGATTCCATACCGATTCTCAGAGAAAAAATCGAACTGATCAGGCGGGAAGTCCCCTCGAAAAATGTCAAGGTGACCTGGAGGGATCCTCAGGTTTCACGTCTGGAGACCGTTTTGGCACGGGGTGATCGGGCTTTGGGCGGGGTCATCGAGAAGGCGTGGCGTCTGGGATGCCGTTTCGACGCGTGGACGGAACATTTCTCCGCGGAATCGTGGGATCGGGCTTTCAGCGAGATGAATGTATCCATGGACGAATACTGCGGCGGTTTGGATCATTGGCGGATTTTGCCCTGGGACCACCTTTCCAAGGGAATTTCCAGGTCTTTTCTTTTGTGTGAAAGAGAAAGAGCGCTCAAAGGGCGTGTGACGCCCGATTGTCGGGAAGCCTGTCGAAGCTGCGGACTGGAAAACCGGGAGTGCCGGCCCGGGTCGCTCACGCAAACAGGAACCCCGGATTTGCCGAGGGCACGTGAGCCGTTGTTCGGCCGTGAAAAGCGCCGCTTGAGTGTTTCCGGACCTGTCAGGCGAAAATTCAGGATACAGTATGTCAAAGAGCGGCCGATGCGATTCTCGTCCCATCTGGACATGCTGAGGTTGATGACAAGGGCCTTCAGGCGCGCAAGGATTCCGCTGGCCTATACGCAGGGATTCCATGCGCATCCTCGTCTGTCCAGCGGTCCTCCTTTGAGTCTTGGTTATATCAGCCGGGCCGAATACCTGGACTTTGATTGCGATTCCGTCCCGCAGCGGGATTTACCCGAAAGAATGAACCGGGTGCTGCCGGACGGCATCAAGGTGATCGACTGGAAAGAAATAACGGCGCCTGTACCTTCATTGAACAGCATGGTCAATATTCTGGATTACCGAATTGTCTGGCGTTCATTTGACCCGTCGAAGGCCGGTGAAAAGGCGGTTCATTCGTTTATGAGCCGGAACAGCGTCAAGGTCCAACGCCGGGTCAAAGGCAAGGTCATTGAAATCGATATCCGCCTCTTTGTTAAAAGCCTTCTTATACGCGAAGGAGGGCTGGATTTGCGGCTTTCGGTCAGGGAGGGGCGCACGGCTCGTGTGGAAGAGGTGCTCCGGGAGCTGTTTTCAAACGCGGAGGCGGATCCGCTCTCCGCTTTGATTGAACGGACAGGCATGTATGTGCTTGAAAAAGGAAATTTGAAAACTCCCATGCAGATCATCGACGCTGCTTGATGGAATGCCGTAAAAATCAATGAATTCTTGTCCGGCTTCCGATGACAGGATCGTCATGGATTTAGTGAATAAGGAATTTTACACGGAGGTTAGAAAGAGTGTATGAAAAAAGAGATTATCATCAATGCGACATCAGGAGAGACACGGATCGCCATACTCGAAGACAAAGAGATGGTGGAACTGTATGTCGAGAGCCCTGAAAGTGAACGGATGGTGGGCGACATCTATCTGGGTGCCGTGGAAAACGTCATTCAGGGAATTCAGGCGGCTTTTGTGGATATCGGTCTGGAACAAAACGGATTCTTGCCTTTTGCGGATGTGGGAAAGGAATACAGCGCGCTGGCTGACCGCGTGGATGAAGAAAAGAAGCACCGGTCCAGGGGAAGAAAAACCCATCACGATTCAAGAAAAAAACCGCCTCTGAATTCGGGGCAGACGGTTTTGGTCCAGGTTACCAAAGAACCGATCGGGACCAAGGGCACACGGCTGACCACGGCGGTCTCGCTTCCCGGTCGATTTCTGGTTCTGGTTCCCAATGACAACGCGATCGGAGTGTCCCGCAAAAT
>DSAB01000034.1 GCA_011388275.1 bacterium | reverse complement strand
GTTAAGGTCTTAAAATCTCTTGTATCATTCAAATAATAAGATTATCTTTCATTTTGCATGATTCCAGTCAATTTCTGTTTGAAAGTCATGGGAGTCTTCAGATGATGACACGATACAGGTTTTTTCTCTGGGTGATTATCCTGTCTTTCCAGCAATCGATGTGTTTAAGCCAATCTGGTTTAATGACGCAAATGCAGGACAGACTTCCGGGAATGAATCTTATTTTATATGAAATGATCATTATACCGAAAAGCGACCTGCAAACAAGCCAGATGCGTCTCCATGTTAAAATAGCCAATGATTTACTTCAATTTGTGAAGCAGGACAATCGATTCAGGGCCAGGTATGAGATAACCATTGGCATCAATACCTTGAAAGGAGAATCCGCGGCTATTCGCATTGAAAGCGGTCTGATTGAAACCGCTTCATATGCAAATACACTTTTAAGAAACGTATTCTCCGAAAAAATATTTCTATTTGAATTGAAGCCGGATCATTATTCCCTTTTCCTGGAAGTTCATGACATGGAAATTCAGGAATCCTATATTCGGAAAGAAAATTTTGAAATCCCTGAATATTCATCCGTTCCGGTAACAATCACTCAGCCTCATTTTTATCATCGAATATCATCCGAAGAAGATGCCATACCGGCGATTCCTCCGGTACACACCTCTTCGGATATTTGCTTCTACGCAGAATGGTATGTGGTTCACAATGGCAGTCATCCGGTTGATCTGACCGTTTCCATAATCGGTCAGGCTGGGAAAACCTTTGAAACACATACAACAACCATTGAAGAAGATTCAACTCTCACCCGCCATCGCTTTTTCGTTAAAGATGATTTGTCTTATGGGCGCTACACTATCGATCTGTCTACCCGGACGACTGGAATTAAACAATCGGTCTCAAGGCCATTTTTCATACGCTGGAAACTCGACGAATCACTGATGAGAGAACCGGATAAAACCATCGAACCTTTACAGCTGGTTATGACCCGAAAAGATTGGAATCGGTTGTATCAATTACCACATGATCGGCAAATCGAAGCCGTTGAAAAGTTCTGGGCTGACCGCGATCCGACTCCGGAAACCGATAAAAATGAACTTAAGGAGGAGTTCTACAAGAGGGTCAGCTACACCATCAATCATTTTTCAACATCACCGGACTTGAATAACGGCTGGAAAACCGACAGAGGACGCGTTTACATCATCTATGGCTCTCCCACAAACGTTGAGAAACCGGGCGTATCCCATAGAGAACTTTCCCGGTATGAAATATGGTTCTACGATCATCTGCAAAAACGTTTTATATTCACACAGAGGCATGAAACCGGGGAATATATACTTGTCTCCGAAGAATAGACCGTAAACATCGTCATGTTTTCATTGTCCCGATAAACGATCTTTTTAAAAAAAATACCATTCCCCAAAATCAGGAAATGGTTCTGAAAAGATTGAAATGCGAATGTCAATTCATTATATCTTTCATGGATCTTAAAATTTTCGGAAACTTTCGATTGATCAGCGAATAATAAATCTGCGTCCCTTCCCTTCGGTTGCTCAAGTAACCGGCATTCTTCAAGTATTTTAACTGCTGTGAGACATAGGATTGCTTGGCTCCCAGGATCTGCTGGATATCACCAACGCGCCTCTCTCCTTCATTTAAAATGCATAATATTTTGAATCGAGTTGTATTGGATACCACTTTGAAGAAGGGTAAAAGCTGTTCACAATGTCGAATACTGTTGCTTATTCTCGAATCCATCCACACCTCCGGGAAGTATATATTCATATTTTTTTATGATTAAAAATTTATTAATTTAACAACCGATTGTCAAGCGAAAAACAAATCAGACAAGTCTTTCCAGAAGACACCCTTTAATTTTTCCGGCCGCTTTCCCTTTTCCAAAAAAGGGATAAAAATCCGGTACAGGACAATACGTGTCAAGCATGTGGGCAAGAGTTTCAGGCGTTACCAGAACCTGGCCGCCCAAGGACAGGGTTTCCGGCCATTCTGTATTGTCTCGAAGAATCAGACACGGTTTCCTGAAGAAAAAAGCCTCCCGCTGAACTCCCCCTGAATCGGTGATGATTATATCAGCCCGCTTTTCCAAAACCAGCATTTCAAAATATCCAACCGGTTCGATGAGCCTGATATTTCGATAACCGCACAATTTATCCCAAAGTTGATACATTTGCAGAGCGTGACGGCTTCGGGGATGAACAGGCCAGATCAGACGCCGCCTGGATTGGATAAGTGCTTCGGTGATTTGTTTCAAACGACCGGGTTGAGTATTATGAGCCCTATGCAAGGTTATCAAACCAAAAGGGAATTCCGGTTCGATTTCCGGTATTTGATGCTGGATGGCCTTTTCATGAAACCGGCCCCAGGCATCATAGAGAACATCTCCCGTAAAAAATGCTCCATTGATTCCCTCTCTTTGGAGATTCTGCTTTGCAGTGCGCGTGGGGCAGAAATGAAATGTGGAACTATGATCTGTCAATACCCTGTTGATCTCTTCAGGCAGGTATGATTTATAAGCTCTCAATCCGGATTCGACATGCCCCACGGGTATGCCGAGTTTTACTGAAGCCAGACATCCTGCAAGAGTCGAATTTGCGTCGCCAAAAACCAGAACCAGTGAGGGCTTGATCTGCAGAAGTATTGTTTCGATTCTCTCCAGCATCAGGCCTGTCTGGGCTCCATGGGTCATGGAACCAACATTTAAAAAGAAATCCGGTTCAGGCAAAGGAAGATTCTGAAAAAATATTTGGGTCATTTTAAAGTCATAGTGCTGACCCGTGTGGATAATCAGTTCATTGAAAGATTCTCTCAGGACTTCACTGAGAACCGCTGCCTTAATAAAATGTGGGCGTACACCCACAATGGAAACAATAATCGGCTTCAAAAGCGCCCCTTAAACCCGTTTCACACTCATTCCCATCCCTGATTCTCCAATCTTTGCCCTTTGGGCACATCTCCGAATTTTCGAACAGGATTTCCAAGAAAACACTTTCCCCCTTTTACATGACGAGCGACCAGTGATCCGGCGCCTACCATGGCGTCGGGCCCTATGATTTTACCGGGCAATATGGTCGAATTCGCACCGATGCGGCCGCCTCTTTTCACCGTCATACCCTTGAAATGCTTGAATCGTTCCTCGTCTCTGCCCATGTAATTGTCATTGGTTGTGGTTACCATGGGAGCGATAAAACAATAATCTTCAACCACCGAATAGGCGGTAATGTAGCATTGCGTTTCGAGTTTGCATTTTCGGCCGATCGTGCATTTGTTTTCAACCGTCACTCCCCTGCCGATAATGGTGTATTCTCCGATTTGAACTTCTTCGCGAACCGATGCGTGATCTGCCACCAGAACATGGGATCCGATTTCACACCCCCGATAGACCACCACATGGGTGCCAAGAATGCATTCATCTCCGATAACGGCCTCTTTCCATTCTTTCTCTTCCTGAAAAATCGATCTTGGGGCGCGCATGGGCGGCTTTCCGATGACCGTATGATCGTCAATACGAACGCCGTGGCCGATCCGGGTTTTGGGATAGATCACCACATGAGAACCGATACGGCAGTCTCTTCCAATGATCACATTGTCCATGATCACTGAAAAGGGTCCGGGTTTCGTTCCCTTTCCCAGCTCGGCTGTGAGCGCCAGGTTTATCATTTCCATATATTCCTCCAAATATGGCTACCAATCAAAGTCCAGAGACATGAACACAGAATGGATTTGATGGTTTGAGCCTTCCATGATCCCTTCCTGGCTGATCAGACGACGCGCGACTTCAAGACTCAGGAATAATTCCTTTCGTATTTCCAAATCCAAACGAGCCGTCAATCCGTGTTCCGTCTCAACAGAACCGACGAGAAACCTCTTTCTTTCTCCATCCGCGTCGCTATGAGGAGTTCGGCGATCACCCTCTCCTTTACGTGTCTTTTCATAAGCCACCGAACAGAGCAGAGGGAATACCGGGCGAAATCTCCACCGAATATACAAAGCCTCGGAGTTGGGCTGAAGCTGAGCCCCCAGTCCCTTATCATAGTGTTCATACACATTGACGGGTCTGTGATGGGTATAAACGAATGGATCGATATGAACAAACTCAAAAGAAAAATCGCTGTCACGGATTCCGAGAGGGTCGATCCAAATTCCCCCCAAAAGCCATGCCAGTTTGTTGCCCCAATAATCGTTGAATATGTCCCAGGGGGCATTCAGATCATCAACGAAGAATTCGGTGTGTAATTGCAAACGGTTTACCGGCCGAAAACGAATATCCAGACCCAGGGCGATATTGTCCCGATCGCCCAGAGTGTGTTCCGCAATGAGACATGGAAGTACAGGGTTGAGATAAGCCGGTTCCATTCCACGATTCCCGTAGACGACACTTTCCTGAATGCCGAGGACCCATTGGTTCCATCTCAATTCCAATCGGTGGCCGGCAAACCATTTCGGCTCTTCACGGCCTCTGAGCCCGCCGTGGAACCACATAAAGCGGCTTCGTCCCAAATAAGTTTCAAGCATTATCATGTCAAAAGCCGCTGAGTGTCCGGAAACCATGAGCGGATATCGGATCGCCGGTCCCCATCGAAATTGATGCCGGCCTGCGACAAACCGAAGCGGCCGCCAATCAATGACCAGATAACTGTGAGACGTATCCCAGGTGGCCCGGCTGCTGTCTTTTTCCGCGTTCATTGGATAACCCAGGGAAGGATCGTAGTTCTGCACGTACGGCCCGGCTCCCCATTCCGTCAAAATTCGGTTGTCGCTGTAAAAACCGACTGAACCGGCGCGCCCCCTCACAGCACCTCCATAATAAGGTCGAAAGCGCTGCCTCGGTTTTTGATCCTGAAATTCCATTTCAAAACCGGCCAGGGCATCCCCATAGAAAGAAGCCCGTTCTCCATACCATCTCACCAAATTCGGTTCACGTTCGGATTGCTTTTTCGGTACTTCGATTTCATCCCATAAAAACCCCTTTAACCTTTCAAGGCGTCGTTGTTCCAGGCTTGACAAACGCCCCAGCTGCGCCAGAGAATCCAGGGTTTCGGTGTATGCGGCCGCTTCGATTCGCGAAACGGGAAACATACTCGTGTATTCCAGCAAGCCTTTGACGTGCATCCTTTCGAAATAATCATACGCCCAATGGTCAAGGGGAAGATAGACCGATTGCGCGGCTGTCAAAAGCGGAAAGAGAATCGCCAGGGCTATGAAAGATCGTTTTCTGTTCATTGCGGGAAACCCGACCTGTGTTGGATTAAACAGTTTTCAATTCCGCCTCCGCGATCAAGAGCCTATGCGTGACTGGATTCAAAACCTTATCGGGAAACCTGGATTCGCTCCAGAATTTTACTCATCAATTCAAGGCCCTGTTCAGGAGCATGAAGCCCTCGAATTCCAGTGATGATTGAATCCTGAAGTATGGCGGCCAGGATGCCATGATAGGGTGTGTCCGCATAGAAGGAACGCGTTTGGCCGCCAAAATTCCAATCGCTCACCGGTGCATGGAATTCACTGAATTGATGCCAGCCGGATTCGGCTGACGACAGAGAGGGGAAAAACACCATAAATGCCAACACCTTTTCTCCGTCAATTTCATAGGATGCCGTCAGCCCTTCAGGAAAGAAAGACTGGTTTAAAGTCCCTCTGGCTGTGTATCGCAGAGTTTTTTCGGTTTGTCCTTCAGCGGGCAGTGACTGTAAAAGACGCGGCCATCCGGCCGTATCGGGCAGCACGGCGGATATCTTTTTGGCCAACAGCCTCATGGCCGACTCGGTTTCCCGGGAAGCATCGGAAGCCCGGATTTCCACAACATAACGGTCTTGAAAATATCGCAAATCGTATTCGGAAACAATGGCTTCAGTTCCGATCGCTTCATAGTTATAATCGGGATACCGATAATTGGAATACAAACCAAAAGCATTGACCGGACTGCCCATATCATAGACATCGGCAACCATCGAAACATCATCCGGGTTTGTCCATGTGCCCGTGCGTAGCCTTTGAAATCCATACGAATGATAGAGCTCCGCTTCGCCATTGATATAGTCATAAAGCGTTTCCGGCTCATAGAAGACGATTTCTCCGGTTTTTTCCCAACCGTCCAGTTCGATCAGAGCCATAAAATCCTTTTCACGCGGTGCACAGACCATGCACGCGCCCAGTAAAAAAAGACAGACCTTTTTCATTTTTCCCCCAGTGTTTTTTTTCATCCCGATTCGCACATTCCGGAAAACGCATGAGAAACCGGTTGAATCGCCGAACTGATCTCTGAACGGATACCCGGCAGAAAATCAGCGCCGTCGAATACGAAGATTCTGTTCCCGTATTTCATTCAGCAGTTCATGGGAGCGCCTGACCCAAAGTTCCTGCAGGCGCCGCCTTTCCGGTTTCTTGGGTTTATATTTCTCAAGAACCGCCAGTCTTTTACGAAGCTCCACACCCGAACGAGTCAAACCCCTTCCCGGTGTCCGCGGTGCGGCAACCGGAGGTTTGGAGATAGAGAGCTGAAATTCCATGAGTTCCTTCAGGCAATCGACATATCCCTGAATCACCCGAAAGAAAATCGATCCCGGAGATCTGTCATCGGACAGGGCAATACTTCCAAAAGTGGCTTTCAGGTCCTCAAGATGGATCAATCCGGCCTGGTATTGCCGGTTTTCCCGAAATCCGTTGATTCTTTGAAGACGCCTTTCAAATTCAACAGCCCGATCAAAGAGGCGGCTTTCTGCTGCTGAGTCCGGCGCTTCTTCCGGTTGATCCTCCCCGGTCTCCTCAGACGATTCCTCCGTTTGCCGGCCCATTTCCCTGATTTGCCGGTTTACAAGCTGCTGAATCTCTTCAGGATCGACCAGGGCTTCCACCGTAACGGTAAGGGTCCTTCCCTCTTCTTTCTGTTCGATGATGCTGATATTCCTGGCATATCCCGCGGCCACGGTCTGGATGAGATCGTCCTTAAGCTGATAATTTTCCACCTCGGTAGACGACAGAATAAAGATGTAATAGGATTCGATCGCCTCGCGAAGCGCCAGATCCTTGCATATTTTTCTGGCCTCCACCAGACTTTCGCTGTCTCCCCAGGTATAGGTGTAGGTGCCTCGAATAATATCCTGACCCCACAAAACGGAGAACATGGCAAATACCAGTATTCCCGACAAAAGCCCGGCTTTCTTCATGATCAACCTCCTGGAAAATTCAGTCTGCAGTTTCCGGATCCTTCGCGCAGGCAAGACCCGCCCGGTCACAAAAGAAATGAACCAGCTCCCGCGGTTGCAGTCTGAAAAAACTTCCCTTGCCGCCAAAAAATCCATGTCTTCTGATCAAATGGACGCTTAACTGTGAATAGCGAATCGTTTTTCCTGAAGCCGAATGAGTGACAAAAGCCATCAGTTTCGGATGCAAGCCGGGCTCGCCGAAAGGACAGGGAAGCATACCCCGCTGCCAGTGAACTTCGATACGGTATCCCTCCTCCTCAACCGGCATTTCGAGCCCTTCCCGGCCCCTTCGGATAAAAAAATGCAGACGGTCGGCCAGATAGGTGCGGTCCACATCCAGAGCCTCTAGGATACGCATGTCTTCTTCGATAATATCATGAATATGCCTTGAATCACTGCCCAGAAATCCGTCTTTGGAAATTTTACCGGGAAGAAAATTATTCATCAGGCGTTCTTCTTCAGGCGTCGGTTTCATGGCATCCCCTCTCGGCGCATCTTCGATCAGGAAAACGGATCGTAATAGATACGGTCATTCTCAACTCCTCTTTGACTAAACACACCGATACAGGCCCTGATCATGCCGGGGCTGCCGCAAAGATAGCCCTGAACCTTTGAAGTATCGATAGTTTGAAGATATTCATCCAGAGGCCGGGTTATGAGTCCCGTCTTTCCGGACCAATGATCATCGGGATCCGGCTGTGACAGGGCGGGAACAAAGGTAAAATCGACCAGACGTTCTCCAAATCTCTTCATGACCTCTTCATAGAACAGTTCGGAGCGCTTCACCGCTCCAAAAAAATAGGTTATCTTCCGTTTGCTCTTCTGCTTCTCCAGCTGATTCAGAAGGGAGACCATGGGCGCCATACCCGAACCTCCGGCAACCATGACAATCTCGCCTTCTCCCTCATGCAAGGCAAAGTCTCCCATCGGTCCCGTGAAACGGACTTCATCGCCGGCTTTCAAATATTGATGCACCCATGTCGTGACGATCCCTTCGGGCACCAGCCGAATGATCAGTTCCAGGACGCGCGAATCGCTGTCCGGAGAAGCGATCGAATAGGCCCGCGAGGCCGTTTCCTTAACGCCCTCGTACGGATTATTCTGAAGCTGCACATACTGTCCCGGTTTGAATTGTATTGTTTCAGGATGTTTCAGCTGCAGTCTGACCAGTTTGATGTCTGAAGTTAAATCTTCCAGCTTTTCGACAACAGCCGTAAATTCCTGAATATTGAAGAGCTCTTCCGGAATCTCAACGGCCAGATCTTTCTTGACTTTCAGCTGGCAGGCAAGTCGAACATGGTTTTTAATCTCATCCTGAGTGAGAAGCGGCGCTTCCGTAGGCAGTACCGTTCCTCCGTTATCCAAAACCCGGCACTTGCAGTAAGCACAGGTGCCGCGTCCGCCGCAGGCTGAAGGAAGGAAAATTTTTTGTGTTTTCAGTGAGTTCAGAAGTGATGATCCGCCCTGGATTTCAAATATTTTCTCACCGTTGACCGTGATTCGGCATGATCCATAATTCGCGATAAACTTCTCGGCAATGACCAGCAGTAAAGCCAGCAGGCCGTTGATCCCCCCCAGAACACCCATGGTTATCAATATTTGCGTCATCATCTCGTCCGCCGGGTTACTGTATCTGAACGATCCCGGAAAAACCCACAAAAGCCATGGCCATAATGCCGGTGATAATCAAAGCGATACCCGGGCCCCTGAGAGCCGAAGGAATCCGTTCCTCCTTGAGTTTTTCACGAATACCTGCCATGGCCAGTATGGCCAGCAGCCAGCCCAATCCGCTTCCCGCGCCGAAAAAAACACTTTGAATAAAAGTATAACGCCGTATCACCATGAAAAGACTGACGCCCAGAATGGCGCAGTTGACGGTGATCAACGGCAGAAAAATGCCCAGATTGATGTACAAAGCTTCTGAGTACCTTTCCACGACCATTTCAATAAATTGAACCGTGGCAGCGATCACGACAATAAAAACAATATACCGCAAATACTCCAGCCCCATCGGCTCCAGAAGCCGAAAGTAAATGACATGATTCAACGCGGCGGTCAGAGTCAAAACAAAGGTCACGGCGAGTCCCAATCCCAGAGCCGTATTGATCTGTCTCGAAACCGATAAAAATGAGCACATGCCGAGGAAATAGGTCAAAAGGATATTGCCTGTGAATATCGAGGCAAAGAAAATAACCCATGGCGAGAGATTGATCATAACGCACTCCTCTTATTTCAGATGCCGGACCCGGCTGACACTCAAATTGTTCGCAATCCAGATAAAAGCTGCCAGCATGAAGAATCCGCCCGGAGCCATGATCATGAAAGACCACTGGGTCCAACCTTCTGACACGCCGACAGCCCGCATCAGAGGATCCATGACCTGCCGGCCCAAAACCGTACCGAAACCCAGCAGCTCACGAAAAAAGGCAATGACCAGCAGTATCCATGCATATCCGACTCCGGACATCAGGCCATCGAGAAAGGAGAGACCGGGCGGCTGATTGGAGGCGAAAGCCTCCATTCTTCCCATAATGATGCAATTGGTGATGATCAAACCCACATAGGGTCCCAGAGCCCTGCTGATCTCCGGAACCGTGCTTTTAAGCGAGATATCGACAATGACGACAAAACTGGAAATAACGAGCACCTGCACCATCATGCGGACTCTTTCGGGTATGATTCGCCTGATCAGCGAGATGGTCAGTGCTGAAAATGAGGTGACGAAGATCAGCCCCAACCCCATAATCATCGTATTCAGAAAGATATTGGTCACCGCCAGCGTCGAGCAAAT
>DSAB01000118.1 GCA_011388275.1 bacterium | reverse complement strand
TGTCTTCGAGATCTTTTGTATTTAGCTCTGAGGGCCTGCAGCAATTCATATTTGGTCGTTGTACTCATAAAACTTCTCCTTTCCTGGAGGGTTAATTCCATTATGAGGCAACGACCATTTTTAGTTACTTTTTTTATGAGTCAATCCGCGGGTCCCGTTTGCAGCACTCTCCGTTATTTTTTTCTTGACTTTATCACGTACTTGTAATATATTGCGATTATTCGCATCTATGAATGGCATCTATCCGGTCAATCATTTTTTTCTGTTTCATTTGCTGGGAAATAATACGGAATGAAGGAGACAATTATGAAAAAGCTCTTGATTGTTGCGCTTTGCCTGATTCTGTCCGGGTCCGTCCTGGCCGGTCCGGGAAAGACGGAGATCACCGCGGGTTACGGCATCGCGACTTTTCAGGACTTTGCCGAACTGAACAAAGTGTTGCTGATCGCTATCTTCAGCGGTCTCGGATCGGGGGTTGTGGATGCGGTCCTGGGATTGGAACCGGCTGACAAGTACGACGGATCGGATATCAAGGGATTCGGCGCTTTGTGCATCGGCGTTTACCGGAATCCCAATCTTCGATGGCGATACGGGGTTTTATTGACCTACTCAAGGTATGAAGTCACCCATAATTTTATGCTCGAGAATAAAGCGAAGGACAGAGATCAGTTCTTCGGTGTCATGGCCCGGGCGGATTATCACTGGATGCGGAGGCGGGCTTTCGCCCTGTACTCGGGTCTGGCTCTCGGAGGATGCTTGTACACCAGCAATGGAGAGGCTTCGGGGGTGAAGGGTACCTCCACAACAGTCCTGTTTCCGGCTCCGCACTTTAATCTGCTGGGTTTTCGTCTGGGGGGAGGGCTGGCTTTTTACACGGAATTCGGAATCGGCTGCAGCGGAGTCTGGAATTCGGGATTGTCCTATCGTTGGTAGAAAAGAACCGACTTAAAGCATAAAGGGAGCGGCCATGGCTGAGAAAAAGAACATCGGCATCATCATCTGCAACCGGTACCGGACCTGTGCGGGAGGCAAGTGTTTTCGATCGGTTCGCCTTCGTGAAGGCGCTTTCGCCAGATATAAGGGGATGGATGTGGAGGTGGTGGGTTATACATCCTGTGACGGCTGTCCAGGCGGCAACGTGGAGTACACTGTGGATGAGATGATCAAAAACGGAGCCCAGGTGATTCATCTGGCGACCGGTATGATCGTAGGGTATCCGCCCTGTCCCCGGATCACGAATTTTAAAGATTATATCGAAACCAAATACGGTCTGGAAGTGGTTTACGGGACCCATCCCATACCGGAAAAGTATCTGCAAACACACGGCAGGCTGGGCACCTGGAAAGTCGCGCGGTGGAAAGATATCACCGCGGATACCATGGCTGATGAAAAGACACGGCTGGCGTATGATTGAAGACGGGAGGGGGAGAAGCATTGCGGATTTCGAATCTCGGATTGCGGATTGGAGAAACCGTAATTCGTAAATCGTAATTCGTAAGGTGAAAAGACGCAAAGCGCAAAGCGTAATGCGCGGAGCGCAGAGTGGAAAGAATGGTTTTGTTTTCCCCCTTTTTCCTGCGATGGGCCGGTCTTATGTTTCATTCATGGTATGGGGGGAGGGCATTATTTCGCCGCAGGCGGACTTGTCCGCCGAAGGCGAAATAGCGAAGGGGTTGGGGGTGAACTCAGGAAACGGCTGGAAGATACCTCTATGATGACAGCGAGCTTGGAAAAAGAATGTTCTTTTGGGTACTTTTCTTGCATCAAGAAAAGTACCCCGCCGGAGGCATCCGTAAATGGTTGATTGGTCAACCTTGATAAATTTGACAGCGGTGGAAGAAAACGTAAGAGATCTTTAAAAAAACAAAAAACTGGATCTCCGCTGGAGTTTATTCACGCGCAAGCGGGACGGAGATGACATGATGGTGACTGCCGGAGGCAAAAGGAGCATTGCGGATTGGAGAAACCGTAATTCGTAAATCGTAATTCGTAAGGCGAAAAGACGCAATGCGCGGAGCGCGGAGCGGAAAAAAATGACGGTAGACCGCTAATGGCGGATTGAAAAGGCGAGAAGCATGGAGCAAAAACAAAAGGAAAATGCTTATGTCCTATTCTCCGATTCTTTCAATTGTAACCGCGGCAATCGAGATCACGGCCGCTGTATGGGTCCTGAAAGGACCCGGCCGAAAACCGGTGCTTCGTGTTACGGCCGCCGTTCTTCTGATTCTGGCGGCTTATCAGCTGCTGGAAGTGTGGATCTGCACGCTGAATACGGAATCCATTTTCCTGCCAAGACTGGCTTTCTGGGTAGTGGCATGGCTGCCCCCCACAGGATTGCTGCTGATCGCGCTGCTGCGCAGTAAGCCGTCTCGTATTCTGAAAAGGTACGCGGGGCTTTTTTTCGTGCTGGCCGCATTCATCGGATTCTGGGTCTTGCTCGATTCCGGTTTTGTCGCGGATTCGGTATGTATGGTAGTCTTCGCGAAATTTACGAATCCGATGCCCAAATACCTTATTTATTGCAGTTTCTACTGGCTGGGACTGCTCAGCATGATTCTGTTATCCGGATTTCACGCTTTTTCGGGCTCCGATCAATCGGAGCGCCGTCTGATCCGCCAGGTTTTTTATGGAACCCTGGCGTTCATCGTTCCGTCTCTGCTCACCATTCAGTTTCTGCCGACACCGGACGGCTCGCTGCCGTCCATTCTATGCCATTTCGCTCTGCTTCTGGCGCTGTTTTTAGTCAGGATGGTTTGGTTGGAGAGGCGGAAAAGCATTTCGGATTTCGAATAGCGGATTGGGGATTGGAAAGACGCAGAGCGCGGAGCGCGAAGCGCAAGAAAAAAACAGGTTTGTTTTTTTCCGGCCTCAGGAAAATGGCCGCCGGGAAACGCGAGCCGAGGGAATACCCTGTTGTTAGACAATAGACGATGGACGGCGGACGATGTTCTGACGATAGACGATCGACCATAGTCGATGGTCCGTCGTCGCGGCCGAAGGCCATTCTTACCTGCTGAAAAGGAAAAAAAACGGATGATCGCAAGGCGACAATTATACTTGATACGCCAAAAATCGGCCCTGGGTGAGTTCGGTCTCATCTGGCGAAACACGGTTTCCGGGCCACTGATTCGGCGTGTCATTCTGCCCGGGGTGCCGGAGAGCTACGAATCTTGTATGGAAGAGAAAGCATGCAATGCGATATCGGCGATTGGCTCTATAATCAGTCGATTCCTGGAAGGAGAAGCCGTTTCTTTTGATCTGAATCGGCTGGATTTGGATTTATGTTCGGCGTTTCAAAAACGCGTGCTTCTTACAGAATTTCAAATACCCAGAGGGTGGGCCGGCACCTATGGAGGTCTTGCCGCCGCGGTCGGGAAACCCGCGGGAGCCCGGGCCGTGGGTGGCGCCCTGGCAGCCAACCCGTTTCCAATTATCATACCCTGCCACAGGGCGGTGAGAAGCGACGGTCAGCTCGGGGGATTTCAGGGCGGAACCGCAATGAAACGGACTTTTCTCGAGATGGAAGGAGTCGTTTTCAGGATAGACGACCGGGTGGCACAAGCGAATATCTATCATTTTCAGGATCAGTCGCTGAATAAAGAGGCGCTTCGTTCGAGTGGAGATCAAAATCATCCGGGAGTCTGAAGGATTCGATTGTTCGAAGATGAGAATGAACGCGCGCAAAACAGCCTGCCAAATTCTGCTGATCAGCCCGGGATTGACGCACTCCGCCGAAGCGGACTTTCACACTTCTTTAAAAATCCTCTTCAAAACCCGCAGTAATCGATATCCACGAAAAACCATTCCGATAAAATATTCCTGATCTTACAGAAGTACCTGCCTTGAAGATGGAATCGTCTGTATGTGGAGAATCCACCGCTGTGTCAAAGCCCGCAGCATGGCCGCATGGTACTCCGGACGGATTTAATGCAGAATATTTATTTTGTAACTTCTATCCGTGTTTCTGCGTCTAAGAGAGTAGACTCGCCTAAGAAATCAGGCTTTGTTCGAGGAGGAGTGGAGAGAGAATCAGGCACATTGATCCTGAGCCGTTGTTTCAAACTGAATAGGGGGGTTCTTGTGAAACACAAGACGCGTAATCCAATTCTCTTTGCCGCTTTGGGAATGCTGATTTCACTCTCCGCATCGTCAAATGAATCCGGGAAAATGGATGTCCGGCGAATCCAGGAGCCAATCATCCTGGACGGTCTGATCGATCCGGTCTGATCGGAAGCCGATTCCGCCGGTGATTTTTACCAGATGACGCCCTATTTCGGTCAACCGCCTACACTTGGAACAACAGTCAGGATGCTGACCACAGACAAGGCGCTGTATATCCTCTTCGTGAACCATCAAAACCCTGAAAACATACAAACCAGCAAGGGTATGCACGACGACGTGGAAGGGGATGTGGTTTCCATCTCTCTGGATACATTCGGTGACCGAAGAACCGCCTACCGGTTTTCCGTATCCGCCACAGGGGCCCGGATGGATTGCCGCCTGCTGGATGACGGCCGGAACCGCGATTACAGCTGGGACGGTGTCTGGTTTTCTGCCGCCCGCATCATGCCCTGGGGATATGTGGTCGAGATCGAGATTCCATACCGTTCCATTCGGTATGATCGCAATCTGGATTGCTGGGGTGTGGACTTCGAGCGATGGATCGCTTACATACCGGAAAGTCTGGCCTGGGGGCGTTTCGAGGAGGCCGAAGGCCGGCGTGTTTCGAAATTCAGAACGGCCTGTTTTGATGCGTTCAAACCGGAGGTCAGAAGCCTCAATCTCGAGATCTATCCGGTCGGCATGGTTCAGGCGGAATACGAAGGAGACGGCCGGTATGACCTGCGGCCCACGGCCGGAATCGACATTTTTTACAACCCTTCCCAGCAGCTGACCTTTCAGCTGACCGGGAATCCGGATTTCGCGCAAATCGAGGCCGATCCGTACACGTTCAATATTTCCCGTTATGAAACCTATTACGCGGAGCGGCGACCCTTTTTCACCGAGGGCAGCGAGGTATTCATGCCGGCGGGCAAAGAACGGAATTCGGGTTTTTACTCGCCGCTTGAGCTGTTTTACTCCAGGCGGATCGGACGGCGCCTGCCGGGCGGTAAAGATGTGCCGATCCATGTCGGAACAAAAGCCTTCGGGCGAAAGGGCGCCTATGAATACGGCGGCTTTCTGGCCGTCACGGGCGAGGAGGTCTATGAATCCGGAGACGAAGAGAGGGTGGAAGAGAGGGCGGTTTTCGGGTCCGCCCGAATCACCAGGCAGATACTGAACAATTTATCCATCGGGTTTCTGTATGTGGGCAAGCACACGGAAACCATGAACAACGGCGTGATCGACATCGACGGCGCGTTCAGATCATCGAACGCCCAGCTCTCTTTTCAGCTGGCCCGGTCTTTCAGAAACGATGAAGGGGATTTTGCCGGGTCCATGGGCATGCTGATGATCCGTGATAAATCCATTCTCGGCATGAGCGGCCGTTACATCGGTAAGGATTTCGATGTGGACGGAGTGGGATTCGTTCCATGGAAGGGGACCGGACAATTGATCTTGCTCGCCGGTCCGAGATGGTACTTTCCGTCCGGCGCAATCAGCCAGATTATTCTGTACGGCGGCGGTTTTCTGAACTACGAACGGGTGGACGGCTATACGGACCATATGGCGGCACTGGGATTGAATATGCAGTTCCGCAGCAACTGGGGGTATGAGTTCACCCTGATCGGAGGCCGGGCCCGAGACCTGGATGTCGATTACAATCAGGTTCAGATTTCTCTGGGGTCGTGGATCAATGTGTCTCCGAGATGGACCGCTCATATCAATACCGGCTACTTCAAGACATACAATTTCAGAAGGGATTTCCCGGGATATTATTCCCGGTTCAGCGGTTCGGTGGCCTGGCAGGCCATGGATTTTTTACGGCTGGGGACCTCTATGAATCTGTTTGCGGAGGAAGATCCGAATCATCGAATCGAAGAGATCACGTTCAACGCGCGCCCTCACTTCACGCTGACGCCGGTCAACAACATGAATGTCCGTGTGTATGTGGATCATCTCGGTTTGCGGTCTACCGGCAAACTGGAGCAGGTGATCGGCGGATTTCTCTTCTCCTGGAATTTCCGGCCCAAGAGCTGGGTCTATTTTGCCGTCAACGAGATGATGGACCGCAGTGATGCGTTCGGCGGCGAAGGGGAACTTCTGCCCGAAAGGCTTCATACTCGGGAGAGGGCGTGCGTGCTTAAGTTGAAATATCTGGTCTATTTTTAAGGCGCTGCCGCCAGGTTTGCGGTTTTTACCATTCAGAATGCTGCTTATTCGCTCGACAGATTATTCCCGTCCTAAACTTGAACAGGGATGGGAATAGCAAGATTCCCAACCCGGCTATAATTCGTCATCTTTTTAATTTCCACCCGGAAAACGTTTGATTTTTATCCGATTTTTCCATTCTTTACAGAAACCGAAGCTTGAACCGGGAGGCAGTGAGGAGGTTTTTTCTGTCGGGATACGGCCGTTGCGCTGTCCGTTTCTTAACGGAAAGCCGCCCTCTCTCAAGTTCCGGCTCAGGAACATCGAAAGTTTCCAGGGTCGAACCGCCGGGAAACAAATCACCATGAAGAAAGACAGCGAAACGGAAAACGGCCTGCAGCGGCGTTTGGGACTCTTTCCGGTCCTGAATATCGTGATCGCCAACATGATCGGCACCGGAATATTCACCACTTCGGGTCTGCTTATGCAGGGGCTGCATATTCCCATGCTCATGATCGGCCTCTGGGGAGCGGCCGGAATCATCGCGCTTTGCGGCGCACTGTGCTACGGAGAACTGGGGGCCGCTTTTCCCAGGGCGGGAGGAGAGTACGTGTTTCTTTCGGAACTCTACCATCCCATTCTGGGGTTCCTCAGCGGATGGGTGTCCCTCGTGGTGGGATTCTCGGCTCCCATCGCCGCGGCGTCCATCGGGGTCAGTGCATACTGGATCAGGGCTTTCCCCGGACTGCTCACCTGGGTGGCATCTGTCAATGTTGATCCGCTTTTTGTCAGGCGGGCCATATCCATGGCCGTGCTTATCGGTTTCACTCTGGTTCATCTCAGGGGGCTGAAGACCGGAGCACGCGTGCAGAATGTGCTGACCGTGGCCAAGATATTGTTCATTGCCGGTCTGATCATTCTGGGTTTCACCCTGGGAAGGGGGAGTCTTTCCCATTTTCACGCGCCTGTTGATTCCGCGGTGGTTCGTCCGGGATGGAAAACCCTGGGTCTTTCCATTATGTGGATTCTTTTCGCGTACAGCGGGTGGAACGCGGCCACCTATATGGGATCCGAGATCAAAAACCCCCGCAGGAACCTGCCCCGGTCTCTCATTTTCGGAACTCTGATTGTGATGTTTCTCTATATGCTCCTGAACCTGTTGTATGTCTATGCCGTACCCGCGGAAGCCATGAAGGGGGTTATTTCCATCGGCGGTTTGGCCGTAGGCCGTCTTTTCGGGGCCGGGTGGGAAAGGATATTTTCTTTTCTGATCGGTATGGCGCTGTTTTCCTCTATCAGCGCCTATATCATGCTGGGGCCCCGAGTCTGCTTTGCCATGGCGCGGGACGGCTGTTTCTTCAACCTGGCCGGCAGAGTGAACCCTGAAACGCACGCACCGTCGGGCTCCATTCTGATTCAGACGGGTCTGGCGGCCGTGATGATCATGACAGGCACCTTCGACCAGATTTTAACCTATATGGGGTTCGCACTGGGCATATTTCCGATTCTGGCCGTGTTCGGTGTTTTCAAGCTTCGGCGTATCCGGCCGGGCAAATCCATGATTCCTCTGTTTCCGCTGCCGCCTCTTGTTTATGGTGTTTCGGGAGTCATGATTCTGATTCTCGCGTTCATGGCCCGTCCCGTGGAGTCTTCTATCGCCCTGGCCGTGGTCTGTACCGGTATACCCGCCTACGCTCTTTTCATGAACATGAAAAAGAGGCGGGGCCAATAGCATTTTTACCGTCCGGGAATGCCTGACAGAAGAAAACTGCTGGTTATTTCACGTCGATTGAATATATTGGGAGTCAACAGCACCTTCCCTGAAAAAATATCGGATATAAGATGCGATTGTACCGAACTCTGTGTCCAATCTTCTTCCTTTTCATGATCCTGTTCATTGTATCCTGTATTCCCGGAAACGGGGATGCAGTCGATCTCAAGCGGCTGACATCCGCCCGGCTGACATACCGGTTCAAGGTCATTTACGCGGCCCCGCGGGACGGGCGAGGCTATCATTATCACGATCTGGACGGGGACGGAAAGAGTGAAAGCATCCACATCGACAATCAGGAGAATATCGCTATCGGGGCGCCGTCCTATCTGCATATCGCGGATGTTCCTTTCGACAATGTGATCTGCCGGTTCAACTTCAAGGGTCCGATCTCCAACGCCGGAGTCGGGGATTACGACAAAGACGGTATAAAGGAGCTGTTTATCTCCGAGCAGGTTCAGGATACGGTGTATGTCCATGTGCTAAAGTATTCAAACCGGTCGATTCAGCGGACGCATCGTTTCGTGGGCGCGGTGAAACCCGTCCGGAATGTTTTTAATCAATATCCCTGGTTTTGCGGCCTCACTCTGAAGGCCCTGGTCGACTGGAACCATGATCAGGTCCTGGACGGCGTGTTCTCGATCAACACCAGTTACGCCTATCAGCCCAG
This sequence comes from bacterium, assembly GCA_011388275.1. Lineage (GTDB taxonomy): Bacteria > Zhuqueibacterota > QNDG01 > QNDG01 > DSAB01 > DSAB01. The sequence continues at coordinate 1,524 of DSAB01000118.1, read as the reverse complement.
GGGCCTGCTCATCTATGATTTTAAAAACCGGCGTGTTCTTCTTGAACACCCGGGAGGCTATCGCGGCAATGAGTTTGTAACCGGCGATTTTAATCTGGACGGCGAGGAATCCATTCTGTTCGGCACCACGGCGCCGGGCAACGCGGGGGGGATGAAGATAAACGGCACGGATGATCATCATTCCTATCTGATTCATGCCGAAAAAAAAGGCGGCACCGTGTCGATAGAGAAAATCGGAGCGCAGGGCACCAGTGTCAATGTGTACCGTGCGGATCTGAATGACGACGGTTTTCCTGAAATCCTGTTCAGGTTCAAGACATTCACGGAACAAAAAGCCGATAATTACATCCAGTTCATCAACCCTCTGACCCTGGCCCTGACTTCGAGGAAATGGTCGCGGCCCGCTGTTCTTAATGCCTGTGATTTTATAGACGGAAACGGCGACGGCCGCATCGATATGGTGCTGGGATGGCAGGACGGCTTGCTCGAAATCAGGGATTACGATCTGCAGGGAATCCGTCAGGTTCGATTCAAGGATACGGCCATCAAGAATCTGTGTGTGGCGAATCTCACGGGAGATGAAAATCGGGAAATCATTGTGAATGCCGCGGTTCAGGGTGAGCCCTGGGTGGTTCTCCTGTCGTCCTCGCTGAACGTTCTGGGTATATGGCCCGGGTTTTCCCTTCAGCACGGGAATGAATTCTATTATCCCGAATTCGGAGCCCGTCCGCTGCTCGCCATGCATAGCCTCGATCAGTATCAGATCGTCGGCATTCAAAAGAATGCTTTCCTGACCGGGGTCATTTCCGGCCTGAACCGATTTCATGTTTTTATGGGCACTTTATTCCTGTGCCTGCTTGGGGCCGCCGTGGTTTTTAACAAAATACGGACAAAGCACGGCCGGGCGCTGATCGAGGGTCTTGTGGAAGGCCATTGTGATCCGGCTTTCGCGGCAGACGCCTCGGGCATGCTGCACGCGGTCAACCGGTTTTGCGATCTTCTGTTTCATTATGCGCCCTATACGTCCGTTGGAAAGCCCTGTTCCGTCCTGTTGACCGGCGATTGCTGGGCCGAATTACGGGAGTGGCTGAACGAGAGTCTCGCGGCCGCGGAAGCGATCCGGCGGCGTGAGTTCACCATTACCCTGAACGACGAGCCCCGCGATTTCCTGGTCACGGTGTACGGCTGTCCCGCAACGAGAAACAGGGACGATTTCAAACTGGTGACTCTGCAGGATTTGACGGGTCTGGCGCAATCCAGGCGGACGGTCGCCTGGGCCACCATGGCCCGCCGGCTGGCCCATGAAATCAAGACGCCCCTGGCCACGGTCATGCTCACGGCTCAGCGTCTGCAGATGGAATGCGACGCCGGGGAATCCCGAAAGATCGAAACGCGGCGCTTCACGCGCCGTATTGTGGGGCAGGTGCAGCGTCTCCGCGAGATGACCGACGCCTTCCTCAAGTTCTGCCGTATCGAGAAACCCCAGCTGGAATCCCTGGATCCGAACACGGTGATTCGGGATGT
>DSAB01000091.1 GCA_011388275.1 bacterium | reverse complement strand
GACGGGGTTAATCCGGTGGCCTATGTGCCGGTGACCTTCAGTGTGACTGCGGGCGGCGGACGTATTGTGGGGGATCAGACCGTTGTCACCGACGCCCAGGGACACGCTTCTGTCGAATTCATTCTGGGAAGCACGGTCGGAACGTTCAACAATGAAGTGGAGGCCCGTTCTGACGGACTCAGCGGAAGTCCGGTCCGGTTCAAGGCCAGCGGTCGTCCGGGAGTGCCTCATACCATGGCCGCGGTTTCGGAGATGTCCATCATCGGCAAGGCCGGTGAAGTTCTGCCCGAGCCCATTGTTGTGGCGGTCAAGGACATAGACGGTAACGCCGTGGCCGGTGTGGAGATGCGTTTTCAGGTTGAAGGCGGCGGCTCTCTGACCAGCCCGGCGATTGTGAATACCGATGAGTTTGGTTATGCCCGGGCCAGTTATCGGGCCGATACCCAGGCGGGAAGCATCAGTCTTGTCAAGGCTATAAACAACAGCCTGGGTTCTCCCCTGACCTTTTCAATCAGCACGATTCCAGGGAGCCCGCGTAAAATCGTCTCCGTGTCTGGAGACCTGCAGGAAGGATTTGTGGGAAGCACGCTGATGAACTCACTGGTTGTCAGAACAACCGATCTTTACGGCAATTCGGTTGGAAACCAGCCGGTTCAATTCATAATCCGGTCTGGAGACGCAACAATCGAAGGGGGTTATTCGGTAACGAAATATTCCAACACACAGGGTCTGGCGTCCGTACTGGTGGATCTGGGTCAGGAGTCGGGTGTGATTGTGGTCGAAGCCGTCAATATCACACTCGAGGGGTCGCCTGTGGTGTTCACACTGACGGCCAAGCCAATCGGCCCGGTCAATCTGGACATTCACTCAGGAGATAATCAGAAGGGAACCGTCGGGCATCCTCTGGTTGATCCGCTTCGGGTTCAGATCACCGACAGTTACGACAATCCGGTACCCAACTATTCTGTTCGTTTCTTTAAACATTCAGGAGGCGGGCAAATAATCGGCAGCGAAAACGTAGTTACCAATGCCAATGGCATTGCCATGGCTGAGTATCGGGTCGGTCTTTCACCCGGAACGGATATTGTCCGTGCCGCTTCGATTGGGAAGACAAAAGATTTTCATGTTGAAGCCGTGTACAATTCCTATTTCCCCGTACTCAATAAAACCGCCTATTCCAAATACAATCAGAAGCGCGAGAAGGAATACCTGGCGCTCGCGCTGATTGCCACAGACGGAAACGCCGGCGATGAGCTGACATTCCAGGCTTTCGAAGAAGGAAAACTGACTGCGCCGAGAGGCGCTCGCGTGCTGACCGAGGGTCAGGCGCATCGAACCGCCATATTCGAATGGACACCCGATTATGATCAGCAGGGGATCTATTCCATCGTACTTCGGGTCATCGACAATATGGGTGGATTCGATGCCGACACAGTTGTCGTCGAGGTGCTGAATGTCAACCGGAAGCCCAGAATCGTTACCCAGCATCCCACGGTTCAGGATACCACGGTATTGGCCGGACATACGGTTATTTTCTGGGTGGATGCCCGCGATGATGACGAAGATGATCTGATGTACTCCTGGAAAGTGGATGGACAGTCCGCAGGCGGGAATTATGCCGTCTATCATCACAAAGTCGATCGAAGTTTTCCCGGAACACAGAATGTTGAAGTCACGGTATCCGACGGGGTCTCGAGCGTCAAACAGTCGTGGAATCTTGATGTACAGGTTTCTGTTCAGCTGTCCCAGTTCCAGGGCCGCTTTGAAACCGGACAGGCGGGCATCCTTTTAAAGTGGATGACCAGCCAGGAGAATCAGAACCAGGGATTCCATGTTGATCGAAGTCATTCGGAAGATGGACCGTACACGCGGATTTCCGAAACTCTGATTCCAAGCCGGGATGACGGTGTTTACAGCTATCTGGACAGCGATGTGAGGCCGGGATCCGTCTATTTCTACAAACTGGTTTCACTGGATCTGCAGGACAGAGAAACATCACACGGGCCGATTATGGTACAGGTTCCCCAGCCCGACACTTATATGCTGGGTCAGAATTATCCGAATCCGTTCAATCCGGAGACGGTTATTCGGTATCAGATTCCTGTTCAGGAGTCCGTGAACCTGACTGTTTACAACATGATGGGACAGGCGATCGCCACACTGGTGGATGAAGTACAAAGTCCCGGCTATTATGTGGTGGTTTGGGACGGACGCGATGACCGGCATCAGCCGATATCCACCGGCATTTATATTTATCGCCTGAAGACCTCCAAACAGGTTCTGACACGGCGAATGATTTTTCTGAAATAATGTGTATGGATCACGGTTGATTGATAAGGGGTTTCCAATTGCTGGAGCCCCTTATTAATATTCATCAGGGGAAAGATTCTATCTTGATTTAGAGTTTTTTTCGCCCTACATTTAGGCATAGAATCATTCAAAGGCGGGGCGAATGACGCGCAAGTTTGTTTCGGCTGTATTTTTCATGCTCTGTATTTTAACGGGACTTGATGCGGCCGATAATCGTATTCTGCTGATCGGAGATTCCATCACACAGGGAGTGCGGAGCAGTGATGATCTGGGTTTCCGTAATGATTTGTATGATTCCCTGTCCAGCGTGGAATATCCCTTTGAGATGGTCGGTTCTTCGGGAAGCTCTCCTTATTTCGGTCATTTCAAATCCGGAGGCCGGATCGGTCAGTTCTACAGAGGCCCTGGAGGCGATGGGTCCTTTAATGTGGCAACGAGTATGGATGCGTTTGAGCCGCATGTGGCCGTGATTCATCTGGGAACCAATGATGCCTTTTTTGATCCTCTGATGCGGCCCTATTGCGATTCCGAGGGGAATCTGAGGAGCGATACCGTAGCAGGCAAGCTGGCGCATCTGGTTCAATATCTGATTCGCTGGGCAGACGGAACCCGGGGTAACTCACTGCGTCTCATTGTCGTTTCACGCGTGATTCCCAATGCCAAGAATCCTGAAAACATTGATCTGCTGAATCAGGAAATATCCCTTTTTATCCAGGATGTGCAGGAAGGACGTGTTAATGGTATACCGGCGGATATGGTGAAAATGGTGGATCAATATTCGGCCTTTGATCAGGGCGCCATGTTCGATTCAGACGGGACACATCCCAATGATGAGGGATACGCGCATATGGGAAAGGTGCTCTTTTCAGCCCTGGCTCAGCAGCCCATGCTGGTTCGTGTATTGACCCGGCAGATCATCAGCGGGCTGCCCGACAGCATTCCTGAGGACTCTCTTGGATTGATCATCACCAACGGTTTCGGCCAGCCCATGCCCGATGTGCCGGTTCATTTCCAAAAGCTGTGGGGTTCGGTCACCCTGTCGGCCGAATCCGACACAACCGACAGTACCGGCCTGGCTTATGTGACGGCGTTTCTGGGCTCGGAGTTCGATACATCGGGTGTGAGAACGACTTTCGAAGCACCGCTCATGGCCCAGGCGGTTCCCTTCTGGGTCTATTGCCGGGATTGGATCGAGGTGCGCGGCAGCGCTGTGTATCACACCGATCACACTCCCTTGCCCATGGTTCATATCATGTGGGAAGAGCAGGAGGTTGACCTGGCTTTCACGGATTCAACCGGCGAATATTCCGGTCAATTGTCTGTTTACTCCGATCTGACTCTGCATGCCGAAAAAGAGGCTGAGAACGATTCCCGCGCCGCCGGAATCCTGTCCTATGATGCCGCCCTGACGGCCCGGCATGCCGTGGGACTGGACACACTGGAAGGTCTGTTTTTTACGGCCGCCGACACCGACGGCGACGGCGTGATCCGGATCGACGATGCCATGCGCATCGCCCGTTATGCGGTGGGCCTCGAACCCGGCGACTCTTCACGGGTGGGCCAATGGCATTTTATGCCCGAAAAATATGCTGAGGGTTCGGTTGCCAAAGATCTTCGTAATCGTAATTTTACGGGAGTGCTGATCGGAGACGTACACGGCGGCTGGACCGCCCGATCCCGCCTTGCCCGCGGAGCCGGGGTAATGAGTATGTCCTGGACCACAGAGCTGAACGGTGATACACTGGTCACCACACTGCGTCTCGGCGGGAATCCCGTGTATTCCTGCGATTTCGATCTTCTTTATGATTCACGCCATGCGCAGTTTCTGGGTTTTGAGGATCCCGGAGGCGGCAACATGTCCTGGCGGTGGGTCAGGACCGGAGAAGGAAAAATGCGGGGAGGGATGATCTGTGTTCAGGGAATTCGGGGAGAAGAGGATGTGCTGACAATCCGATGGAAACTTTCCGGCCTTGTAGATCCTGATATCCGGATTACCCAATGCATAGTCAATGCGACACGCCTGTACGATCTGGCCTGCCCGTTTGAATATGGCGGCGGAGTTCCTCTGCCTGAGGCGCCAATGCTTCATCAGGCGTATCCCAATCCCTTCAACGATGAAGTCATGGTCGCGTTCACGCTTCCGGAACGAATCCGGGTTCATCTTCGTATTTATAATCTGATGGGGCAACATGTGATTACTCTATCCGATGAAGTGAAGACGCGGGGAGCGCACGTGATTCGTTGGGACGGACGAAACCGGCATGGAGTACGGGTATCCAGCGGTCTGTATTTAATCGAAATGACTGCAGGCAGAGTCCGGCAGGTTGCCAAAGTGGAGATGATTCGATAGAGGTGTTATGGTGAAACATCTTTTCATCGGTTTTTGGGCTGTATTTCTCGGAGTTCTCCCTGTGACGGGAATCCTTGCGGAACAAACCCTGTCGGGGAGATTTACATCCAAGTGGGACCGGGTGATGGATTTGGCCCAGGAAGTAACGGTCGGCAATGAACTCCACCGCATGATGATCAAGGATTCCATCATGTCTATCCTCTATGCGCAGGAACCGGGATATCCGATTGTCTATGTTGATGCCGATGCCTCGGGTGCCAATAACGGGTCCTCATGGAAAGATGCATTTACCAGCCTGCAGGCAGCTATTAATCATGTACATCCTTCTGAAGCATGGATCTGGGTGGCGGCGGGTCGTTATACCGGCAATTATTATGAAGATGATTATGGGAAATACCAGTCTGTAGCAGCCATTAAGTTGAAATCAGGGGTCATGGTTTTCGGTGGTTTCGCGGGTCATGAAACCCGACTGTATGAGCAAGACCCCGAACGCAATGTCACCATTATTCAGAACCGAAATGGCCCCAATCCCCAGGGTCCGCGGGCCGTAGATATGGATCACAAGACTCTGATTGACGGCTTTCTGATTCGTAATTCGGGTTACAGGGGATACCATAGTGTCCTGTCCGACTGGATCGCCGGAGGGGGCATACGGACACGCGACTGGTTCACCATTATCCGCAATAACCGGGTGACGGGTAATCATACCAAAGACGGAGCGGGCATAGCCGTATGGAACCGCCATGGCCGGGAAGAAGAGACCATACCCGGTTATTCACCCATAATTGAGAATAATTTTATCTATGACAATCATGCGGTATGCGGGGCTGTGCAGTTTCGGAATTCTGAAGTGCTTTTTATCCATAATGTGGTTGCATACAATTATCATGATGTGGATCCCGGAGACATGGACCGTTCAAAAGGTGTGGAGATCGTACTGGATCTTTCCCTCAGTGATAAACCCTACATTATCAATTCCATCCTATGGCGAAATACAGGAGGCGGCATTTTCCCCGATCTGTATAATCATGTAAACAATGCGCCCGATGCCAAGGCTTTGAGTTATTACAATTGCGTCGGTGTGGGGGGATATGGACCTGGATTGGTACAACAGGATCCGATGTTCCAGGATGAGAGCGCCCACGACTACTCTTTGAAAGAAGCCTCGCCGTGCATCGATGCGGGGCATCCTGATGGGCCTCTTGATCCGGACAGCACACGTGCGGATATCGGGGTCTTTACGCTGCGCTACAGGCTGGAAATCATCGATGGCGGAGTGGGTGCAAAAACCCATGGAAGGGGAAGGTACTTTCCCGGAACCCGGATCACCATATCGGTGGACAGTGTCGTGCTGGACTCATACGGGACTTCCAGGCTGACTTTTCTGGGATGGGAGGGGACGGGGGAAGGGTCCTATACGGGTCCGCAACGCACCCCGACCGTGGTTATGAATGAACCCATCACTCAGACTGTAATCTGGAACCAGGAATATTATCTCGATATTCAAACCGGCACACAAGCTGATGCATTGAGCGGATGGTTTTCTGAGGGAACCATTCGAACCATTGAAGTGCCGCGTTTCGTGTATCTGTCTGATGATACTCGCCGTCGATTCGTTCGGTGGCAGGGGGAAGGAACCGGATCGTATTCAGGGGGCGATACCGTGATTGCTGTGACTCTGAACAATCCGGTCAGACAGGTAGCGGAATGGCAGAATGAGTATTATCTGGCCGTGGTTTCAGAATATGGGGGAGTCACCGGTTCGGGCTGGTACGCCGAAGGATCCAACGCCCGTTTCAGCGTTCAATCCCAGGTTGCGGGTGGTTCCGGTGTACGCCATGTGTTTACCCATTGGGAAGGGTCCGAAGGGGGATATACAGGCAGTGATCTGGAGCCGGTTCTGGTGATGAACGGTCCGGTTGTTCAGACCGCTCACTGGAATACCCAGTATGAGCTGACCATCCATTCCGATTACGGTTCGCCCCAGGGGGCGGGCTGGTATGATGCCATGAGTCAGGCCACAATCAGTGTTACGACACCGGTATTGATTGCAGAAGACACACAAATGGCATTGACCAATTGGCATGGCAATGCCTATTCGGGAACAGAACCTTCTTTCACATTTGAAATGGCCGGACCGGTTACCCAGACGGCTGTCTGGCATGCTGAGTATTGGCTCAATCTGTCCGTTTCCCCACAATGGGGAGGGAATATATCCCCGGTTTCCGTGCCGGGGTCCTGGGAACCTTCAGGCAAGCAGATCACACTCTATGCGTTCGGCAATACCGACAGCTTGTATACTTTCCATTACTGGTCCGGCGATGTATCCTCTTCTGTGGATTCCACAAAGATTATTGTGCAGCAGCCCATGGACATTACGGCCCATTTTCGAAAAGCCAATATTGTGATCGAAACCGAACCGCCGGGGCTGCGCTTTTTGGCTGATGGAATCTTGAGAACCGGCCCCCATGCCTTTTACCGGTCCGAGGGAACCGGAATTCTGTTGGATGTGCCGGATCCTCAGCTGGTCGAAGCGACCACTCGATATACGTTCAGGACCTGGAACAATACTTCAAGCCGTCAACAAACCGTGACAGCCTCTTCACAAACGATGTATTATGTGGCGTATTTTGACACGGCCTATTTCTTACGCATTGAAAACGATTTCGGCACGGGTCAGGGCGAGGGATGGTACTTGCCGGGTGAAACGGCCAGTTTGAGTGTGGACAGTCTGCTGCAGATCACTGCGGACATTCGAAAACGCTTCTCGGAATGGGAAGGAACCGGTCCGGGAGCCGTTCAATCCACACAGAGACAGATCAGTGTGCAGGTGCAGGGTCCTGTGGTTCAGAGCGTTCAATGGGTCGAACAGTATACTCTGGAGACCCGATGTACCCCGGAGAGCGGCGGTTCCATCACCCTGACACCTGCAGGACCCTGGCATGACAGGGAAACGGAAATCACACTCAACGCGATTCCACAGGGAAGCGGTGTGATTTTTACCGGCTGGACCGGCGATCTCAACAGTTCTGTTAACCCTCTGATCGTGACTATTCAGACTCCCCTTTTCGTACAAGCCAATTTCAATGCCACATCCAATGTGGCTCCCACGCTGTCCGGTTTGCCCGATATTACGATTTTCGAAGATCAGCCCTATGTGTTTCCGAATATAAGTCAGTATGTCAGCGATCAGAACGATGGATTGGAAAACCTGACATTTTCTGTCAATGAGGAATGCCATTTTTCGGTGGATTATGATCCGTCCAATACTCGGTTGATATTGATACCCGAACAGGATTGGAATGGATCCGAAGACGTGATTCTCACGGTTCGTGACCCTTGGATGCTTTCCGATTCGGATACTTTTCACGTAACGGTCTTGCCTGTACCCGATCCTCCGGGCGTTTTCTCTCTGTTATGGCCTTCAGACGGGGCGTCTCTTCCCGACACATCGGACCACATCACTTTTATCTGGGAAAGGTCTGAAAATGTCGATGATGACAGTCCGATCACCTATGAGTTTAATCTCGGACCGGATTCCAGTTTTACGACTGTGGATTTGCGAGTCAGTACCGGTGTGGACACTTTTTTGATTTTAAACAAGGATCAGATTTCCGGGTCTTCATTCTGGGGTGTCAGGGCGACAAACAATGTCAATAAATCACGCTGGTGCAATAAAAAGTTTTTAATCTCCATGGATACATCCGTTGACCCTGTAAAAGGGCCGGAATCGTTTCATCTCCATCAAAACTACCCCAATCCTTTCAATGCGGGCACACGGATATTTTTCGAACTGAACCGGCCGGACCGGGTTGAGATTTTCATCTATGACGGAAGGGGGCGGCGTGTTCAGGAATTCTTTGTTCAGGGAGGACCGGGTACACAGTCTGTTCATTGGGACGCAACGGACTTGAAGGGCAGGCCGGTACCTTCGGGCATCTACATCGCCCAAATCCGATGCGGTTCTGAATCGGGACGGCGTATCAAGATGCTGTTGATTCGATAAATGGAGGAGGCGCCTGGTTGCGAGCGGCACGGTTTGTACTTTTTATTGTACTATGGGCAGGGAGGATGTCCTCCCTGTTTTCACAGGTGGTCTTTCTGCCGGATTCCACGGTTAGTTACCAGCGTTCATTTTTCGTAACGGTTTCAATCCGAAATATGGCCGAACGGGATTCTTTGCTGGCCTATCAGTTTGGTTTGAGATATGAACCGGCTTGTCTGAAGGTTCTGGACGTGACAACGGATGGAACCGTTGTGGAAGACTGGGGTGCGCCTTTGGCGAACATTACCGATTCACTCCTCCAGGTGGCCGGATTTTCAACGGAAATGGTTTGGCTGGATGAATCCAGGCCGCTCCTTAACCTGGAAATTCAGGTGAAAGAGGGTGTAACCGGCCAGGTTACGCTCACTTTTGAGGAAGCCTATCTGTTCGATTTGAATGGTTTTATCCCCCTGGATTCACTGATCGGCGCCTGTTTCGAAGTGCTTCACAATGTACCTCCTGTGATTATGCCCATTCCGGAGATGCGTTTTCTCGAGGATATGACGGGTGTGTATGATCTCAACGGTCGAGTATTTGATTTCGAAGATTCCCTGGACGCCTTGACGTTTCTGTTTTCGGGCAATGAGCATGTATCGGTATCGGTGGACGCTTGCGGGCGTCTGGTCGTTGTTCCGCCGGCTGACTGGAACGGAACAGACAGTTTGCATGTGCGTGTGGAAGATACAGGAGGGGAAGCGGATGAAACCGATTTTCGGGTGGTTGTGGTGTCTGTTGACGATCCGCCGAAACCTTTTCGTTTGCTGAGGCCCGAAAACGGCGCGGTTCTGAATGCAGGGCAGGGTTATATTGATTTCGTCTGGGAGGAGGCTGAGAACGTGGATGAGGGAGACATTGTCGTGTATTTTCTCCAGATTGCCGAAGATCCTGCAATGACTCTGAATATCCATGAATTTGCGGCGGGTGAAGAGTGTTCTCTGAATGTCAGCCTGGACTTTCTGACGACGGGCACTCATTTCTGGCGTGTACGGGCACAGGACGACAAGTCCAATCCAAAATTTCGTTACAGTACAGATACGTTCGGTTTTGATTTTACGACTTCGGTGGATCCGGCCTTTTATCCCGATCGAATCATGCTTCACGCCAATATGCCCAATCCCTTCAATCCGCATACGGAGATCCGGTTCGATCTGCCGCGGCGTGCCCGGATCATCCTCGATGTCAGAGACCTGTTGGGAAGACGGGTCTGTGTCCTCGAAGAAGCCATCAGAGAGGCCGGCCGGCACGCGCTGGTCTGGGACGGCAGGAATGAGAGCGGAGTTCCCGTGCCTTCCGGTGTGTATATCCTCAGCCTTCGCGCCGAAAAAATTCGCCTCAACAGAAAAATGACGCTGATCCGGTGAGCATCGAATACCGGAATTATCCCGAAAATCAGATTCTTCATTTTTGACTTGCTATTCAATACATCAGTGATTATATTTTTTCTTTCCAATCCATTTATCCCAATTTAACAGGAGGCGGTATGAGGAAGAGACTCATCACCGGTCTGTTGCTGCTGGTCATGGTGCAGGGCGCCTTCGCGGGCGGTATTCTCACCAACACCAATCAAAGCGTGCAGTTCGTCCGAATGCTTTCCCGCAACGCATCAACAGACATCGACGCCGTGTATTTTAACCCGGCAGGCATTACGCTGCTGGCGGATGGTTTTCATTTCGCCATCTACAGCCAGACGATCACTCAGGGAAGAATTGTGACCAGTACGCTCCCCACTTTGAATCAGGCCAAGTATGAGGGAGACACGTTTGTGCCCGTTTTTCCGAGCTTGTATGCGGTGTATAAAAAGGCGAAAATGGCCTTTGCTCTGGGCTTCGG
>DSAB01000104.1 GCA_011388275.1 bacterium | reverse complement strand
TCAGGTTTGAACGACTGGGCGTATGAACCGAATAGAATGAGAACCCATACCAATAGAATTCGCATCCAGAAAGTCATGGGTTCCGGAAACAATAATTCTTTGAATAGAGCGGTATTTCTCAGAAGCGCATCGCGAATTGCTTCGAGAATCCAATAGAGAAGTCCGAAACCGATACCCACGGTGATCCAGTTGAGTTGTGAAGCCAATCGGCGGATGGAAGAGTCCTGTTTCATGATATTCCGGTTCATTTTGTTTGTTCGTATTGATGGATCGGTATTCACCAATTTTAACAAATACTATGCCATGAAGATAAAAGAGCGGTTCAGAAGAATCGCGTATAATTATAACTATATGATAATTATATATTTGATACTTGTCTGTCTCCGCCATGAGTCATGTTCTGTTTCTCTTTTGATTGCATATTGAAAAGTGGACTGTTTATGGAAGGAGAATTGTATATCGGTAAAAAAGATCTTGATTTTCGATTTAAACCATTATAAATTAAATGCGTGTTTTAGGTACACCGCTTTTCCGCATGGCACCTGGTGAATGCTGTATCGGTTTTGAAATGCCGGATCAGCAATAGCCTCATTCGCCTGAAGGTTTCGAAAGCCAGGAATTCGAGACTCGAAAAGCCGGTTGTGCAAGGCGAGGTTTAAGAAGAAAGGATCCATCATGGAAACCGGAACAGTCAAATGGTTCAATAGGACAAAGGGGTTTGGCTTTATTGAACGGGAAGGTGGCGATGATGTATTCGTCCATTTCAGCGCAATTCAGGGCGATGGATTCCGTGTGCTTCACGAGGGAGATACCGTGGAGTTTGAAATCACGGAAGGCCCCAAAGGACCGCAGGCTGCCAATGTGAGAAAAGTTTAAACGGTTCTCAATAAGTCGCCGGCCCCATCCTTTGCCAGGAGGATGGGGCTTTTTGTTGCCGTGAAACATGAAATTCAGAAAAACAGAAAAAATACTTGCAATCAACAGGCTGAATGATTAAATTAGCGCTTGAAAAGGTGGTACGTTGGTTCTTCTGCTTTTGGATTTGGACTCTTTGTATGAAATTTGTCATGAGATTGTCAGCTTATTGACAATCCGCATTCGAGTTGAAGCGCGGCTGTCTGTGGTATTATGAAGCCGCGTTTTGTTGTCTGAAGGCAAGAAACAAACGGTTTCCACTGGGATCTGCTGCAAGCAGGAACGATTTTTTGAAAGGGCATGTTCATGGAAAAAGGAACAGTCAAATGGTTCAACAGAACCAAAGGATTCGGGTTTATCGAACGGGAAGAAGGGGATGATGTCTTTGTGCATTATAAAGCCATAGAGGGCGAGGGCTTTAAAACGCTGGAAGAAGGGCAAACTGTCGAATTCGAGATCCAGGAGACTCCCAAGGGCCTTCAGGCGGCCAACGTACATGTTGTCTGAGACAAACCGTTGAGGTAAAATCCCGTCCGCTTCATCCGGGCGGGATTTTTTTCTTATACATGTTGACGCAGGATTTCCCGTTTCCGTAACCGGAAAGGGGTTCATTCTGAAATATGTATTCTGAATCAAACCCGCTTCGGCTGTACATTATTGAACGGAGAAATCGATGCTGCCGGCACAGAAGCAGAGATACTGTCCCACCTGCAGTTCAGACCGGATCGCCGAAATACTCTATGGCCCGCTGGAAGCCAAGGCCTCGAAAGACGAAATGGAACAGGGGGGTGTGGTTTACGGGGGAGCCATTGTTCGTGAAGAGGGTCCGCACTGGATGTGCCGTGAGTGCAAGACCGCCTGGTGCCGGCGCAATCTGCGTCTCTATGTGCGGGATGAATTCGGTGAGTTCATTCGAAAAAGCGGATGAACAGGGCGCGGCGCGTTTATTTGAAAGAATCCGGATTCGGAAAAGGCTGCAGTTCTTCCGATACCAGAGTGTATTGTATGTCGAACCTGCGTTTCAGTGACTCGCCGGCGCTTCGGGCCTCTTCCTGCGATGCATAGGATCCTACCCAGACCAGATAGAAAAGCTGATTGTTGACCGTCTTGGTGCGCAAGGCCACTTCATAGCCCTTGTTTTCGAAGAAAGATTTGCGCAGCAGCGCGTTGGAATGCCTCGTGAAAGCCCCTACCTGCACTGAAAATCGAAAAGATACGGGCTGTTTGTCTCCATCTTCGGAATGGGCATGCTGAATGCCTGCGATGACGTCGCCAGCCAGGGCGGCGACGTCGCTGTGAGGATATTCATTCCGGATTTTCTGAAAAACATGAAGAGCGGAATCCGGTTGATTGAGTGCGCTGTGGCACATGCCGATCTGATAGAAAGTTCTCGGATGAAATGTCGAAGACGGATAGATTCGAATCAAGCTGTTGAACAGCTGCAGGGACTGATGGTACAGTCCTTTGGCATAGGACAGCTGTCCGAGCCGGAAAAGCGCCAGATCGCTGTATGGGTTGTTCTTGTCTGTTTTAATAAGTTTGTCGTAATAGGCGGCCGCGGAATCACCGTCTGTGCAGAGCAGTCCATGCAGAAAAAGATGGGATTCGGCGCCGGAAGATTCCATGGAGGTCAGCATTTGACGCGCCTCAGCCAGCCGTCCCTGGCGGGTCAATGTCAAAATGTCGGAAACGGATTGCGCGCAAACCGGTACAGCGATCAAACAGGCAAGACACAGAGATCGAATCATCATGACGCATCACCCAGGAAAGTATTCCATGAAAGACATTGCGGACAGTGCCATAAAGGATCCTGCGACTCGAAACCGCATTCAGAACAGCGATAGGCTGTTTCATGCTTCAGGCTGGTATTCAGAAGTGAGAGTGCGGCCCGCAGAGCTTCGTCTGTCTCGCCTCTCTCGTGCAGGAGCCTGACCAGCAGGTGTCTGGCTTCCACAGAATCCGGATTCTTTTCCAGAACCGTGCGGACCATTTTGACCGCTTCATCGGTTTTCCCCTGGCTTACAAGAAGTTCGGCCATGTATAAATAGACCTGAGGTCGGGCGGGCTGCTTATGGATGATTTCCCGGTAGATCTCTTCGATCTCTCCGTATCGTCCCAATTCATACAGGAGCTCTTTCATCCTGTCAAAAGCCAAGTGCGCCCACTCGGGATTTTTATGAACATAATCCCTGTAAACCTGCAGTGCATCTTCCTGCCGGTTTTCCCGGCGGTAGGAGTCACCCCAGTGTAAATAAGCGGGGAGACACCCTCTGTCGATGCGAATCGCTTCCCGGTACCGTATACGGCCTTCTCTCTCCTGTCCTTTGGCGGCCATTGCGAGTCCGGCCTGTACTTTATACAGAGCCAGGATGTCCTGCCGCTGCTGTTTCTGCCATTTTCCCAGGCTCTGGCGATAGAAAAAGGCTTTGTCCCAATCCCCTTTCTCTTCATAAAGACCGAGAAGAAGTTTCTGGCATTTGATGCCTTTCTTGTTCCGCTGCGCCAGTTTCTCCGCGGTATCGATGGCCAGTTCAAGGGAGCGGTTGACCTTGTAATCCATCACCAGGCGGGTGAGAATCGTGGTCGTTTCCGTTTCATTCAGACCGCTGCGCACCAGCAGACTGCGATGAATTTTCGCCGCTTTCATGGGATAGCCTCTGTCGCGGAAGAGGTCACCCAGGACAATATAGGCCATGATGTTTTCCGTATCGGCACGGACGATCCGTTTCAATTTCTCCATGGCTTCTGCTTTGCGGCCTTCCAGCAGCATATGAAGCGCTTCGATGTAAGGATTCTGACCGGGAGTCTTTTTTTTCCTGCGTCTTGCGATCATCGTGAAGAGAAACGCCGATACGGATATAAAAATTGCAGCGCCGATACCGATTGTCATCCAATTCACGTTCAGTTCCTCATTTTTTAGGATTCTATCAGGGTGGCGTTATCTTCTTCGGTCGGCGGTTCCGGCTCCATCTCTTCCTCGATACCGACGTTGCGGAGACGATCCAGTTCGTTCTTGACTTTTTTATACTGACGCTCAAGCGAACGGTTTTCCCGTTTGAGTTTCAGGGCGTTGAGGGCTGAGACGGCAACCCAAAACAGCATGCCGGCTCCGAACGAGATATAGAGAAAAAACCAGAGGGGAAGCACCGGGGACTTCCATTTCAGAAATGTTACGGACACGGTCTGATCCATGTTATAAAGGGCAAAACCCAGAATCAGTAAAATGATAACGGCGCTGACAATCCATCGAAGAATCCACATAATTCATCTCCTCCATTCGAGTATTCAGGCCATGGGCGAAATGACGGGGCTGCCCCGCAAGGTGGCTCCTCGGCATTCGTCGATACGAACCGGCACGGGCACTCCCCGTTCCAGCCTGTTTTTGGGAAACACGACAACATGATCGGTGGGCGTTCTTCCCATCCATTCGCGGGTTGAATATTTGCTGGAAATCTCAGGGAGTACTTCCACCACGCTGCCGATCATTGATTTTCGTTTTTGCAGAGTGATGCGTCTTTGGATATTAATCAGATACTGAAGTCGCCGGGATTTTTCATTCTCTTCCACCTGTCCGGCCATTTCCGCGGCCTTTGTTCCCGGCCGGGATGAGTATCGATAAGTAAACGCGTCATCGAATCGCACGGTTTCCATGAGATTCACTGTTTCCAGGAAATCCTTTTCCGTTTCACCGGGAAAGCCGACCATCACATCCGTAGTCAGGGCGGCATTCGGTATTCGTTTTCGGGCCGCTTCCACCAGATACAGATAGTGGTTTCGTGTGTATCCCCGATTCATTCGTTCAAGCACGGAATCGGAACCTGCCTGAACAGGAAGGTGAATATGAGGGCAGATCGAGTCGTAAGCGCCCATGACTTCCAGAAGTTCGAGTGAAAGATCTCTGGGGTGGGAAGTCATAAAGCGAATTCTTTTGATGTTGGTTTTTTCGGCAATTTCAGTCAGAAGCCGGGGAAAATCGGTTGCTCCGTCTCGGTAGGTGTTGACGTTTTGTCCCAGTAAAGTGACTTCCTGAAAACCGCTGTTGGCCATATTCCGCACTTCATCGAGTATGCCGTTGAAAGGGCGGCTGCGTTCCCGACCTCTGACATAGGGGACGATACAGTAAGAGCAAAAATTATTGCAGCCCCGGGAAATGGCGACCCAGCCGCTGATACCGGTTTCACGATTCGGTTTGATATCGGAATAATCTTCTGTGTGTGTTTGCCGAAGCATTCTTGCCTGCGTAAGAGTCAATTTTGAATTCACCAGGCCCGGCAGAAGGCGGTACTGGTCGGGACCTGCCACACCGTCCACATGTGGAATGGCAATCAGTGTCTCGCCCAGGCGCTGGGCCATACAGCCGGTAATGATCAATCGGCGTTTCTCGTTCAGGCGTTTCCATGCGGCCATGACGCCGATGCGCCCCAAAACGCGCTGTTCGGCATGTTCCCGGACGCTGCACGTATTGATGATCAGTATGTCGGCTTCATCGGCGTTTGAGGCTTGTGTGTATCCATGGTCTATGAGTATTCGGGAAATAAGTTCCGAATCGTACTTGTTCATTTGGCATCCGTAGGTTTCGATGAAGAAACGGGTGCCGGATGTATCGCGCCGGTTTTGCATCATCAATAAATTTAGGGTAAAATCGTCTTAAATGCAATATTTTTCTTGGAATGATCCGGGATTTTATCATGCCGGCATCAGGGAAAACGACCCACTTTTTTGCTGAGCAGGCAAAGGACTCCCAATCCCGGCTTTCTTTGAACCGGTACAGAACTTTTCCCGTGATTTGCATAAACAGGGAATTATTTATTTTTTTTATTTTTCGCTTGACATTCACAAATACATTTCCTTTATTGAAATGGGTTGAATTTCCCTTAAATTCCCTGATTATAAAGGATATTCAACCTTAATCATGTGCAGTTTCCCTTAATTGAATGAGGTGAAAACCCTTGTTCTTCTCTGGAAGTGTCAAATACGCGGTGGATTCCAAAGGACGTGTGAACATCCCGGCCCGGTTCCGGAATCAAATACAGCTCGGCGACGACTCCGAAGGATTGATGTTTTATGTCACTTCCGGGGGAAAGACCCCTTGTCTGTTTGTCTATCCGCCACGGGTTTTCGAGAAGATGGCCGAAAAGATGGAAGATGAAATCGGACCGATCCTCGATCCCAACGAGAATATGCCGACCTATACCGAACTGATGGCTTCTGCCGAAGCTTGCCGATGTGACAACCAGGGCCGTCTTATTGTCCCCAAAAAACATTTGGAATGGGCTCAGATCAGCGGAGAAGTAGTGATTATCGGGCTGGGGAAACGTATCCAGCTTTGGAATCCCCGGCTCTTTGAGCAATATATCCGTAAAAGCAGCATTCCGGCCTGATGGCGGCTGCCGGAAGAATTTTTACGATATGGAGCGGAGGTTGACTCCATGGATGCCGCTCATAAACCGGTACTTCTTCAAGAGACTGTTGATTTACTGGCCCTGAACGGGCCGGGGACCTGGGTGGATGGCACCATGGGATGGGGGGGGCACAGCCGTGCCCTGCTCGACAGGCTGAACCGTGATGCCGTGCTGGTGGGTATTGACCGGGACGGAGAGGCCGTTGAGGCTTGCCGCCGTCTTTTTTCGGCGGAAAGTTCGCGCGTACGAGTGATCCAGGCTGATTTCGGCAGGATTCATGAAGTTTTAAATGAACTGGGCATTGATTCCATACGGGGGCTTCTTCTTGATCTGGGAGTGTCCGGATATCAAATCGATACACCGAAGCGCGGGTTCAGCTATTTGGTATCAGGACCCCTGGATATGCGCATGGACAGGAATTCCGATCTGTCCGCAATGGAGGTGGTGAATGACTATTCTGAGCGGCGTCTGGCTGATATACTGTACACACTGGGTGAGGAGAGGGCTTCCCGACGGCTCGCCCGCATCATTGTGGAAGAGCGAAAAAAGGGAACCATCAAAACCACAGGCAGGCTTGCGGAATTGATAAGCGCTGCTGTCCCGCCCCGATGGGCGGTAAAAACACTTTCGCGTGTTTTTCAGGCGATACGCATGGAAGTCAACGGAGAGCTCGACGCGCTGGCCTCCTGTCTGATGAATGTCTATCCCTATTTGGAGCATGAAGGAAGAATCGTGGTGATCGCATGGGAATCCCTTTCCGATCGAATGGTAAAACGCTATTTTCGCGGAGAATGGCCATGCTATCAAAAAAACCGGGAGCCGGAGAAAACAGGCTTTCAATTTAAGAATATCGTGCGGCTGATGCGTCCGGGCGATGAAGAGACATGCCGTAACTCCAGGGCACGTTCGGCGCGGCTGCGCTGCGGACAGAAAGATGAGGGTTCCTGAATATGGCAAACAGGAAAAAACGATCCGGCAAGTCGACCGGCAGTTCAAGATTCAGGGGGACTTTTGCGTTCCTCGCATTAATAGTCCTGATACTCACGGTTCTCTATCTATGGGGAAAGGTGCGTATTGAATTCGATATTCGTCAGGCAGAGGCGCTTCAGGAACAGAAGATCCGGCTGGAGAGGGAGATCAAAGCCCTGCGCGTTCAGGTGGACACATTGAAAAGTTATAATCATATTGTTGAGATCGCCCGTTCCCGCGGGTTCGTATTTGTGCCGCCTTCCCGTATCGAAATGCTCGAGGTTGATTTGCGGGGCATAGACACCGGCCTGCCCAAGGAGAGAGTCTCCTTTCGAATGGCGGGGATATTAACACGGAAACAGGTCCGGCCACACACATGGAACCGGGAGTAAACCGTGAGAACAGATCATTCCAGATCCATTGAAAGACAGGATATACGCCGGCTGAAGATGGTGGGTGTTGTTTTTACAGTGATGGTCCTGGCCGTTCTTTTCCGGGCCTTTACTTTTCAGGTGATTCACAGAGAAAAATGGACGGTCCAGGTTGAGTCCGTCTACCGGAAAAGAGTTCCCCTAAATGCTCAGAGAGGCATGATATATGACCGGAATATGACCATTCTGGCCATGGATATACCGGTCACATCCCTGGCTGTGGATCCATCCGCAATCGATGACTATGAGTCTTTCAGTGATTCATTGAGTCGGGTACTGAAAGAAGACAGCGACCGATTCAGACAACTTTTAAAAGACCGGATGAATTCCGGTTTCATACCCTTGTACGGAGATCTTTCCGATGAACAGATTCGGAGATTGAAAAGTTCTTCTCTTAAGGGGCTGATTTATTATAAAGAGAGAAAAAGAGTTCGGCCTCATGGTGAAACAGCGATTGCTCTGCTGGGAATCACCAACGCAGATCATGTGGGTGTGGGAGGTGTCGAACAGGCCATGAATGAGGTGCTGGCCGGAGAAGACGGATGGACGATCTATCAAAAGGACGGATTGAACCGGGATTTCGCCAGCCCGGATTATCCTGCGTTTGCGCCCAGAGAAGGTTGTCATCTGATTCTTACCATCAATCAGGTCTATCAAACCATCGTGGAAGAAGAAGTTCGTCGAAGTGTCATTCAACATGCAACCGGGAGCGGCCAGGCCGTGTTGATGGATCCTTTCAGCGGAGAAATTCTGGCCATGGCCTCATTCCAGGCGCCGGTAAAGGGCGAAACTCCGCCGTTTCCGGAGCGTCTCAAGAATACGGCGGTTCAGGATGCATTCGAGCCTGGCTCCATCTACAAGGTTATTACGGTTGCGGCCGCTCTGGAGGAAAAGGCGTTTTCGCCCCAGACTCTGGTCCATTGTGAAAACGGTGCGTTCCGGTTGGCCAATCATACCATTCACGATCATGACAAGGCCTATTCCTGGCTGACACTCAGTCAGGTATTGGAAGTTTCATCCAATATCGGAATGGCCAAAGTCGGCAGGAAACTGGGTGAAAAAACCCTGTACAAATATGCACAGAATTTCGGATTCGGAACCACGACCGGGATTCCCCTTCCCGGTGAAAACAGTGGAATTTTGCATCCGCTTTATAAATGGAATGATTTTACAAGCGCCATGGTCTCTTTCGGCCAGGGGCTCTCTGTAACAGGTCTTCAGATAGCCGCTGCGATGTCGGCGGTGGTCAACGGGGGCGAACTGGTGAAACCTCTTCTCGTCAAATCGATTCTCGAATCCGACGGGAAGGAACAAAGGACATTCGAATGGCAGGTGATTCGGCGTGTCATTTCGGAGAATACTTCCTTTCAGCTCGTCGATATGCTGGAAAAAGTCGTTCTGCAGGGCAGTGGAACCAACGCACGTGTGGATGGTATTCGAGTGGGAGGCAAGACCGGAACGGCACAGAAATCCCTGCCCGGATACAAGGGGTATTATCCGGGCGCTTATGTGGCGTCTTTTGTCGGTTTCTGGCCGGTTGAGGCGCCCCGTTTTGTCCTGGCGGTCATACTGGACGAGCCGAGAATACGCTATTGGGGTTCCGAATCGGCGGCGCCTCTCTTTTCCCGCATCGTGTCCAGGATCATGGGGCTGCCGCCGTCTTCGATACCTGAAGAGGATAAAAACAGTCTGCGCGGAAAGGCCCAATTTATCTCGCTGACTTCCAGCGAGCCTGCTGTTACGGGCGAAAGGGAAGATACCGGCATTACCGATTCTCCCTATCACCTGCCCCCACTGGTGGGTTTGAGTGTGCGTGAGGCGCTTCAGAAACTGGCTTTATTGAATGTGAGAGCGCGGGTGGATGGGAGTGGAGTCATTGTCTCTCAGGATCCTCCTGCGGGACACAAGATCAATGACGAGACGATTTGCCGTCTCAAAGCACGGTCTCTTTAATATGGCATTCGAATCCATTCGGTTGTCTCATCTTCTCGGTTTTCTGGAATCGAATAATTTGGAACGGATTGCCGATCCCTGGATTGATGGTTTGACAGTGGATTCACGGCGTGTCGAACCCGGGTGGATATTCGTGGCTGTTTCAGGCACACGGATGAACGGGCATGAGTTTGTCGATGAAGCAATAGGGCGGGGAGCCGCGGCCGTTGTGGTCGAACATGATGTGGGGACCCGAACTGTACCGGTTATCCGGGTTCCGAACAGCCGTGCAGCCGCGGCCCGGCTGGCCTCTGCTTTTTATGGAAATCCGGAGAAATCCATTGAGATTGTCGGCATTACAGGAACCAACGGCAAGACCACGGTGGCACTTTTGCTTGAATCGATCTTTCATCACGCGGGCAGGCAGACGGGTCTGATCGGCACGTTGTTCTATCGATGGAAGAAAAGGAAGATCAAGGCCGAAAGGACGACACCCGACGCGATTGAACTTTTCGCGCTGATACGCCGTATGGCGGATGAAGGTGTGCGAAGTTTGATTATGGAGGTTTCTTCGCATGCCCTGGATATGGACCGGGTTCATGGATTGCGTTTTCAGGGTGCAGTATTTACGAACTTATCCAGGGATCATCTGGATTATCATAAGACCATGAAGGCTTATGCAAACACCAAGTCACGGCTTTTCAGAAGTCTCGACCCTTTCGGCGTGGGAGTGATCAACGCGGACGATCCTATGGCCGCCCTGATGTCCAAAGCCGCAGCGGCTCGTGTGGTGACATACGGTGCCCGAAAAACCGATTCGGATTACAGGGTCAAACCGAATCCGATCCAGCCGCCGGGATTCCTGCTCATCCATCGGGGAAGAACATTGACTTTTCCAACCGGGCTTCCGGGTTCTTTCAATCGATTGAATGCGGCGGCCGCCGC
>DSAB01000116.1 GCA_011388275.1 bacterium | reverse complement strand
TCCGATGCCCTGAATGACGGTTTGTATTGCTGGCGGGTCCGGGGCTGTGATGATTTCGGGAACCCGGGAGAATGGTCGAATGTGTGGACCTTTACGATCGACACGCAGGGGCCTTCCGCACCGGATCTGATCGCTCCGGCCGATGGTGCTACGCTGATTGTGGGGATGCCTGTTTTTGAATGGTCCTCGGTATCTGATGCCGATGTGTATGAATTTCAGGTCACCGCATCAGAGAATTTTGCCTGTTTGTTAATCAATGAAACCGATTTGTCTTCCACTAATTACACTTCATCGGGTTCTTTAGAGAATGGTGTGTATTACTGGAGAGTCAGGGCATACGACAGCTGTGCAAATCAGGGGGTATGGTCCGATACATGGACCTTCACAATCAATGCTCCACATACAGTGAATACACCCCTCATACCTATGGGACCTTCCACCGGAGAGACGGGACAAAGCCTGAGTTTCTCCACCGGCCATTCTTCCTGCAGCCGGGGTCACACCGTTCAATACCGGTTCAGCTGGGGAGACAGCAAAAGATCTCCCTGGGGATCTTCGACACAGATACACCACTATGCGAGCGCGGGCACTTTTTCAATCAAAGCGCAGGCAAGATGCGCTACGGATACAGACATCGTATCCGGCTGGGTGAGCGGAAAAAGTGTGGTGATAACCGGATTTGAAACCGGTACGATGACCGGCAATGACGGCAAGACCTATGCCACGATTCAAATAGGGGGGAAATGGTGGACGGCTGAAAATTTAAGGGAAACAAAGTATAGAAACGGGGATGAAATTCCTGTTGTGTATAAAAATGAAGATTGGTGTGAATTGACTGCAGGTGCACGTACCGTGTATGATAATGATGAAAACTACGCGGATCTTTTTGGTTATCTGTACAACTGGTATGCGGTGGATGACAGCCGCAAGCTCGCCCCTTCAGGCTGGCGCGTCGCTACAGACGCGGACTGGATAGAGCTGGAAATGTATTTTGGTATGAGCCAGTCCGATGCAGAAAGGTCAGGCAATCGCGGCACCAATCAAGGAAGCAAACTCGCAGGCCGGGCTTCATTATGGCGTGCGGGTGAATTGAAAAACCATGATGCTTTCGGGACCAGTGGTTTTTCCGCCTTGGCAGGGGGTTATCGAAGCAGTCATTACTGCGGAGGCACATTCAATGGCCGGACCTATTACGAAGTCTTCTGGACTTCCACCGGGGACGGCTCCGAAGACGCCTGGCTCCGACATATAGGTTATGACAGTCCGAAAATTGTCAGATTTCCTTATCACAAGCGCTACGGATACGCTATTCGGCTGGTCAGGGAGTATTGACGGTTTGATTTATGCAGGATTTCGGGACAACATAAATTATTCACAAGACCGGAACACCGATCTCTTTCTGAGAAATCACTTGACTTTTTTAAAAGAAAATTGTATACTAAGACGAATATGATTCATGTAGATGAATAAACAAACTTATAAAATGAATAGATATAATATAAATATTCAATACCAGGCCTGGTGCTGGCGAAGGAAGCCGGCATCCGTTCCATGATGAATTTATCATAATAATCTGGCGGGAACCGGTCGAAAACAGTCGATTCCCGCCTGAAACAGTCTGTCAAAGCCGCGGGAATCGCCCGCGGCTTTTTCATTGAAAACGGAATAAAAACACTTTGGAGTGAAAATGGATATTCGCACGGCGATACGAAAAACCGTTAACGGAGAAGCCCTGAGTCATCAGGAAGCCTATTCAGCCGCTTCAGAAATGATGAGCGGAGCGGCCACGGACGCGCAGATTGCCGCGCTTCTGATGGCCATGAAAATGAAAGGAGAGAGTGTGGAAGAGATATCCGGATTCGCCCATGTCATGCGCGATCATGCCCTGAAAGTGGTCTGCGCGTCCGACCGTGTGGTCGATACGTGCGGCACGGGGGGCGACCATACCAACACATTCAATGTCTCCACATTGAGCGCGCTGGTCGCCGCCGGAGCGGGCTGTCCGGTTGCCAAGCATGGAAACCGCTCGGTATCCAGCCGATGCGGCAGCGCGGATCTGTTTGAAGCCCTGGGCGTTTCCATCAAATCGACTCCCGAAACGGCGGCAAGAAGCATTGATCAGACGGGTATCGGATTTCTGTTCGCCCCCGCGCACCATGCGGCCATGAAATACGTCATCGGCCCACGCAAAGAAATGGGAATCCGAACCATTTTCAACATACTGGGTCCTTTGACCAATCCCGCGGGCGCCAGGCGTCAGCTTGTGGGTGTATACGATCGTTCGCTGACGGAAATCATGGCCAGTGTGCTTCGGGAGATGGGGTCTGAACATGTCATGGCCGTTCACGGTGAAGACGGAATGGATGAGATCACCATTACGGGAAAAACATTTGTCACGGAACTCAAGGATGGGACGATCGAGCGTTACACCGTTCAACCCGAAGATTTCGGATTCAGACGTGCGGATATGGAAGACATACAGGGCGGTGACCCGGAACGGAACGCGCAAATCGCGGTTGGAGTGCTGCAAGGCAGGCCCGGGCCGCACAGGGACATGGTGCTTCTCAATGCCGGCGCGGTGATCTATATAGGAGGCAAGGCCGAAACCATGGCCCGGGGCATTCAGGAGGCCCGGCATTCCATCGATGCCGGCCTGGCCTTCGAGGTTTTGGATCGGATGAAACAAATGTCCGGCCGAAGGAAGGCGGTATGAATAAACAGCTTCCCGGGACATTTCTGGACCGTGTGGTTCAGGCGAAGCGGGATGAAGTGGAATATCGTAAAAAACGGATTTGTCTGAACAGGATTCGATGGAACGCGCCCGCAAGAGACTTCAAGAGTGCGCTTGAGAAGCCCGGGCTGGCCGCCATTGCCGAGATCAAGCGTCAATCGCCCTCAGCCGGCCTTTTGAGACAATCTTTTGAACCCGCGAAGATCGCGCGGTCTTATGAAGCAAACGGCGCCTCGGCAATTTCGGTGTTAACGGACACGCCGCTTTTCGGCGGTCATATTCGGGATGTTCAAACCGTCAAGACGGCCTGCGCCCTGCCGGTCCTGCGCAAGGAATTTATCGTGGACGCGTATCAGATCCATGAATCCCGCGCGATCGGCGCGGACGCGGTTCTGCTCATCGCGCGCATTCTCGATCCGAAGCAGCTCAGAGACTATGTTCAGATGGCCGCGGATCTGGGTCTGTCGATTCTGGTTGAAGTGCACTCGGCGGATGAGATGCAGTCCGCGGTCGATGCCGGGGCTCGAATGATCGGCATCAACAACCGTGATCTTGATACATTGACAGTGGATCTGAACCGGTGTCTGGATCTGATCCGTTTGATTCCGGGGGATTGCCTGAGCGTCGCTGAAAGCGGAATCGGAACCCGTAAGCATGTCCGCCGCGTGGAAGAGGCCGGCTTTGACGCCATGCTGATCGGCGGATCGCTGATGCGCGAACCGGATCCCGGAGAGAAGCTGGCTGAGCTTTTGGAAAGCCGAACCAGAAGGGTGTCCCTGTGAAACGCGTGAGGGTCAAAATATGCGGCATCACCCGGGTGCAGGACGCGCTGATGGCCGCTGATCTCGGCGCGGATATGGTGGGTCTGATTTTCGCGGACTCGTCACGGCAGATTGATGAATTTTCCGCCGCCCGTATCGTGAAAGCATTGCCTCCCTTCGTTACCACGGTGGGCGTGTTTATGGATCAGCCGGTCGACAGGGTGCGCGATCTGGTTCAAAAAAGCGGCGTGGATATCATTCAGCTGCACGGTGATGAAAACATCGAAGATTACCGGATACTAGGAAGAAGGCTGATCAAGCGTGTCTGTGTCCGCCCGAATGAAACCGCGAAAGATTTGGCCCGGCGTGTGCGGGCGGTCCGGGGTGCTTCGGTCCTGCTCGATCCCGGTGCAGGAGCCGGAAAGCCGTTTGAATGGGCCGTCTCGGCATGCCTGGACCGGCCGTTCATTCTCGCGGGAGGATTGAACCCGGACAATGTGCGGCAAGCCGTTCAAATAACGAAAGCCGCCGCGGTTGATGTGTGTTCCGGAATTGAATCGGTGCCGGGTGTGAAGGATACGGTAAAAATGCGTCAATTGCTTCAGGAGGTTCGATGAGGAGACTCTTGCCGAATAAAAAAGGATATTTCGGCGCTTACGGAGGCCGTTACGCGCCTGAGACTCTCATGCAGGCTCTGGATGAACTGACATGCGCCTATGGGGCCGCGAAACGGGATCCGGCTTTTCAAAAACAGATACGCGACTTGCTGACAAACTATGTCGGCCGGCCCACGCCCCTGTTCGAGGCCAGACGGCTGAGCGCACGAGCCGGCTGCAGACTCTTCCTGAAGCGTGAGGATTTAACCCATACAGGGTCCCACAAGATCAACAACACAATCGGTCAGGTTTTATTGGCCAGGCGTTTGGGAAAGACGCGTGTCGTGGCGGAAACCGGCGCGGGTCAGCATGGAGTGGCCGCGGCGACGGCATGCGCTCTGATGGACATGAAATGCGCGGTTTACATGGGCACGGAAGATATGCGCCGGCAGAAGATGAATGTGTTCCGTATGGATCTTCTCGGTGCGCAAGTGATTCCGGTCGAATCAGGGAGCCGAACGCTTAAAGACGCGATCAACGAGGCGTTTCGCGACTGGGTGGCGAATACGGATGACACGTTTTACTGTTTTGGATCCGTGGTCGGTCCGCATCCCTATCCCCGCATCGTCCGGGATTTTCAGGGGGTGATCGGCCGGGAAACCAGGAAACAGATACGGAACCTGACGGGCAGGCTGCCCGATCTGGTGGCGGCCTGCGTGGGCGGCGGCAGCAACGCGATGGGCATTTTCCACGCTTTTTTGGAAGATCAAACTGAGCTGGTGGGTGTCGAGGCGGGAGGACGAGGCGGCGAGCCCGAAGAGCACGGCGCGCCGTTGAACTTTGGCAGTGTGGGCGTGCTGCATGGAGCGCGCAGTTATCTGATGCAGGATGCCGGCGGTCAGGTTCTGCGCACTCATTCCGTTTCCGCGGGTCTGGATTATCCCGGAGTGGGGCCGGAACATGCTTTTTTAAAGGATTCGGGCCGTGTCCGGTATGTAACCGCGAATGACAGGGAAGCACTGAACGCTTTCAGAATGCTGTCGTGTCATGAGGGCATTCTTCCGGCGCTGGAAAGCAGCCACGCGCTGGCGTGGGTTCTTTCCAACGCGCGAGACTGGCGAGGCAAAATCGTCATCGTCAATCTGTCCGGCAGGGGAGACAAGGACCTCGAGCTCGTGGAGAGTTTGACATGACAGTCGCGTGCGTGTTTCGAAAGTGCCGTTCCAGAAACGAAGCGGCCCTGATCGTCTATTATACAGCCGGATTTCCGACTCTGGATGCCTCTTTGGAGACGATTTCCATGCTGGCGGAAGCCGGCGCCGATATGGTCGAAGTCGGCATCCCCTTTTCAGATCCGGTCGCGGACGGACAAACCATTCAGCACGCTTCTCATACCGCTTTGAAGCAGGGCGTGACTTTGGCGAATATATTGAAAAGTCTGGCATCTATCAGACTCGATGTGCCGGTTGTGCTGATGTCCTATCTGAATCCTTTACTCGCCTACGGCATGGACGGTCTGATGCATGACGCCCGTGATTCAGGCGTTTCGGGATTTATCGTCCCTGATCTGCCTGTCGAGGAAGGCGGTTTATGGGAAAAAAAGACCCGGCAAGCCGGATTGGATCTGATCTATTTGGCCGCTCCGACATCATCCATTACGCGCCTGACTCGAATCGCCGCCCGATCCAGCGGCTTTATCTATTGCGTGGCCGTCAAGGGGGTGACCGGTGTTCGTCAGAAAAGAAGTGCGGACGCAAAACAGCTTGTTCGGAAGATCAAAACACTTACGGATACGCCGGCTGCTGTGGGGTTCGGCGTTTCCACGCCTGAACAGGTGCGGCACGCGGCCGGTTTCGCGGACGGCGTGATTGTCGGCAGCCGGATTATCCAATCCATTCAGCAACATGAAGACACGCGCGCACTGGTTCGATCCATGAAAAAAGCCTGCCGAAGGCCGAAAGGGGTTTCGTCATGATCATGCCGCGATGGAACCGGTTACAGACACAACATGTCCGCCTGGACAATACTCGCGAACCTGTCGGACTGTTCAAGGCGCTTTACAGCAGAGAGGACTGGGTCTTTTTGTATGAATCTCTGGAGTCTGCCGAGGCCAGGGGGAGGTATTCGTTTATCGGAGGCCGCCCTCTTTTGATTCTTGAGGCCGAACGGGAGACGATCACCATGAGAAGTAAGGGCCGGATTCAGCGGGAGCGGGGAGATCCGCTGAATGTGCTGCGTGAATTGACGCGAAGAAAGCCCGGGCTGCCCGGTGTCCTTCCTTTTTCGGGCGGGGGTTTGGGAATCCTTTCCTGGGACGCGGTCCGTTACATGGAGCGGATACCGGATACCAACCCGGATACGTTCGGCATGCCGGACGTCCGGTTCATGTTTCCGTCGGAAATCATGGTATTCGATCATCAGATGGAGACGGTTGATATCATCCAGTACACGGATGAAGGGGATAAAGGACGGTTCGAACAGCTGGTGGAAACCGTCCGGCATTCGGAACCCTGTCACGAAGCACGGGATCCTTCCGGTTTTACCGCAATCGAGATTCAGCCGCATATTGAAAAAGGGTTGTTCTGCGACAGGGTCGAAAAGGCCAGGGCGTATATTCACGCTGGAGATGTTTTTCAGGTCGTTCTGTCGCAGCGTTTTTCATTTCCCCTGCCCGCCGACCCTCTGGCACTCTATCAGAGATTGAGGCAAACGAATCCATCTCCGTACATGTATTTTCTGCGGATGAACGATCTGAATATTCTCGGTTCGTCCCCTGAAATTCTGGTCACTTGCCGGTCGGGGCGTGCCTATACGCGTCCCCTTGCCGGAACGCGGCCGAGGGGGGGAACCCCGGAGCAGGATGTTTGTTTTGAGAAAGAACTTCTCAAGGATGCGAAAGAGCGGGCTGAACATGTGATGCTGGTGGATCTGGCGCGAAGCGATCTGGGACGGGTGTGCGTGCCCGGCAGTGTTAAAACCACCGATTTGATGCAGGTTGAGCGGTATGCGAAGGTAATGCATATGGTTTCGAGTGTGACCGGACGTATGCAAAACACTCGAGACGCGCTTGATCTGGTCCGAGCGGTCTTTCCCGCGGGCACGGTATCGGGTTCACCCAAAATACGGGCCATGGAGATCATCGACGAACTGGAATCGGAGCGCCGCGGCGTGTACGCGGGCGCCATCGGGTATTTCGGCTGGAACGGCGACATGGACATGTGCATCGCGATCCGTGCGCTCATCGCCAAAAACGGCCGGGGCATGATCCAGGCCGGAGCGGGTATTGTTGCCGACTCCGATCCGGAAACAGAATATAACGAAACGCTTAGCAAGGCAAAAGCCCTTTTCGATGCTCTTCGGGGCAGGGAAACAGCCGTATGATTTGCGTGATCGACAATTACGATTCCTTTGTGTACAATCTGGTCCAGTATCTGGGCGAGCTGGGGATGAAGACCCGTGTTTTCCGCAACGATCAAATAACCGCCGAGGCTCTGCTTGACCTTCAGCCGGATGGTGTTCTGCTGTCTCCCGGACCGTGCACACCCGGGGAAGCCGGTATTTGCGTGGATCTGGTCCGAAAACTGGGACCGATTCTTCCCGTCCTGGGTGTATGCCTGGGGCATCAGGCCATAGCCGCCGCTTTTGGCGGAGAAGTGATTCGGGCCAAAAGCGTCATGCATGGAAAGACTTCAGACATTTATCATGACGGCCAGGGTGTGTATCAGGGGCTGCCCAATCCGTTCACCGCGGCCCGCTACCATTCGCTTGTCGTTGAGGAGTCCACACTTCCCGATTGTCTGGAAATCAGCGCCTGGACGAATGACGGAGTGATTATGGGAATCCGACATCGGGTATATCCCGTGGCGGGCGTGCAGTACCATCCGGAATCGATCTTAACGGATAGCGGAATGCCATTGATCAGAAACTTTCTCGCGCGCTGTCGTTCGAAAGACACCGCACTGTCGGAAAACCTTTCTTCCGGTCTGGGAAGCGGAGGCAGCCTGTGATTATCCTGCTCAAAGCCGGCGCGACCCGATCGGACGCGGATGAACTGCTGAGCCGAATCGCGGATTGCGGATTGAAACCGCTGTATATGCCGGGCACAGAACGGACCGTGCTGGGCGCAATAGGCGATGAAAGGGTGCTGGCTTCGCTGCACCTTGAAAATTATCCGTGTGTGGACCGGGTTACGCCGATTCTGACTCCCTATAAGCTGGTCAGCCGAGAGGCGCATCCGGCGGATACGATTGTTCATATCGGATCGATTCCCATAGGCGGAGAACACTTCGCCGTGATCGCCGGACCCTGCGCGGTTGAAAACGCGGACCAGATGGCGTTGACTGCCGGGGCGGTCCGTTCCGCGGGCGCGCATCTGCTGCGCGGAGGCGCTTTCAAGCCCCGCAGCAGCCCGTACAGTTTTCAGGGTCTGGGGCTGGAGGGGTTGAAAATTTTAAAGAACAGTTCGCTTCAGACGGGATTGCCCACAATCACCGAAGTCGTGGAAGTAGCGGATGTGGAAGCCGTAGAAACCTGCGCGGATGCCTTTCAGGTGGGCGCCAGGAATATGCAGAATTTCAGGCTGCTCAAGGCGGTGGGGCAAAGCCTCAAGCCGGTTGTCCTCAAGAGGGGCATGGCCGCCAAACTGGATGATCTGCTTTTGGCCGCGGAATACATCGTATCCGAGGGAAATCCCCGTGTGATACTCTGTGAGAGGGGTATCCGGACATTTGAGACCGCCACACGCAACACGCTGGATCTCAGCGCGGTTCCCTATCTGAAGCAGAAAAGCCATTTGCCGGTTATCGTGGATCCTTCTCACGCTACCGGCGTCCGGGATTTGGTTTTACCCATGGCCAAAGCCGCGGTGGTCGCCGGAGCAGACGGCGTGATGATCGAAGTGCATCACAATCCGAAGGAGGCGCTGTCCGACGGAGCGCAGTCGCTTTCACCGGAGGATTTCGCCCGGTTTATGGAAACACTGCCCGATCTATTGAAGATTTCCAATAAGAGACAGGGTTGAAACAGCTTGCACATCCTTCCGCGTGCCGGCCGTTCATGGCGTTGCCGGCCTCTTCAGAGCCAGACTGAATCCCCAGTACAAAGCCGCGCCGAGAATCGCGCCGCCGAGAATCATGCTTGCTGCAAAGTCAACAGTCAGTTGAAACGATGCTTCCCGGACCAAAGCGGCCTGCAATATCTGCGCAAAGAGCGATCCGCAGATCTCTGCTGTCGTCATCCCGAGGACCAGCGGGCCGAGTGATACTCCCCACCTCCGGATCACATAAAAGAGGGAGCTTATCCTGATGAAGGAAATGGCCAGTATGCTGGAGACAACACTGGGAGTGAGCATGCGGGTCGTGGAAAAAATTTCAGGGTTGACCAGGCTGAACATAGAAAAGAGTCCGACCCGGGTCAGGAGGTATAGCAGAGAAAACAGGATTGCCAGAAGCCACATCTTACTGATTCGGAATCCCAGAAAGCACAGCAGGAATCCGGCGACCAGGCCAATAAGTAGCGAGTTCGCATAGTAAACAGCCGGCATCAAGAAAAACCAGCCGATTGAAACCGAATAGAGCAGATGCGAAAGAAGCGAACTCAGGAAAGACACACCAGCATACAGCAGGGCGATGCGCAGATTTGAAAGGGTCAGACCGCTGTCAAAAAGACTGTGAAATGAGCGGTCGTCGATGGTTTTCCGTACGGCTGCTTCGGTTTCTTTCGCCTTGAACCGTTCCGGGGCGATTTGTTTAAGCTTGATGTAGCGTCTGTAGCTTTGTATCCCCCAGAAGATCTGCGCGATTCCGTACACCAGAAACGATCCTGTTCCTCCGCCCGCTGAAATGTTCTGAATGGTGATCAGAATATTCCAGATACCCAGCATGCCCAAAACCAGTCCGTCGATAATGAGGCCCGAGGGTTTCGGGGAAACCAGCAGCCAGATTCCTTCGATCAGAAGAATGAGTCCAAAAACGGCCAGGACCGCGTTGACTGGATTTTCCGCCGCCGTGATCACGCCGAGGACGATGTTGATGACTCCGAAAATCACGCTTCCGATGCCGCCGGTTTTAAGCTGTTTGTATATTTTGGCGGTCTCGTCGTCTCGTGAGTTCTGAGCCGATGTGTCCGTGGCAGCGGGCGGTGCCTTTCGGCCGGTTTTGACGGCCAGACAGTCGCGGCAAAGAGGCATACCCTGAAGTTCGAAAGCATTTCGAAAACCGAGAATTTTTCCGCAATCCGAACATTTTCGTGACATGACTTGCCTCCTGATCTTTTTGGATGGACGCAGGAATAGGCCTTGTGTGAGCTTTTACCTGATAGTGAGGTCATTATATTTAAAAATTTTCTGATAATCAAGCGGATTTCTGACACGGATGAGGTTTTTGGGCGTGTGAGTGCCCGCATGAGGCGACTCTGTGTTCACCGAAAGTATCGAATTTTGACGGTGGTTCTTCCGGCGTTTCTTAACAGGGCCGGGTACCGGATTTAAAGTTCCAGCCGGTTTTCTAACCCGACTTATTCATAAATAGAAAAGATAGGATTGAAAGTCGGGATAACCCGAATAATTCACGGAACTGTTGAGAGTCAAATAAAATCATATAAAAAAATGATTTTATTTGACTCATAATT
>DSAB01000047.1 GCA_011388275.1 bacterium | reverse complement strand
TCTCTGTCTCTGTCTCTGTCTCTGTCTATCCGTTTTTTGGACTCCCCTTGAAGGAGCGACGGGCATTCTGACTGGCCGTGTGCAGGACCGGACAACCGGAGAGCCGCTGATCGGAGCCAATGTCATCATCCGGGGCACCGTGCTGGGTTCGGCAGCTGACATGGAGGGCCGATACCTCATTCACCGCCTGGAGGCGGGCACCTATACGGTGCAGGTTACCCGCATCGGGTACCGGTCGCAGACCCGGGATGTCGATATCCGTTCCGGCCAGACCACAACCGTCGATTTTTACCTGGAATCCACGGCCATTCTGACCGAACCCCTGATCGTCACCGCATCGAAACGCAAGCAGGTGATGGGAGATTCACCGAACACCATAGACGTCATCACCCGTCAGGATATTGAAAACCGAAGCGCCGTGAGTCTCGAACAGATCATCCAGAATACCGCGGGAGTGAGCATCGTGGACGGCCAGGTCAATATGCGCGGATCGACCGGATGGAACATGGCCGCGGGCAGCCGGGTGCTTCTCATGGTCGACGGTCACCCCCATATTGTGGGTGAGACCGGAGCCATCAAATGGGACACCATGCCCATCGAAGAGGTGGAACAGGTTGAAATCGTCAAAGGCGCCGGATCCGCGCTGTACGGTTCCAATGCCATGGCCGGAATGATCAACATCATCACACGCGATCCCGGACCCGTTCCCGAAACCCGTCTTAAATTCTCATGGGGCTTTTATGACGAACCCCGCTATCCCGAGTGGCGGTGGACAGACCGCTTCTATCCCGCCCAAATCCGCGAGAAGGGTGATTACAACCCCTGGGATGTGCTCTCCCTGGGAAGCGGCCAGGTCTCCCACAGCCGGCAGATCGGCCGCGTGGGATTCATCGTGAACGCCGGTCATCAGCGGTCCACCGGATATCACCAGAACGGATCCTACTCGCGCTGGAATATTCTGAACAAAACCAAAATCCGTGTTTCCGACGATCAGACACTGACTTTTCTGGGCAGCTGGGTCAACAGCGAGCACGAAGAGTTTCTGCGCTGGGTCAGCCAGGACCGCCCCCTGGAGCTGCCCGCGGATGAAGCGGGCGATTATATGACACACGGCAAGTGGAAACTGCAGTCCACCTATCAGAACGCCATCAATCCGAAACTGGCTCTGACGGTGAAAGCCAATGTTTTCCGGAATCACTGGCAGCACTATTTCCATGACAACGATGACTACACCATATCCTACCGGATCGGATCTGAAGGGCAGATCGATTATGTGTCCGGCCGCCATGCTCTGACCATGGGAACGGAAGCGGTCAATTATCGAACCCGATCCGCAATCTACTCCAACCGCTCGGTCTGGGACCTGGCTCTGTATGGAGAGGATGAAATCACTCTTTCCCGGCATTTGAACCTGACACTCGGAGCGCGATACGATTATCATTATGTGGACGGCATTTCCACGGACCATCAGCTGAGTCCCCGAACCGGACTGGTTTTCAAGCCCGCGCCGGGTTCAGCCATGCGCCTCTCGGCCGGTTACGGCTTTCGGGCTCCTTCCATCGCCGAGGTCTTCGCGGATATCACGGTTTCCGGTTTTCACGTAGTACCCAATCTTGAATTGACCGAAGCGGAACGCGCGTGGAATTTTGAGGCGGGATTCAGCCAGATTCTCTCTTTTGGATCGGCGGGTGTTTCCGATGTGGGTTTCCTGCCCAATCCGCTGCATTGGTTCGTCAGCCATCTGAAACCCCGAATGATGTTCGACATTTCGGTCTTTTTAAGCCGGTACCGGAACATGATCGATGTTCAGTTCAACATGGAGTCCCGGGATGTCCAGTTCGCCAGCCTGGGCGAGGCACGCATCATGGGTTTCGAAACCCGGCTGCGCGCCGCCCTGATGGATGAACGCCTAATCGTCACATCGGGGTACACCTGCCTGGACCCGATTAATCTGAACACCGGAAAAATGCTGAACTACCGGTCGCGGCACCGGCTCAATACCGGCCTGGAGCTTCATCTTGGATTCATCATTCTCGGATGGGATTACCGATATTCCAGCAAAGTCGAGGAAATGCTCTATATCCTGGGATCGGGTTTCGATGAACGGGTTCCCATGCATGTCATGGATGCCCGTATTATCCTGAATATCCGGAATCAGCAGTTCACCCTGGAAACCAAGAATCTGGATAACTACCATTACACGCTCAGACAAAAATACCTGGAACCCGTTCGTCACTTCGTGCTGACCTGGCGGACTTCTTTTTAGTTCCGCCGCCAGATCCCGTTGAAATGGAGAAACAGAAAAGAACAGACAGAGACAAGGATAACCCGTGAACGAAAAACTCACCGATTTTCGCCAGCTCAACGTGTGGCAGAAAGCGCATGCACTGGTCTTGAGCTGTTATGAAATCACAAAGCGTTTTCCAAAAGATGAACGGACCGATCTCACCTCCCGGCTGAGAAATGCCGCGGTCAACATACCTGTCCGCATCGCCGACGGTTTTCTGCTGCGCAGTCCGCGGGAGAAAAAAGCCGCGTATTCGGCCGCACAGATGGCTCTGGAAGAAGTCAAATATCTTCTGATCCTGGCCGGAGATCTCGAGTATATCAGGGAAACAATGGAAATTCTCGAACCGGTGGAAGAGGTCGGCCGCATGCTCGCCGGACTGGTTCGTTCGGTCAGAGAATCCAAGACTGACCGGGGATAAACAAAGAAGAATGTGTTATTTGGAATGGGGATTTTTTCAATGACCAAGCCGGTGATGATCGGTATTTCCGGAATCAGGGGAATCGTCGGAGAGGGGCTGTCACCTCAGCTGATATGCAGCTTTGCCGCAGCCATGGGCACTTTCTGCGGTAAAGGTCCCGTCATGGTAGGAAGGGATTCCCGAGTGAGCGGCCCTTCGGTTCAGCATGGGGTGATGGCCGGACTTGCTTCCGTCGGCTGCGATCCCGTGGATCTGGGCGTATGCCCCACGCCTACCGTGCAATTGGCCGTCATGAAATCGGATGTCAGAGGCGGCATCATCATCACCGCAAGCCACAATCCCGTTGAATGGAACGCGCTGAAGCTGGTCCGTTCAGACGGTTTGTTCCTCGATCCCGATGAAGCTCAAGAAGTCCAGCGTCTGGCGGAAACCGGCGGTTTCGCCTTCCAGCCCTGGGACGGTCAGGGAACAGTGACATTCCGTTCAGGAGCCATTGACGATCATATCCGTTCCATTCTCGCCCTCCCTTTTCTGGACGTCAAGGCCATTCGGAAACGCTGTTTCCGGGTGGCTTTCGATTGCGTGAACGGAGCCGGCGGCACCCTTCTCCCCCGCCTCTTCAAAGCGCTGAACTGTGAACCTGCCGGCATCCATGTGGAACCCCACGGCCGATTCGCGCATACGCCGGAGCCGGTTCCCGAGAATCTGACCGGTCTTAGCCGGCTTGTAAGAAAAGTGAAAGCGGATGTGGGGTTCGCGGTGGACCCCGATGCCGACCGGCTGGCCGTCATTGCCGAAGACGGCAATCCCCTGGGTGAAGAGTACACAGTCACCCTGGCTTGCCGATTCATAATGAGCCGAAAAAAAGGCATCGCCGTGCTCAACGTGTCCACAACGCGCGCGGCCGAAGAAGTGGTCGCGAAGGCAGGAGGCAGGGTCATTCGCACACCGGTCGGCGAAATTCACGTGGCACGATGCATGCTCGAATCGAATGCCGTGATCGGCGGCGAAGGAAACGGAGGGGTCCTGCTTCCCGACCTTCATCTGGGCCGGGACGCTCCCATGGCGATCGCTCTGGTCTTGCAGCTGATGCTGGAACAGAACCGTCCCATAAGCCTGATCAAGCAAAGTTTGCCCCAATATTTCATGACCAAATCCAAATTGTCGGTGGAGGGCCGTAACCCCCGGGAAATCGCAGACCGGTTGAAGCGGGATTATAGCCATGAATCGCTCGATCTGACAGACGGCCTGAAGATCAACCGGCCGCGCTCATGGATCCACATCCGCCCCTCGAATACGGAACCGGTTCTCCGGGTGATTACTGAAGCCCAAACCCGTGAAGAATCGGAATCGCTTTGCCGTGAATTCATTCGAAAGATCGAGGCCGCTTCCGCATGAATCAGCACGAATTCACGCCGAAAAAAAAAGACCTGATGAAACACGGAGCGTATGCGATCGCACGAAATCGAAAGTCCTTTCTTATCGGACTGCTGATCGTCGTTCCGATCCGGCTGGATGCAAAAGAACAAAACATACGCCTGAGCGAAATATCT
The DNA here is from genome assembly GCA_011388275.1 of bacterium. Classification (GTDB taxonomy): domain Bacteria; phylum Zhuqueibacterota; class QNDG01; order QNDG01; family DSAB01; genus DSAB01. The sequence continues at coordinate 6,532 of DSAB01000047.1, read as the reverse complement.
CTTTCGCGGGATACGGTCTATATCAGTGCGGAAACCGCGAATCTCTTCTCACCCCGTGTTTTGGATGGCCTGCGAAGAGGGATGACCGCAGCCGTCGAATACCACATTCAGTGCTGGAAAGACCGCCGGTACTGGATCAATCAGCTGACCACAGAGAAATCGGTCCGCATGAAAGTCCACTACGACAGCTGGGACAAACGATACGGTCTCACAACCCGATCCGGTCAAATCATGCTGGACGAGAAGGAAATGATCGAACGGTGTTCTCGCCTGACATGGTTTCCTCTGGTTGCTTTCAGCGATCTCGATCCGAACGCCCGCTACACGGTCGGCATACGGCTCATTGTGCAGCCCATGACCATGGATAATTACGAAGAGATCCGCCGGTGGCTGACCGGTGAAGCCCGGGAAATCAGCCCGAAGTCTTTGACCGAAAAAGAGAGCAGTGAGAAAATCGGAGGCTGGTTTCTCGGCATGGTCCTGAATCTGACCGGTTTTGGAGAGCAGATCTCCACAAACCGGCGCACCTTTTACACGGTTCAGGGAGACTCACTGATTATTCGGGAGTAAAGATTGTCCGGACGCGCAGGGATTCTTGATCTGGGGACGCACTCTTTGCTTCTGCTGGTGGCGGAACCCGGCGAAAATCATTCGGTCCGGGTTCTTTTCGAAAACCGATATGCCGTCGGTCTTGGCCGCAATTTGCGCCGAAACCGCCGAATATCCGGCTCGGCCGCCGCGCGGGCCCTCTCCGCCCTGAACCGCGCGAAAAAAGACGCCCGGCAATGGGAGCCCCTGGATTGGATACTCGTGGGCACACAGGTCTTCCGCGAAGCGGAAAACCGGAATGAACTCTTTGAGGCCATTCGATCCGGTCCCGGCCTTTCTGTTGAGGTTCTGTCGGAACAAGAGGAGGCTTTTTGGAGTTTCTCAGGAGTAAACACAGGATGCAAAGCCCCAAAGGGCGTTCTGGACATCGGCGGGGGCAGCACGGAATGGGCGTGGGGAAATTCGGCGAAGCTTCAGGACAGTATCAGCATTCCGGCCGGAGCCTCGGTGCTTACCGACCAATGGCTGGCCCATGATCCGCCTGCCGCCGAAGAGATCGAACGGCTTCAAAAGGAAGTCCGGGCACTGATAGAGGCGGCAAAATCTCCTCCGCCGGTCTCATGGACCGGTGTCGGGGGAACATTGACGACTCTGGCCGCCCTGAAAATCGGATTGAAACGCTATGCGGCAAATGCCGTGGAAGGGACGGAGCTCTCGCGGCATGAAGTCGGCCGTGCCGTCCGGCAGCTGGGACTCCTCAGCCTTGAAGAACGCCGGCAGCGGCTTTCGGTCGAGCCCGACCGGGCTGAAATCATTCTGGCCGGAGGCGTGATTCTGCTGACCTGGATGGAAACCCTGGGCGTAAACACGATCCGTGTGAGCCATCGGGGTCTGCGGCACGGTATCGCGCTTCGGCATTTCTCGTCATCCCCGCGAAAGCGGGGATTCAGACTGAAAGATCAAACACGTGGATGGAGGCCGAATCAATGAAAAGAAACAGACTGATTATTCCGATCACGGTGCTCGGATTCCTGCTTGCCGGCTGGATGCACGAGGGACTTTTAAGTTCGGTCCCGAAAAATACGCCGGACACGGCTCGACCGGGAAAACCCATCCATTTTCAATACAATCCAACCCTGCCCTGCGAGGCTGTCACACTGCTCCTGTACACCGAGTTGCTCGGCCCGCCGCAGCGAATCCCCATGGAAAAAGTCGAAAACCGTTTCGTGAAATCCGTTGCCCCCCCCGATACCGGCACGAAAATGATTCTGTACGCGTTTGAATATACTCCGAAGGATGGTACCGGCCGACCCGTTCCGGACAACCGCGACGGGCGGTACTGGCACATTCTGCTGGCGGATGAATCGGGACGTCCCCTGAAAAACGCGCTGTTTCAGCTTTCTCTATCACACAGCGGGTACTCCGGAATCCGGACGGAAAACCTGACTGAAGCGATGCACGCCGTGGAGAAAGAACTTTCTCTCTATCCGGAAAATCATCAGGCCCGTCTGCATCTTTATTCGCTGATACTGCGCATCAATCAAAACTCCGAGAGCGCTCGTAGTACGATTCTGCGGGACATCAGCCGCATATTGAGTGAATCGGAAATGCTTCCAAATCTCGAATTCGCGGCAAGCGCCTACCGGCTTGTGGGTGAAACAAAGCAGGCGGAACGTATCGAAAAGAAAATCCTGGAAAAACATCCTTCAGGCGAACTGGCAGCCATGCAGGCCTTCAACCAGATCATGAAAACGGAGGATCCGGAAAAACGGTTTTCCGCTCTGGAAAATTTTATCGATGAGTTTCCCGGCGGCTCCTGGGTCGAGCATGCCCTGAGCGCCATGACGGGCATCGCCATGGAGATGGATGATGACGCCTTGATCATCTCGGCGACAGACAGACTGATGGCCGTCGCGTCCTCTCCGGGCGCGGCCAGCAGCCTGGCCGGAGCGGCCGGCGTGCTGATCGAGAAAGAATCGGACATGCAGCGGGGAACAAACTATATTCGAAAAGCCCTCGAAATAATCGATGCGGCCAAGTCTTCTCCGCCTCCTTCAGAAATCTCGTTTCAGGAATGGAAAGAGGGCATTCTGACCACGGAAGGCCGATACCGCGATATTCTGGGCTGGGCCCAAATCAAGCAGGGAGATATCGAGGAAGGAGTCAGACAGCTGCAGAGGGCGGTCCAGGGAACCTCCCAGCCCGCCGTCTATTACCATCTGGGTGTCGCCCTGGAAAAAGCGGGAAAGGAAGAGGCCGCTTTTCAGCAATTCGCCAGGGCCGCGGCTTTTGAAGGAACCATATCCGACATGGCGTACGTCATGCTCGACAGTTTATGGAAGAGTCACGGGCGGACGGAAGACGCCATGGCGCAGCTGCTCAATCAGGAGGCCGAGTATATTCGAAACCGTTACCGGGAACGGGTGCTGTCTACGGAAACAGCCCGTCCGGCACCGGATTTCGAACTGGAAACCCTGGACGGCGACTGGATTCGCCTCAAGGATCAGCGCGGTATTGTGGTTTTGGCATTTTGGGCGGCCTGGAGTCGGTCCGCTCAGCAGCTCATCAGAATTTTTCCGGAAATCGCCGCCGATTTTCCCGAAGTGCTCTTTCTGACCATCAGCACAGATCCCTATTTTCGGGATGTTGAGTATGTGGCCCGGCGCCTTCGACTGAATCTGCCGGTTATGCTCAGCAACCGGACGGATCAGGCCTACGGTATTCAGGGAGTGCCCACGGTTTACGTGATCGACAGCGACAAAACCATCCGCTTTGTACATAAGGGATTCACCGATGATTTCGAACAAAGACTGGGCATTCAGCTGGAAGCCCTGCTGAAACGGGAATAAACGGTCCGTCGTAAACACCGGTTTTGGCCTATGCGTATTCTCTTTACATCCGATCTGCACGGAAATCCTGTCTTTTACCAGGACATTCTCCGATTGACCGAACGCGGCACCGTGAACCGGATCATCCTGGGAGGCGACCTCCTGCCCGGACGCGGTCACGGTGATGAGAGTCTGAAAGAACAGCACCGTTTTATCGAAGAAGTGTTCATCCCGTTCCTTGAAAAAGTTCATGATCAGGGTCTGTCTCCGACACTATGCCTTCTGGGCAACAACGACTGGCAGGACGTTCTGCCAAGGCTGAGCGAACTGGACCGGCAGGGACTTTTATGGAATCTTCATGATCACGATTGTCCGGTCGAAGACTGTTTAACCGTCAAAGGTTATCCGTTTGTCCCCCCCACTCCGTTTCCTCCCAAAGATTTCGAAAAACGGGATTTAACAGGCGATCCGGTGAAAACCACAACCTACTATCCGGTGATCAGCATCGAAGCAAAATTGCGGCGCGCCAACGAAACCGAGTGGTTTACCAGGCGTCCCTCGATTGAAGAAGACCTCGCTCAATGGACCCTGAAAGAGACCGAAAACACGATTCTGGTCATGCACAGCCCTCCGCACGACACCATGCTCGACCGGCTCTACAACGCCCGCCCCGCGGGGAGCCGGGCCATTCGGGCATTTATTGAAACGCATCAGCCTCTTTTAACACTGCACGGACATGTGCATGAATCACCGGTTGTATCCGGCAAAATCTGGGACCGTCTGGGCAAGACCCTGTGCATCAATCCCGGCCAGTCTTCCGGTTTGCTGTCCGCGCTGACGATCGATCCCCGTCAGCCGGAAAGGATGACACATACTGTTTTCGGCCCTCAGACCCTTGACTGAAAGGTCCTTCGAAGACATGAAAAGACTCTGCGTATATTTTTGTCTTGATTTTCTTCTTCTATACGGTGCATGCGCGGCCGAAAACACGACTTTTAAACGAATCGAAGCCCGCGTCTCCGGAGCTATCCACCATCTCATTCTGCGGGATCTCAACAGTAACGGACGCATGGATTTCGTTGTCAGTCACACTATGCCGGTGCTGCCGAATCGTCCCGCGAGAATGCTGTCTATGTTCGTTCAACAGAATGACACGCTCAGCCGGTCGGAGTTCGAAGTCCCCCTTTCGGCCGTCGGTTTTGACATGGCCCGGCCGGGCGCCGAAGAGGAAATTCATCTCATACTCTATCATTCAGACGGCCTCTCCCTGCATCGCAGGCATGGAGGCACATTTGATACCGATCCCGTTGCCTTCATCAAGGGACGGTTTCTCATGCCGGGTCCGGATCCCTGGACACTCATGCACATACCCCTCGCGCATGATCTGGACCTGGACGGCACCATCGAATTACTCATTCAGGAATCCGATCGAGTCCGAATCTTCAAAAAGGGTGACACCTCATGGGTGCCATGGAAGACACTCGGCCTGAAACCGGGCATACGGTCAGTGCCGGGCCGTGGACCGGATCTGTCTTTGATGCTTCCAAAGCTGACTGTTGAAGACTTCAACGGGGACTCGATTCTTGACCTGATTTTCGTGACCGCGGACCGGATCGATGTCTTTTTCCAGGGACGGAACGCGGCGGACTCCTCAATCATTCTGTCCCCGGATTTCAGCGCCACCCTGGAACCGCAAGACGTGGAAGCGGCGAACCGCGAAAACCCCGCCCCCGTGGAGATCCGAATCGTTGTTCGAGACATCAACGGCGACCTTTTACCGGACGTGATTCTGATCCGCTCGTCCCGGGGAACCTTCGCCAGGAATATCAGCCAGATCCAGCTCTATTTCAATCAGGGAGGAACCCTGAACCGTTTGCCCGATCAGATTATCACGGTGGACAATTTCAGCGCAGACCCGCTTTTTTTAAGTTTTCCGGAAGACCCGCATACCGATTTGGGAATGCCGGAATTCTCGCTGGGCCTTCCCCAGTTTATCTACTTTCTTCTGACCCGAAAGGTCAGAAACGCCCTGAATATTCACACCATGACCCCTGACGGCCGATACACCGCGTCGTTTCAAAAACGTTTCTCCTTTACCCGCCGGGTCCCGCTGGCCGATATGATAGCCGCCGACTGGTGCATGGACGCCGGCGGAGATTTCAACGGCGACGGCCTCCCTGACTTGCTGATCGGAACCGATATCGCGACCATTCGGATTCACCCGGGTCTGCCGAATAAGACATTTGAACGCAGGCCGCTGCATGTCTGGTCCATTAAAAGCACTCCCCGAGTCCGGGTGGGTGACTGGAACGGTGATGGAGTATCGGACGTCCTGTTTGTTTATTCGAATGAACCATTCGGCGGGCGTCTGGTCTGGAAAATGAGCCGGATCTCTCCATGAAAAACACTTTTTGTTTCATCCTGCTGATCGTTCTGCCGGTTTCCGCTCAGGAACTCCGTTTGGAAAAGATCGCCGTGTACGGAAACAGGCGTACCCGTTCTTCGGCAATCATTCGTGAATTGTGCCTGAAACCTGAAGAACGGCTGACGGAATCGGTTTTAAAACGGGAACGTCAATGGCTGATCAGACTGGACAACTGGAAGAAAGTTGAATTTCAGCTTAAACCGGCCGATGGCGCCGGGCGGGATCTTGTCGTGGTGGTGGAAGAAAGAGCGAATTGGGGCATTTATCCCCTGCTCAGCAATGATTACCGTTTCGGCTGGCGGGGCGGATTTCGGCTGCTAAGACGCAATCTCTGGGGCCTTCGACATGAGGCAGAGGCCGCAATGGAGATCGGAGGAATCGAACAATTCACACTGGATTACCGCATCCCCTGGTGGGCAAAGAGATGGCGGCTTTTTTCTCGTCTCTCTTTCCGGAAAACCGCCTTTCTCTACCAATACCCGGATGTTGAGGGGCCCTTTCCCTTCCGTGAAACCGCTTTTTTCGTTGTAACAGGCAAACAGATTGGACGCTGCCTGCGCATCGGAACCGCGGCGGGTGTGGCCGAGGCAGAGACTGCTCCGGACCCTTCAGGCCCGGCCGGGCCTGAACGATTTATTCGATGGGAAGGGTTCGTGGAACTGGATACCCGTGACTGGCCCCGCTATCCCCGAAGCGGGGTCTACGGCCGATTCTGGCATCTTCGAATGGA
>DSAB01000042.1 GCA_011388275.1 bacterium | reverse complement strand
GCCGGGCCGACATAGAGATCGCGTTCTGACGGCATGTGTGTCACCATGTTTATCGGACAGCGTCGATTCCGGCCTTGAAAAGGTGAAGGCCGTCTTCGGAGCGAAACCAGGGGTAAAGAGCCCGTTCGGGGTGGGGCATGAGTCCCAGAATACGCCCGGACGGGTCGCAGATGCCTGCCCGGTTTTCAGGAGATCCGTTGGGATTGCAGGGATAAGGGACGTCCCGCCCAGGTCCCACGTACCGAAACACGGTCTGATCCTCGCTGAAATCATCCGGAAGGCGGAGTCTGCCTTCTCCGTGGGCCACCGGCACATGAAAAATGTCATTCACCAGATTTTCCGTCCATACGCATCGGGATTTTTCAGCCCTCATGCGTATCCACCGGCTTTCAAAAACTGCGGAACGGTTCCGGTCCAGAAGAGCGTTGGGCTCTCCCACTTCGGACGTGCCCGGAAGAAGGCCCGTGTTGACCAGGACCTGAAATCCGTTGCAGATTCCCAAAACCAGAATCCCTTTTTCACGAACGGCCTGAAGCTGATCGCAAAGCCGGGCAATGAGATCGATGGCTGCAATACGGCCTGCCGCGATGTGATCGCCGAACGCGAATCCTCCGGGGATGGCCAGAATATCACAGTCGGTCAGATGCAAGCGTCCCTGCAAAAGGTCGCCGGTCAGATGGCACAGCCGGGGACGGCCTCCGGCCAGCTCAAAAGCGGCCATGGTCTCCTGATGGCAATTGATACCCGGCGCGTAAAGAACGAAAACTTTGGGATGGGTCATCGTGCGATCTCCTGAAAAGGTTTTTCCCAGGCCTGAATCAGCGTGTCCATTTTTAAAGACGCGAGCCCACCGGGAATCCGCAGCTCGATATCGGGAGAGTTGGTGATGCGGCCCGCCGTGCAGCCCCCCAGAGACTGCTGCACCTCTTCCGCAGATTCCGGATCCGTCTCGAGGAGCACGCAGCCGATCATCTCTGCAAAAAGACCGGACTGGACCGAATCGGCCTCGAGGTGATCGTTCAGGAACTCCAGATCCACGCGGCAGCCCAGGCCGCTGCCCAGGGCCATTTCGAACAGACGCCGAAACAGGCCCCCCTGGGCCAGGGCGGAAGCAGACCGGATTCGGCCTTTTGCCGCCAGATGCGAGTATTTTTTCCAAAAATCATTCAGCAGGCCGGCATCCGCCGGCGGAAGACGATCTCCACGCTGGCCCAGAGTGTCCAGGTAGATGGAACCGTCCAGACCGCTCCACACGGGGCCGGCGAGTATCAGTACATTATCCGCCTGCTGCCAGGGTTTGGGAATCCGTTTTCGTACGTTACGGATTCGTCCCAGAGAAAGAACCGCCAGGGTTGGGGGAATGTCGATTCTCCTGCCGTTTTCGCCGATAAAAGTACCGCTTGAACTGTCTTTGCCCGAGATAAAGGGCGTGCCCAGGGCCCGGGACAACTCACAGCATGAAAGAACCATGTGTTTCAGGATCCAGGCGATCTTCGAATTCACCCGGGGCGTATAGAAATTATCACACAATACAATTTCCTTCGGATCCACGCCCGCCGCGACGCATTTGGTGATGGATTCGACCATCATCAGCGAAGCCATGGCAACGGGATCGGTTTCTGCATAAATCGGATTGAAGGCCAAAGCCGAAACCGCTCCGTAGGGTTTGCCGTGAATCGGAGTGCTGATCCAGACGTCTTCCGGCATGCGTCCGTCCACGCCTCCATAGGGTCCGGTCACGGTACACCCCTGGACCGTACTGTCGAACTGCATGCCGGCCCGCGACTGGTCGCAGACATTCAGGTGTGCAATCACTTCGAGCGCCGCTTGTTCCCATTCCGCCGGCGTGTTCAAATCGGGTATTTGCATTTTCTTTTTTTGTGGCTGAGGCGCTTTCGGTTCCAGGGAGGGCAGAGGGCAGCCGCGCCTCAGTTCTTCAAAAGGAAGATCCACTACGTGTTCGTCGTCGTATACAACCTGACATCGGTTTGTGCCGGTAAACCGGCCGATGAGTGAGGCAGTGACTTCGAAGCGTTCCAGAATACGGCTTGCTTCATCCCATTTTTCACGTGGAACGCACAGGAGCATTCTTTCCTGGCTTTCGGAGATCCAGATTTCCCAGCTTCTGAGACCTTCTGTTTTCAGGGGCACGCGGGCCAGGTCGATCCATACACCGGTTTCGGCTCCCATTTCACCCGCTGCGGATGAGAGGCCGCCCGCTCCCAGGTCTGTAACCGCCCGAAGACAGTCGGCGTCACGCAGCACGGGTATGGCTTCCATGAATTTTCGTTCTTCGATCGGATGTCCGATCTGCACATGCGCCGCGTCGACCACCGCGGTTTCACTGGTCATGGAGCTGGAACTGACCGTAGCGCCGTGCAGGCCGTCCCGGCCGGTCAGCCCGCCGATCAGCACAACCAGATCACCGGACCGGGGCCGGCCCTTTTGGGCCCGGTCCCGGGGAATCAGACCGATGGAATGGCCCAGGGCGAAACATTTGCCGGTGTAACCGGAATGGAATTGATAGACAGGAAACATCATGGGAATGCCCATGGGATTGGTATAATCGGCGGTTCCCCGTATGGCGTCCATCAGTATGGTTCGGGGGTGCAGCGCGCCGCGCGGGACTTCCTCCCACGGCATAAAGGGATCTCCAAGGCCCATGACCGTACTGCCGCCGATGGGTTTGGCACCCTGCCCGCAGCCCAGCGTATCACGAATCACACCGCCGTGCTTGGTCATGATGCCTCCATAGGGGCTTACGGCTGTCGGGGAGTTGTGTGTTTCCCCCTTGACTGTCAAGGCCCAGCCGTCATAAAAGTCGACCGCGCCGGCGTTGTCTTCAAAGACCGAAAGCACCATGGGATGGTCAATGGCATGGGTGGCTTCCCACAAGGCCTGAAGAAGCCCCAGGCTCTTCCATGTGGTGTGAAAACAGTGGTCGGACCAGGTCTGTGCGAACATCTCCAGTTCAGCGTCGGTAAAGGGCCGGCCGATTCTTCCTTCAAGATTCTGCAGGGCGGTCATTTGCTCCCGGTCGAGGAAGAGCCGCCGCTCTTCACTCAACTTCAAAAGGGACTCGGGCGAACGGTTCAGCAGGGAGATGTGTTCCAGCGGAGCGGAAGAGCCCCGGGGTTTCAGGGTGTCCCATGTTTCGCCGGGCTCGATGAGCACCTGAACCTGCGGATTGTACAGATGACGGGAAACCATCTCGACAGCCTGTTCTCTCGAAGCCCCGATGAACTGATAGCGGTTGCAGAGACGCACCCAGGACAGGGTTTTTACACCGAGGGCCTGCGAGGCCCGCAGTATGGACGGCAGTTCCGGGTCGGTGACGGCCCGTTGATATCCCACTTCCAGAATCGGTCCGCGTGATGCATTCAGCGTGGATTCCGAGGTCATGATTTCCGCAAAGGGATGACAAAACAGGGATCTGAGTCTGTCGGCTTGTTTGGAATCGATGCCCTCAAGGCGCACGGCTTTCTCGATCAGCAGGTCTTGCAGTTCGAAGAAACCCTCTTTCCGGAGTCTTTCCAGCAGCGTCGATGCGTGGGGATCGTCATCCTGACGACGAATATATCGGGTGGTAATCAACGAGGTCTCCTTTTTAACAAGATGTGTTCCATTCTAACAGAATCATCGGTAAATGTCAAGTGAAAAGTACGGCTTCCGCCAACGGATGACAGGAGTGGATATGGCATGATTGTTGTATAATTCAAGATGCCGGAATTCATTCCCGTATTAGGGGAAGAGACCGTTTCTTTTTGAAAACATGCTGATCAAAATGAAGGCTTCAGCTGTTCAAATATTCACATGGCCTGTTTTTTTTCAGCGTTACAGAGAAGGGACAAAGGTTATGGCTGCAAAGAATATGAAAATAAACGCTCTGATACAGAATATTATTCTGGGCACCATCACCGGCCTGATTGTGGGGTATAACCTTAGGCTCTATTTCTCGCGGGTGGGAGGTGCCGAACGGGCATGGCTCGCATTTATCCTGATCGGTCCCCTATTTGGTTTTTTAAGCGGGATCGAACGGAGCCGTTACGAAAAACTGCGCCGGGAAAAAAGGGATCTGGAAACCGATATGGAAAAGATCCAGAATCGGCTGAAGAAGGTTGCCGGACGGTACCGGCTGCTCATCGAGAACGCTACGGACGCCATTTTTCTCACCACAGTGGACGGGCGATTCATTCTCTTCAATGAAGCCACATGTCTTCTCAGCGGTTATAAGGCCGCGGAACTGAAAAAAATGAAAATCAGCGATCTCACCATGAATTTTGAGTCCGGTGGAGGACAGCAACAGGCCTATCTGGATAACAGTATCTACCGGTATGAAGAGAAGTGGAAAAGCCGGAGCGGGAAAATTCTTTTCATGGATGTCAACACAAAATGGATTCTGCTGGGTGATACCCGTTTTATCCTTCATATCGCCCGGGATGTGGCACATTCGCGTGAAGCAGACCGGGAAGAAAAAAGCCGGCAGCTTCAGGTTTTTCATGAATCCAAGACGCTGGAGGTCGCTGCCGCACAGATTGCGGTCTTGAAATGGATGCTGCATTCCGCGCGGCGTCTTGAAGCTGTGGCCAACGCGCTGCCCGAAGGAGCGGAGGGACTGGATGAAGCGACGGACGCATGGAAACAGGCGAAGGGGCTGCTTCAGCTGATGATTCAGAAATTCCAGCGCGATATGGATTCCAATCTCAAGCAATACAATATCAATGACATCATCACCCAGGAACTTCATTATCTGGATATGATCAAGGATACACAGGGCCTGATCAAGCATATGTCATTGGCTCCGGATTTGCCCAATATCTCTGTTCCGGGACGCGATATATCCATCGTCGTCTCACTTCTCTTCAAAGCCTTTTTGGAATCCGTAGCCGGGCTTCGAAAGAAGGAGCTCTATGTGAACACGAAATATATGGATAAAGAGATTGTCGTTGAGATGATGGCGCCGCAAGGCAGAGCCTTTAGGGACTCGCTCTGCAGCGTGATGGATCCCGGTTATCTGCCGGGCGACGGTGAGGACCATGACCGAATGAATCAGACTCTGGCGGTTTTCCACCTGATCGTTCAGGCCTTTCGCGGCAAGATCGATCTGGGACAGAATGAAAAGGACGGTGTCCTGATACGAATGAAAGTGCCTGCTTCAGCAGGGCAGCCGGTTCGGAACGAGGGGAAGGAGACACCATCCGTCCTGCTTTAGCGGGGCACTCCTTGCACATCTTGCCAATCATCCTTCTCAGACCGGGCAGTCTGAACCGGGAACAGGCCGGAGCGTGTCTCCGGTTTTTTTTATCAGATGAGCCTGCGGACTGGATGATTTCATGTTGACTTTTTTAAAATTTTTCATTATACTGATAATCTTATACTTATCTATCTGTGCCAGCGGGAGGAATTCAGGCGTGAGCCATAAACGGGACCTGTTTATCGGTACCATGATCGTTTTTGTATTGTTTTGTCTGATACTGATCATGATGATGATCTCGGGAAACCGCGCTTATGATGGTCCTTCCCTGAAATCACGGGGCGATAAGGTGGCTGTTGTGGAATTGCTCGGTCCAATATACGGTTCACGCAGAGTCATTCATGAACTCAAGGAGTTCAGCCGGCACGAATCGGTTAAAGCCCTGGTGTTTCGCATAGACAGCCCGGGGGGAGGGGTTGCGGCTTCTCAGGAGATCTATGAGAGCGTGCGAAGAGTTCGGGAAAAGGGAATTCCGGTTGTCGCATCCATGGGAACCGTGGCCGCTTCGGGCGGGTATTATGTGGCCTGCGCGGCGGACACCATTATGGCCAATCCGGGCACGACAACGGGCAGTATCGGTGTGATTCTCGAGACCATTCATATTTCCGAACTGCTGGAAAAGATCGGCGTGCGCTATGAGGTCGTCAAGAGCGGCCGATACAAGGACATCGGATCGCCGCACCGTCCGATGACCTTTGAGGACCGGCGTCAGCTTCAATCCTATATAGATGACGCCTACGAACAGTTCTTCGACGTGGTTTTGAAAAAACGGGCCATGGAGAAAAGAGCTCTGCAGAATCTGGCCGACGGCCGGGTGTTCACCGGCCGGCAGGCCCAGGAGCTTGGACTCGTAGATCTGCTGGGAGACTATCAGGACGCAATCGATCTGGCGGCTCAAATGGGCGGCATTGACGGAGAACCGGTCGTGGTCCGCATGAAGAAGCGTGAGCTGACTCTGCTCGATTTTCTGTTTCAGGAAGTAAAGGGTATTTTCCTGTTTAAAGGGATGTCGCTCAAATATGCGTTGCTGTAATCATGAACGGCCGGATCAAGGGGGATGCGATGACCAAAGCCGATATCGTTGATCTGATCGCCGAGCGGACGGGATTGACCAAGGTCGAAACAGCGGCCGTGGTCGATGGTTTTATGGCCACGGTCCAATGGGCTATGGAGCGTGGGGAGCGGGTGGAACTGAGAGGGTTCGGTACGTTTTGCCTTCGGGAGAGGCGGGAAAAACATGTTCCAAATCCCAAAACCGGAACAATGATGAACATCCCACATCGTATCGTGCCCGATTTTAAACCTTCTCCGCAGATGAAGAAGGCCGTGGCCGATACCATGAAAGAAACGGGAAAATTCATTCCCGAAAAAGATGCACCGCAAACGGAATTGTTCAGAGATTGGACGGATATCAATGGTTTTTTCAATGAATCCAATGAATCCCATGAAAGGAGGGATTGAATTTGCCTTGTGGAAAAAAGAAGAAACGTCACAAGATTGCGACACACAAGAGAAAAAAAAGACTTCGCAAGAATCGTCATAAGAAAAAGGGCAAATGAACACTTTTACCTGGATGGATGAGGAAGAGGAGCCCTCTTCTTCCGGGAAGAGGGTTTATTCCATATCCGAACTGACACGTGAAATAAAAATGACCCTTGAAGGCTTTCCTCCGATATGGGCAGAGGGGGAGATTTCCAATTTTACACGCCATTCTTCGGGTCATCTTTATTTTTCGATGAAAGACAGCGGGGCGCAGATTGCCTGTGTGGTCTGGCGGGGAAGGGCGGGTTCGTTTCGGTTTGTTCCGGAAGACGGCATGAAAGTCATCGTCATGGGCCGTCTTTCGGTTTATGAACGGCAGGGACGGTATCAGCTGATCATTGAGCGTATTCAGCCGGCCGGACAGGGCGATCTCCAGCGGGCATTCGAGGCTCTGAAACGCAAACTGGCCGCAGAAGGCCTTTTCGACGCATCCCGTAAAAAACCGATTCCCAGGTTCCCCGATACGGTGGGCGTTGTAACGTCTCCCACGGGAGCGGCGGTTCGGGATATCGTCAGCGTCATTCGTCGCCGTTTCCCTTCTGTGCATATGATACTTCGGCCGGTTGCCGTGCAGGGTGAAAATGCCGCCCTGGACATAGCGCGGGCCATCGATGAGATGAACGCGTTCGGTAAAGTGGATGTGATGATCGTCGGGCGCGGCGGAGGCTCGCTGGAGGATCTCTGGGCGTTTAACGAAGAGCCGGTCGCCCGGGCGATCCATCGTTCGGTCATACCCGTTATTTCCGCGGTCGGACATGAGATCGATTTCTCAATCAGTGATTTTACCGCCGACCTCAGGGCGCCCACACCCTCGGCAGCCGCAGAATTGGCCGTTCGCGACCGGTCCGAATGTCTGGATATGGTGAACGAACGGACCGGCAGGCTGCTCCGCAATCATGGTCAGCGGCTTCGAAGACACAGGGAAAAGTTCGAATCCGTTGTCAAACGGTATGGAATGCGCCGGCCCAGGGCTCTGATTCAGGAGTATTGTCTGAAGCTTGATGATGTCTGGCAGTCGCTTCGGCAGGCTGCTCTGCAACGGTATTCAGTTGAGCAGAAAGCCGTCGAAGCCCTGGAAGGACGTTTGAAAGCATTGAACCCCCTGGCGGTTCTGGAACGGGGTTACAGCATCGCCACACGCGTCAGGGATGGAAAGGTCTTGACCCGTTCCTCTTCGGTGGAAGTTCAGGAGGCGGTTCATATCCGTCTTGCACGGGGAGGCATTCGAGGAGTCGTTCAGGAGATTGAAGATGAGTCCCGTTAAACAGGCCGATAAACAGGAAATGCGTTTTGAAGAAGCTTTCAATAAACTGGAAGCCATCGTGAACGATCTGGAACAGGGAGAGATGACCCTGGAAGAATCCATGAAATCGTTCGAACAGGGCATGGAACTGATACGTATCTGCCGGACAAGGCTGAACGAGGCGGAAGGGGCCTTCAGCCGCCTGGTCAAAGAGGAAAACGGTTTTCATTTGGAACCTTTGGAGTGAGATTCGTAATCAGACCCGGAGCCAGGCCATGAGTCAATTGCTCGATTCCATCCAATTTCCTTCCGACATCAAACATCTGTCCACGGATCAGTTGAAAGATCTGGCTGCGGAGATTCGACGGTTTCTTGTAAAATCCGTATCCATCACAGGAGGCCATCTGGCTCCCAATCTGGGTGTGGTTGAACTCACCCTGGCTCTGCATCGTGTATTCGACTTCCCCAGAGACAGGGTTGTCTGGGATGTGGGGCATCAGGCGTATATACACAAAATTCTTACAGGCAGAAAGGAGCGGTTTCATACGCTGCGGCAGCTGGGCGGAATCAGCGGTTTTCCCAAAGTCAAGGAGAGTGAATACGATTCATTCGGCACAGGCCATTCATCCACGGCCATTTCGGCCGCCCTGGGCATGGCCGCAGCCAGGGATTTGAAAAGCGAGAACCATCGAATTGTGGCCGTTGTGGGAGACGGCGCCCTGACCGGAGGCGAAGCGTTCGAAGGCCTTAATAACGCCGGCGGTTCGAAAAGGGAACTGATTGTGGTTCTCAATGACAACCGCATGTCCATCTCACCCAATGTGGGGGCTCTTTCCAGATACCTGACAAAGATATTGACCAGACCGGAATACAATCGTCTGAAGAATGAGGTTTGGGATTTAACCGGGAAGCTTCCGCGCGGCTCCCAATGGATTCGGAATTTTGTGCATCGATTTGGATCGGGGCTGAAGAATCTGCTGGTACCCGGTTTACTTTTTGAACAGCTGGGCTTTCGGTATATCGGCCCGATTGACGGCCATGATCTGCCCCTGCTCATCCGCGTTTTTTCCGGCATCAAAAGACTTCACGGTCCCCTTTGTGTTCATGTAGTGACCACCAAAGGGAAGGGGTGTCAGTTCGCCGAAGATGACGCAACCAAATTTCACGGCCTCGGTTCTTTTTGTTATAAGACAGGTGCGGTTCAAACCCGGAACGTACCTGCCTACACGGAAATATTCGGAAAAACCCTCGTTGAACTGGCTGAAAAAGATGAACGGATCGTAGGAGTGACCGCGGCCATGGCCGACGGAACGGGCATGGCCTTTTTACAGAAAAGCTTTCCTGAACGGTTTTTTGATGTGGGTATCGCGGAACAGCATGCCGTGACTTTTGCGGCGGCTCTGGCCCTGGAGGGTCTTAAACCGGTTGTGGCGATCTATTCCACTTTTCTTCAAAGAGGTCTGGACCAGGTCATCCATGACGTGGCTCTTCAAAAAGCTCCGGTGGTTCTGGCCATGGACCGGGCGGGCCTGGTGGGTGAGGACGGGCCCACGCATCACGGCAGTTTCGATCTCAGTTTTCTGCGTTTCATTCCCGATCTGGTTATCATGGCGCCCAAAGACGAAAATGAACTCCGTGATATGATGATGACTGCCGTCAACTACACAAAAGGCCCGGTAGCCATTCGATATCCGAGAGGATTGAGTCTGGGTGTCAATCTCCGCAAGCGGATGCGAATGCTGCCTGTGGGCAAAGCAGAGATTCTCCGTGAGGGAGATGACCTCGCTGTTGTGGCCGTGGGTGACAGGGTTTACCCGTCCCTTTCTCTGGCGGAGAAACTGAACGCTCAGGGGATCAGCACTCGCGTGATCAATGCCCGAACCATCAAGCCCCTGGACGAAAAACGGATTCTGGAAAGTGCCGAACAATGCCGGGCGCTTATAACTCTTGAAAACAACAGCATTATCGGCGGACTGGGGAGTGCGGTGGCCGAATTGCTGGCGGAACATTCAGGGCTTGCCAGGTTTCGCCGGTTCGGTTTACCCGATACATTCGTGACGCACGGCAAAATCTGTGATCTCATGAAACTCGTGGAGCTCGACGAAGAGAAACTTTCCGAACGGGTCATGGAATGGTTTTCAAAGCCGCATGCGGCGGATTAGAGTCATCCAGCCAGGAGGAAACCGGTATGCATGTAGGCATTGTAGCCAACACGAGAAAAGAGAAGGTCAGAGAAACTTTGAAACCTTTTGTGAGCCGGTTGACGGAAAAGGGTGTTCAATGTGTTATGGGCGCATCGCTCCATGCTTTTCTGGAGTGCGGCGAGGAGGTCCTGAGCGTGGATCTTGGGAAACTGCCCCTGAAATCGGATATCATCATATCTCTGGGTGGAGACGGAACCATGCTGTCTGCGGCCCGGCTCATCGGGGCCGAAGAAACGCCACTGGTCGGTGTTAATCTGGGCGGTCTGGGATTTCTTACCGAGATCACTCTGGATGATCTGTATGAGAAAGCGGACAGAATACTCCGGAAAGAATATCAGATTGCCAGCCGCATGATTCTTGATGTACGGTTGAGCGGATCCGACACGGTG
This sequence comes from bacterium, assembly GCA_011388275.1. GTDB lineage: Bacteria > Zhuqueibacterota > QNDG01 > QNDG01 > DSAB01 > DSAB01. The sequence continues at coordinate 332 of DSAB01000042.1, read as the reverse complement.
TATCATGTTCTGAACGATGTGGTGCTCGATCGCGGAAAAAGTCCCCGAGTGATTCATCTGGATGTACATATCAACGAGGTTTTTTTCAACACCTATGTGGCCGATGGAATCATTGTGGCGACTCCGACCGGTTCTACAGCCTACTCCCTGGCTGCCGGCGGACCGATCATTATGCCGGATCTCGAATGCATCATCCTGAATCCGATCTGTCCTCACGCCCTGACTGTGCGGCCCACGGTGATTCCCGCAGACAGCCGGATCGGGCTCGTCATTCGGGCTACGGAAGAGCCTGTTCAATTGAGCGTGGACGGTCAGGAAAACCTGTCACTGCG
>DSAB01000094.1 GCA_011388275.1 bacterium | reverse complement strand
GGATCGATCAGAGCCCCCGGCTGATATCCATCCCGGCACCTTGATAAAAACACGAAGGACATACTTGTCGGTAAGGAATATATCATTATGATAATATTGAATAAATATTGATTAAAAATCAAGTTAAAATTAACATGATTATAAGAAGTTTTATTATCATGCAGAGGGGACTTCAAAGGGTGATACGTTGAACGGAAAAACTTTCGTTTCTTCAATAGCAATCCGGGGAAATCCAATCATGTCAAATACGTTCTGTGAATACTTATAAAACAGGATGATAATCTGTTCCTGCCACAATAAAAAGTGCCACAGAGGTCCGCTTTTTGAAAATTTTCAGATTGTTTCAATGAGTCGCCATTTTCGCCTTTCCTCTCTCCACACTCACATACATCACCGGAATGACCGTCAGCACCATCAGCGTCGAACTGATCAATCCCCCGATGGTGGCCAAAGCCAGGGAATACCAGATATCGCCGTACCCCTCGCTGAGAAGGATGAGGGGAAGCAGGCCCCCGATGGTGGTAAAAGTCGTCATGAGAATGGGGCGGAGGCGCTCGGTGGTGCCCTGAATCACCGATTCCATGACCCCTTTTCCCTGCCGGCGAAGCTGATTGATATGATCCACCAGCAGAATGGAATCATTCACCACAATCCCGCATAACAGCACCACGCCGATGTAGGCCGAGCGGTCAAAAGCCGTGTTCGTCAGAAAGAAGATCAGAAATACTCCGGCCAGAGAAAGCGGAACGGTCAGCAGGATGAGAAAGGGGTGCAGCAGGCTCTCGAACAGGCCGGCCGTGACCAGAAACACCAGGAACAGGGACACAGCCAGAATAACGTAAATCTGTTCCTTCTCCTCTTCACTCATGCGCCACTGATAACCGCTTTCCAGGCTGTACCCCGGCGGCAGATGCGTGGTCTCGATGACGGAATCCACCAGCCGCTGACCCAGCTTCATGGGGCCGCGGTACTCGAACCCCACACTGCGTTCATACTGCTGGTTGGAACGCTGAATGCGGGGTGTGGTGGCCCGTTTGTCGATGCGGGCCACGGTGTGCAGGCGGAATAACTCCCCTTTCGGACTCTGAATCACCAGATTCTGCAGATCGTCCATGGAAAAATCCCGGAAGGTCCGGAATTTCAATGTATAGGGCACCTCCTCTCCGCCCAGGCGGATCCAGCGGCCGCCCAGATTCTCCTGCAGATGCGCCTGAACCTGCTGAAGGAGGCCGGCGGGAGAAAGATCGCATTGTCGCAGCCGTTTCCGGTCGATGCGCAGCACGATTTCCGACAGTTCCCCATAGGTCCAGGAAAGATTGGTGTTCACATGGCGGACCCGGGGGTACCGTTTCAGCCGCTGACCCAGATCTTCGGCAATCTGTTCCAGCTGGTGATAATTGTAGCCCAGAATGCGGATGCGATACGTGAACTGCCGGCCGGCGCCGCCCCCGAAATGCACGCCTTCTCCGAAACCGGAAATGGAAATTCCCGGACCCGCCACCAGGGAGGCCTGATGCACCATAGACTCCTTCAAAATCAAGGGATAGACCGAACGGCGCACCTCCCGGGGGAACGTGATCACCAGATACGCGCCTTCATCCGAGACATTGGTCATCACCTTCTGAACATAGGAAGCCTGCACGGCCGGTGTTTCAAACCGGGAAATGATCTCATCGCTGCGCTCCAGGGTGGAGCCCCTGGGCATTCTCAGATATACCGTCAGCCTGTCCTGCTGTCCTCCCCATTGCCAGATCGTTCCCCTGGTCACGTATTTGTCGAAAACGAAGAGGCTTCCCCCCATGACAAAAAGGGCCAGAAACAGCATGAACCCCCGGTGATGAAGCATCCAGCCCAGGATCCGGCGGAACCAGCCCGCGGGCCGGAACGGTTCGATCTCCGGTGATTTCAGCCACGGCTTCCGGGCGGCCAGGGCCGGTGTGAGAGTAAAGGCCACGCCCAGGGAGGAGAGAAGGGAAAATCCCACGGCCAGGGTAAAGGGAAGATAATAGATGCGCAGTTCACCCGTGAGATAGAGGAACGGGATAAAGGCAGCGATGGTGGTCAGGGTGGCGGCTGTGATGGGCAGCACTACCTCCCGGGTGCCCCGGGAAGCAGCCAGCTCCGGTCCGCGGTTTTCAGTGTGATGGCGGGCGATATTTTCCACCACCACAATGGCGTTGTCCACCAGCATGCCGAAGCCCAGAGTGAGGCCAGCCAGGGTCAGCAGGTTGAGGCTGATTCCGGCGAGGAAGAACAGATTCAGTGTGAAGAGCACGGAGAAGAAAATGGTGGACAGAATGATCAGGGGCGCCCGGGGCGTGTGGAGAAAAGCCATGAGCACCCAAAAAATAACCAGGATGGAGAAAACGGCCCGCCGGCCCAGACTGGAAAGATTTTCCCGGATCTCCAGGCTCTGATCTTCATCCACAATCAGGGTCAGGTTGGGGGGAAGGGTTCGAACAAGCCGGTCCAATGCGGCTTTGATTTCATCCACCACCTTGATGGTGTTGTGGCCCGCCTCCTTTTCGACGCGGATGACCACCGCGGGATGGCCGTTGATGCGCTGCAGGTTTCGCGGCCTGCCGTACGTGTCTTTGATTTGAGCCACATCTTTCAGGCGGATGAGACTCCCGTTTTTCTGCAGCAGAATGGCGTCTTCCAGGTGTCGTACGCCGCTGACGGGATTGTCGATAAAAACCGTGATCCGATGCCGGCCTTCTTCCACGGCGCCCACGCTGCGGCGCAGGGCCAGTTCGCCCAGGGCCGATTGTATCTGGTTTAAAGTCAATCCATAGGCGTGCATGGCCTTTTCATCCAGCAGGATCTGGATCTCCCGGTCCTGCCCGCCCACCACCTCCACATGGGACACGCCTTTGAGCCCCAGCAGGGAGGGTTTGACCCTGTCCAGGCCGATGCGGCGAACCTCCTGCAGCGGGCAGGGTCCTGTCAGCCTCAGAGAGAAGAACTGGCGGGTCTGGAATTCCCGGGGCACATAGGGGGTGATGCGGGGCGGAGTGACGCCCACAGGGAGACTCTGCCGAATGATGGACAGCTTTTCATTGAGTTCCAGGGCAGCGAAATCCATGTCCGTACCGCGGTTGAATTTAACCGTGACCGTTGAAAATCCTTCGTCGGATACGGATTCCACTTCGTGAACGTGTGTGACTGTATTGGCCACGGCTTCGATGGGGGAGGTGACAAAGGCCTCCACCACTTCCGGGGCCGTGTCGACCCATTGTGTCTGAATGGAAATCCGGGGGAAGCTGACGTCGGGCCGCAGTTCCAGGGGAAGACGGGTCAGAGAGAAGATCCCGGTTATGAGCACCACCATGCACCCCATGGCCACGGCCACGGGCCGCCGGACCGCGTGTTCGATGAGATTCGCCACTTAAGAAACTTGTTCCTTATTCGTTTTCGGCCCGGGCCGGCGTCCGGCCAGCAGGCTGTAGATCACGGGAATCATGATCAGAGTGAGAACCGTGGATGTGATGAGTCCGCCGATGATGGCCAGGGCCAGCGGCCTTTGCAGTTCGGCCCCCTTGCCCAGGCCCACGGCCATGGGGGTGAGGCCCAGAATCGTTGTGACGGACGTCATGAGAATGGGGCGGAACCGCTTGCGGCCCGCCTCCATCAGGCTTTCGGTAAGGGGCGTCCCGCGCCGCCGCTCCTGATTGATGAAATCCACTTTGACAATGGCGTCATTCACGGCGATGCCCACCAGCACCACCACGCCGATGAGGGAGACGACATTGAGGGATTGGCCGGTCAGAAGCAGAAGCCACACCGTTCCCACGGCCGCCATGGGCACAGAAAGGATGATGATAAAAGGATGCTTAAAGGATTCAAACTGGGCCGCCATGATCATGTAAACCAGGGCCAGGGCCAGGCAGGCAGCCAGAAGCAGGCTCTGATAAGAGGCCTGCATCTCTTCCCTGGCGCCGGCCACCCGGATACGCGTGTTTGCCGGCCGGTGAAGGCCGGCCAGTTCGGCCTCGATGCGTTGTACAGTCTGCCCCAGGGATTTGCCTGTCACATCGGCGAAAAGGGATATCGTACGGGTCTGATTTTCCCGAAGAATTTCCACGGCGCCCCGCTGCCGGCGGACCTGAATCAGTTCCCTGAGCGGGACCAGGGTTCCTGACGCGGGGATTCGCTGATTCAGCAGGACCTCCATGGTTTTTCCCTCTTCGAACCGCGGGCGCACCCGTATATCCGTTTTCCGGTCGAATTCCTTCAGCTGGGAAGCGATTTCCCCCATCATGAGATGATTGATATGAAGGGCGACCTGCCTCACGGAAAGCCCGTACCGGCCGGCCTGCCGGCGGTCGATGGTGAGGGTGTATTCGGGCCGGCCTTCTTCATGACGGCTTTGCAGATCCGTCAGTTCCGGAATGCGGCTGCAAACCGCCTTCACCGAATCCATGAGGGCGGCCGCGGCCGGCGTGTCGCCTGTGATCTGGATGATGACATCGGCGTCGCTTCCTCCCAGAATTTGACTCAGAACCGTCTCGCCGGTGCCGAAATGCAGGCGGCCGGCGCCGGTGGCGAAAATTTTCCTGTATTTCACCATGAGATCATCCGTCGCGTATCCGTCTTTCAGGCGCACACGCAGTTCGGCATGGTTCAGACTTCCTTCCAGGTTCAGCCCGGTCTCCCCGCCGCTCATTCCCAGGTTTGAGAAGACATCCGATACCCCCGGATCTTTCAGCAGAGCGGCCTCCATGTTTTGCACCTGATCGGTGAGCGCCTCCAGTGAAGTGCCCGGCGGCAGGTTCAGTTCCATGGTGAACTCACCCTGATCCACCCGGGGCATGAGTTCCCGGGGCAAAAGGGAGGCGGCCGCGGCCGTGAGGATGAGAATGGCCGCCAAAATCAGCAGGGTGACGGACCGGCGGCTCAGAGCCCGGCTCAGAAGGGTCTCGTAATGATGGAGAAGAAACGCCAGGACGCGGTCTGACGCTCGGAATACGGGCCCGGCCAGCCGCCGGAGAATTCGGCCCAGGGGCTTGAATATCCATCGTCCCAGGCGGCGGATGTCGTGCCCCAGCCCCCGGGCCGTCCTTCGCAGGGCCTTCCACAGCCACCGGAGGGGGACTTTCAGCCATCGAAAAAATTTCCGTTGAGAAAGTCCTTCCTCTTCATTCAGCAAATCCAGGTCAGCGGTTTGGAACACGCGGCGGCCGAAACGGGACGCCAGCACAGGCAGCAAAGAGAGGGAGACCGTGAGGGAGGCCAGCAGAGAGAAAGTCACGGTCAGGGCCTGGTCTTTGAAAAGCTGTCCTGCCACGCCCTTCACATACAGCACGGGCAGGAAAACCGCGATGGTGGTAAAGGTGGAGGCCGTGACCGCCATGGCCACTTCCCGGGTGCCTTCCACGGCCGCCGGCCCGGGCTTTAGGCCCAGTTCCCGGTGGCGGAAAATATTTTCCAGAACCACAATGGAGCTGTCCACCAGCATGCCGACGCCCAAAGCCAGCCCGCCCAGGGACATGAGGTTGATACCCACCCCGGTGAAGTAGAGCAGAATAAAGGTGGCGATGATGGAGATAGGGATGGCCGCGGCAATGTTCAGGGGATGGCGCCATTCATGAAGGAAGAAAAAAAGCACAACAAAGGCCAGGATGCCGCCCAGAAGGATGGCCTGCATCACATTGGCGATGGATTGAGAGATAAAATCGGCCTGATTGTAGGCGATGATCAGCGGAATTTCGGGGTATTCGAGGCGAAGCTCCTCCAAAATCGATTGAACCTGCCCGGACACCCGCACCGTGTTGCCGCCGGTTTCCTTGTGCAGAAGGATGCCGATGCTTTCCTGTCCGTTGTAATGCGTGCGGCCCGTCCGTTCTTTGAATCCTTCTCTTACCCGGGCCACGTCCTTGAGCAGAACGGGTCCGGCGGCCGTGTAGGCCACGGTCACGTTTTCGATTTCATGGATGTCGGTGAATGCGCCCAGCGTACGAAGCGAATACCGGTAGCGCCCGCGCAGAACCGTTCCCCCGGGCATGTCTATATTGGCGTTCTCCACGGCCCGGGCGATGGCGTCGATGGTGACGCCCAGCGCCAGGCATCGCGTGGGATCGGCCAGAATCTGAATCTCCTTTTCCTGGCCGCCCGTGACCCTGGCCATGGCCACACCCCGGATCTGCTCCAGCCGGCGCTTGAAAACATCGCTGCACAGTTCTTTCAGGGCGGCCAGTTCGCGGCCGGTAACGGTTAACACCATAAAGGGCCGGGAAGCGGGATCCAAGCGGATCACCGTGGGCTTCCCGATTTCCGGCGGCAGGCTGCCCATGGCGTCCAGTTTCTCCCGGGCATTCAGGGAAGCAAAATCCATGTTCTGGCCCCAGTTGAACTCCACGATCACCAGGGACAGGCCCTCCCTGGACACAGACCGGACGCGACGGATTCCCGGCACGGTGGCCATGGTTTGTTCGATGGGCACGGTTACCACGCGCTCCACCTCTTCGGGAACCGCGTCGGTGTACGGGGTCTGTACCGTGAGTCTGGGGTAGGTCAAATCGGGCAGAAGGTCCACGGAGAGACGGCTGAGCGACACGGTTCCCAAAAGCAGAATGCCGCAGTAAAACATGATGACGGCCACGGGTCGGTTGACGAAGGTTTGAATGGGCTGCATGGGCATTGCCGAATTTCTGTTGGATGACGGGTCGCGCGGGCCTCTTGCCGGTGAATCTGAATTCCCGTGTGCCGGGGGCCGTTTACTGCGGGTTGTTTGTCACGGTCACGGGGGCGTCATGAATCAGCGTATAATGTCCCCGGGTGATCACAGGTTCGCCGGGCTCGAGGCCCATCACAGAGCCAAGAATCTCCACATAATTTTCATTCCTGAGTCCGGTATCCACATACGACCATTTGGCTGTTCCGTCGCGGACGATGAACAGCAGCTCCCGGTCGTCGCGTACGAGAATCGCTTCACGCGGAACCAGAAAGCGTTCGTTGTAGATGGATCCCTCCAGGCTGACATAGGCGAACATGCCGTCTCTGAACCGGTTTTCGGGATTGGAAATCTTTACCGTGACCCGGCAGGTTTTGGTATCCGGGTCGACCAGGGGATTGACGGCCGTAATCAGGCCGGCGCACGGATGAAGGGGAAAGGCGGAGAAACGGACTTCGGCTTTCCGGCCCGTGCGAATGCCGCTGACCTCGCTTTCCAGGATATGGGCTTCGACGCGAAGGGAGGACAGGTCCACCAGGGTGAAACAGGTCTGTCCCGCGCTGACGATCTGGTCCACTTGCACCGCCTGGTTGCCCAGGATGCCGGAAAAGGGGGCGGGAAGCGTGGTCTGCTCCCATTCATACAGGGCCCGCTTCCAGGCCAGGTACGCGCCGGTCAGGCCGCTCTGGGTGGCCAGAAGCGCTTCCCGTCTCTGGGAGAGAAAGGCTCCGGCGCTTTCATGCCAGAGGCGGGCCTGTTCCAGATCATGGCTGGAAATCTTTCCTTCGTCGAAGCGCTTTTGGGCTTTTTCCGCTTCCTTCCGGGTGTATTGAAGATACCAGATATTCGGGTCCTTCTGCAGGGTGGTGTCCTCAGGGATGAGGGTGTTCCGGTGCCCGAGCAGCAGGTCCACGAATTTGGCCCGGGCCGAGGCCAGGCTCTGTTCAGCCTCCTGCAGGGCCAGACGGGCCTCGGTGTCGTCGAGTTTCAAAATGAGTTCGCCTTTACGGACCGGTTCACCCTCCCCGTGTGGCAGTTCGGTCACGCGGCCGCCGGCGCGGGGTTTTAAATCCACACATCGGGCGGCCCGCGCGATGCCCGTGGCTTCGACCCGCATGATCAGATCGCCGGTGAAGGCCGCTTCCGCCTCCACGGGCACGGGTCCCAGGTCGGCGGCCCGGCCGGTCCGGTATTCCACGGATTCCGCGTCATCGTTATTTGGGCGACGCATAAAGAGCGGGATCAGTACGGCTATGAGGGCCAGTGGAATGGTCAGGCGGAGAAGGGTTTTAAGCAGGGAGGATTTCATGGGCATAATGTCCGGTTTGTGGTGTTCCGTTCTGTCGGCACAGTCGGAGACAGGCTCCATTCCCGCCACGGTATTGAATGCGCGGCGGCGGCATATTAGACTAAAGAATGCTGTATCTGAAAATATTTCGGTATCTGTATGCCGCTTCTCGGCAAGAAACACAAAAACATACGAAAATATACAGAAAAAGTCAAGAATAAATCATGACCTGATCCGCTTAAGGCTTTCCGGCTCGGGTTCGGTTTTCAGCCCGGGATAATTGTATATTGTTAAGCAGGATCCATTTTAAACCAAGACATTTGGGATATTTCATGAATCAAGTCGGTTATTCCGGCATCCGGCAGTGGGGGGTCGCGGATCTCCCCTGCTGTTCTCGAATGGAATCATCGGAACCCCTGCTTTTTCAACCTGCCTCACCCTTTTTTATTCCCCGATTCACCCTTTTCTCTATTTATGAATCGTTTGGGTTAAATGCCGAGTTGAAAAGATCGCAAGAGGTAACGATTTGGGAGCTTATTATTCGTTTGCGATACATTGTTCTTTCGGATATTTTTGTATTTCATGGTCGGTCAATTCGAGAAATTAAAATAATCCTTGACAAAAATCATATTTTTTTTTTACATTCTTGCTATAGATCGGGCCGTAATCGACAATCTTGCACCATCTAGTGTTCTTTATCAACAACGCCACGACATGCTAATGCGGTTTTCCTTTTCGCGGTTCTTTGCTGATTGAATTGATGATCAAACGATTTCCATAGAGTTGTCAGAGTATTCGATTTAGAATATGATCTTTTCCGTTGGCGATCTATTGCGTTGATTTTACAGAATACGGGAATACTCCTTGAATCCAGCCGGAGGTTGTCTGATGAATCGGATTCATAACCGGACCGCCAATATTGTTTGTTTATTTTTGGGAATTTTATTTCTGATTTCGGGAATCGGCAAAACGGTTGCCTGTCATCAATTCGTCCACACGGTTATGACGATCATTCCTTTTGGTTTATCACTGGCCCGGTTCTGGTCAATGATACTGATTATTTTTGCGATCCTGCTGGGGACACTGTTCTTTATCAAATATTTTCAGAAATATGCCTCTGTATTAAGTTCCGGTTTGATATCCTACTTCCTTCTGCCTGGAATTTACGCCGGGGTATGCGGATATGATATGAACTGCAATTGCTTCGGTTTCAGTGATATAAAACTGGCCGGCAAGGAACATTGTATTCAGAACATATTGCTGCTCATACTTTCAATCTATGTATTGATGATACGATTTCAGAGAGTGGAGGTGTGCCGAAATGAAATTAAAGAAGGGTGAAACCGTTGTCGTTGTTGCCGTGATACTGATTGTACTGGTCATGCTGCCCGGTATGATAAGGGAAAATATCGGCTTGATAAAAATGATCCGTTTTAATAAACCGGTGAAAGTCGGAGAAAGAGGATATTTGTTCGAGGAAACAACTCTCGGGGGTGAACGGGTCAGCATGGAAGGCAAGAAAACACTGCTTGTTTTTTTTAAGACCCATTGCCCGAGCTGTGAAAAAGGAATGTCCATGCTGAGAGAATATTCGGAACGGTTAAAAAAACAATCTGTGGGAGTTGTCTGTATTTCGAACGAAAATGAGGCGGCGCTGAAGGGTTATCCGCCGTTGGAAAAAATAACATGGGATTTAATATCCGATCCGGATATGAGAATCATCAAGAAATATCGTGTCAAATATGTAATCTGCTTTGTTTATGTGGATCAGGATGGAATCATTCGATATTATCAGCAGCCGGATGAAAAGCTGGAGGCAGTTTTTCAGTCGGTTCTTGATTTAATCTGATTGAAGGGAGAGAAGGTTATGAAGATGAAAAAGATTCTGATATTCGGCGGTTTGTCGGTTGTATTGGTTCTTGTGATAATCAATTTAGGCGGAAAGTGGATTCTCAGCCGGCAGTATAGGAGCGTGCCTGCGCCGGAAGGCGAGGAAGTTGAGGGAGTGAAAGTCATTACTGTCACGGATAAAGACGCCCGTATCAAGAAACAAGGGTATGAGTTAAAATGGATAAAAACTCTAGAATCCCGTATTGATACGAATTTAGTATTTGATATGATTCTCAAAATATGTTGTGACAGTGAATCTGATGTCTATATGGCTGATCGACAATTAAGTACCATAAAAAAATATAATAATGATTTTCAATATACAAACAAAATTGGTGGACCTGGTCAGGGGCCGGGGGAATTTTCCAGATATTTTAACCTATTGATCAGTCATGACGATTCACTTTATGTATATGATCCTGGAAACAGCCGTTTAAGCGTTATTGATACAGAGGGTAATTATTCCAGATCGATACGGATTAATCATGAATTAGATCCATTACGTGGTAAATTCACAATTGATGAAGAGAAAAATATTTATGTCAGTTACTATGATCCGGAGAATGAAAAAGTCATCCATAAATTCAATTCTAATGGTGTTTATATTAAATCATTTGGTGAAAAAGGATCTGGGTATAAGATACCCTTGAGTTTTTACGGTTCTAACTATTATAGTAATTTTTCTATTGGTCATTTAGGTTTTGATGATCAATTTGTATACTTCGCCAGGGTAAATCCAGTTCAGATTTATAAATATTCTCTTGAAGGAAAATTGTTGATGGTCGTTAACCGTATTTCAAAGTATATTCAGCCACATAAGATCGAGCAGGTCGGTGATGGATCGTTTACTCAAACAGTTCCTACAGCGACAAACGGAATGATTGTTTTAAATGGTTATATATTCATTAGTATTTTTATATCACCCAAAATGGGGATGAAAGAGGCGAGTTTATTGGAAGTTTATACCAAAGAGGGGGAATTAATATTTTCAAGGTATTTTAAGGATAAAATTCGATTGGCTGGGGGGTGTGATGACAAGCTATTTATTATCAAATCTCCTGTTGATGATTATGCTCAATTGTCCATATATCGATTTCAGTAAAGCCAGAATGACCAGAGACCCATAATAAGGAGGTTAGTATGAAAAAAGGATCCATAATATTGTTGCTAATCGTATTCTTTGTGATAATTATAACAGGTGCATCCAATGCAGCTGGTGTTTGTTACACATGTCATTATTCAGATTTCGGTTTTTATATTTGTGAACTGAGTTATTCAGGTTATGAAAATTGTTCGATTCAAGCTCCCGATGATTGTGATTTATCAGGTCCTGGATGTTTAGTTCAAACTTAGTGT
>DSAB01000101.1 GCA_011388275.1 bacterium | reverse complement strand
TCATGAAATCCTTTGGAATGGAGAGAATGAAGCGGGGCAGCCTGTGTCCAGCGGCGCCTACATCGCCGTGCTCAGGGCAGGCTCCCTGGCGAGCCGGAGAAAGGTGCTGCTGATCAAATAAAATCGTGAACCCCCCGGCCCGGATTTACAGGCAAAATGAACAGACACCCCCTGTAAGGCCTGAGTAATCAAAACACCCATTTGAGGGCCGGTCCCAACGACCTGGATAATACAAAGGCACGGTTTATAACCGTGCCTTTGTATGGTTATATGCTTCCGAATCACTAAAAGACGACGGTGGCCTCATTCGACCAGACCGATCCGTCAAAGATCTGATAGACGTAAGTGCCTCCGCCGCGTTTATCGATATTGTCCGTATACGCCCCGTCATTCTCCGTAACCGCGATTCGAACGCCGTCCCTGTATACTTCAATCGAAGTGCCCGAAGCCCCTGTCCAGGCCAGGTCGACTTTCTGAAGGCCCCTGTATTTCCATCCCGTCGCCGTCAGATTAATTCCCGTGGCGCCGGAAGTGACTGTCACGTCTTTGGAAATGCTGTCCGAGGCTCCTCCGTCATCGGTGACATCCAATGTAACCGTATACGTGCCGTCAGCGGCAAATGTATGAACCGGATGCTGTTGTGTGGAAGCAGCTCCGTCACCGAAATCCCAGCTCCAGGAAACAATGTTGCCGTCACTGTCCGTGCTTTCGTCCGTAAACGACACCTCGAGCCCGGAAACGGAGTAGCTGAAATTCGCGGAAGGCGGATCATTGGCGGATGACGATACAGTCACGTCTTTGGACGCCGTGTCCGTGGCGCCGTCGTCATCGGTCACGGTGAGAGAAACGGTATAGGTGCCTTCCGTACCATAGGTATGAGTCGGATTCTGAACCGTTGAACTCGATCCGTCACCGAAGTTCCAGTTCCAGGAGACAATACTGCCGTCGCTGTCCGTGCTTTTATCCGTGAACGACACCTCGAGTCCGGAAACCGAGTAGCTGAAATCCGCGGAAGGCGGATTGTTGGGAGGCTCGGCTCCGCTGCCGTCATCGACAGTGACATTGAACCGGTCCAGGACATAATGAATGGGGTTTCCGATGGTATGTGTGCTGCTTCCGGCGAAGAGCAGCGCGACGGGGTTCTTTTTGCTGTCGTCCGTGACGATGAGCGAACCGGAATCTCCTCCGTCGCTGAAGGTCCCCGGAGTGATCGTGATCTGATCCACAAAACGGCCGTAGTCCTTGCACTGAAACGGCCCCCGGGTGGTATAGCAGACATCCACGGTGACGTTGATCTCCGAGACTTCTCCGTGTGTCCACACGGTGGTGCGTCCGTATTTCTGGACTTTCTGTCCAATATACGCGCCGGCAATCGTCGCGCTGGGTGTGCCGTATCCGTCGCCCGAAGGCGTGGAATAACCGACATACCCGGTCGTTGTGGCCGCGATGGCCGCGTCCATATAGTTATCAGGACCGTTCAGCAGAATGGGTTCATAATCAAATAACGTTCCGATGGCATCATCAGGATCCACTCCGCCATCATACTTGCCCGGCTGCAAAACATTGTCACCGATGGATGCCTTGTTGACATTCGCGTACACGTGGTTGTTGCTGAGCGCATATACGTTTCCCTGCGAATCCCTGACCCGGCAGCCCAGGGTTCCGGCCGTAATATCCGGATGCCCGGTAGAAACCCCGATCGGAACCGGCCTGGGAAAACGGGATTTGGGGTCGGCCTGCACAACAAACAGCCCCGTAACCTTGACATAAACCGGTATATTTTCGATGGCCCGGGGAATTCCCGGTACATCAGGGATTATGGTATACACCACAACCGCCAGTTCACCCTCTTCATTCAGCCCGGTTCCCGTACCCGTGACGCCCGGAATTTTCATCAGGTCATCGGTATGCTTGTTCTGAACCCTCATGACGGCCTGCACCTGCTGATTCTGCCTGCCCAGCCGGACCGGCTCCGCCTCCGTGCGGGAACTCCCGGTGATGTCGGGCTGTTCACTGCACACAGTGAAAATCAGCGCGGCCATGCCCAGCGCAAGGAATACCGCCAAAAATTTGGACCTCGTGTTTCTGGAAAATACCTTCATCTTCCCTCCCTTTATTAAAGGTGAATGTATTTATAAGGCGGATGACCGGAACGGGCCGGTGACCTGAGTGACAACAGACACTCCATCCAGTGAATTGGGTATCTTCTTTTTCACTCCGGGTAAATCTTCTTGAAGAAAGACTCGAATGCAGGGCTTGTTTTCATGCAGACCCTGACCGACGCCCACGACTCCGGGCAGTTTCATGAGCCGGTCGGCATGCTGATGAATGAGGTTTTTAATATTTTGATTCTCGTCCGGGTTCATTATCATCGTCCGCTCAAATATACTTTCTCCCCTCTGTCCTGGAAATGAAACAGATAAAAGCCGCTGTTTCAGGGCAGCGTATTTACCAGAAGTGCGAATTTTATGTCCGGGTTGTAAAATGCGTGTCGTTTTTTTAACATATTCAGTGAGAAGGAAAAAGTCAAGGAGAAAATGCATGGCGCTGGATTTATCACGACCCTGCGGGATGTGCCCTATCAGTCGCTGCTGAAGATTTTTCTGGCGGAGCGGGTGGAAGAGGAGTTGAGAAAATATGGGTGAACGGCCGGGTGTGGATCTGCGCTTTTCATCTTGTCTCTATGCGCTATGTGCTATGCCCTCTGCCCTATGCCTTTTCTCCCGTCTTCACCCCTCACGCTCTTTTCTATCCCAGAATTTCCCTTGCATTTTAGTCTGGCTCTTATTATAATTCAATAACCCCATATCAGGCAAACGGCACAATTGACAATCACTGCGAACCATTGATAAACAGGGAAAAACCGCCATGACAAACCTTTCAAGAAGAAGATTTTTAGGCAGCTCGGCCGCGGCTCTGGCAGGGCTCAGCATCGCGCCCTCCCGGGCCGCCGGCGGACGGAGAAGCCATCATGCGCCCGGTGACAAACTCAACATCGCCGGCATCGGCATCGGGGGTCGGGGAGCCGGCCTGCTCAAGGCCGTTGAGGAAACAGAAAACATCGTGGCCCTGTGTGACGTGGACTGGGGATACGCCGGCCACGTGTTCGAACGCTATCCCGACGCCAAAAGGTATTGGGACTGGCGCAGGATGTTCGACGAGATGGCCGGTTCCATCGACGCCGTCATGATCGCCACTTCGGATCAATCCCACGCGGTCATCGCGGCCCACGCCATGACCCTGGGCAAGCACGTGTACATGGAAAAACCCCTGACACACTCCGTGTACGAATCCCGCCTCATGACCAAACTGGCGGACAAGTACAGGGTGGCCACCCAGATGGGCAATCAGGGCTCCTCGGGCGAAGGAGTCAATCTGGTCTGCGAATGGATATGGAACGGCGAGATCGGCGAAATCGAAAAAGTAGAAGCCTTTACCGACCGGCCCATCTGGCCCCAGGGACTGAACCGGCCCACTGAGGTCATGAACGTTCCAGAAACCCTGAACTGGGATCTGTTCGTGGGCCCGGCACCCATGCGCCCGTATAACGCCATCTACACTCCGTGGAACTGGCGCGGCTGGTGGGATTTCGGCACGGGTGCCCTGGGCGATATGGCCTGCCATATTCTTCACCCCGTGTTCAAGGCCCTGGAACTGGGATATCCTGTCCGGGCACAGGGCAGCTCCACCCTGCTCCTTACCGACTGCGCACCCAACGCCCAGATGGTCCGTCTCGTCTTTCCGAAAAGAGAGAAACCCGTCAACGCGAGAATCCGGCTTCCCCGGGTTGAAATCACCTGGTACGACGGCGGTCTGCGTCCCCTGATGCCGGACAACTGGCCGGAAGGAAAAGACATGAACGACGGCGGAGGCGGCGTGATCTTCCACGGCACCAAGGACAAGCTCATCTGCGGCTGCTACGGCCGCAATCCCTGGCTGCTCTCGGGCCGGGTGCCGGAGGTTCCCCGGACCGTGCGCCGTGTGCCCACAACCCATGAGATGGACTGGGTTCGGGCCTGTAAGGAATCGCCGGAGAACCGCGTGGCGCCTGCTTCCCCCTTCAGCGAAGCCGGTCCCTTCAACGAGATGGTCGTTATGGGCGTGCTGGCCGTACGCCTGCAAGCCCTGAATAAGGAACTGAAATGGGACGGCGAGAACATGCGGTTCACGAACATCGGCGACGAGGAGATGATCAAGACCGTTATCGCCGACGGATTTGAGATCAGGGACGGACACCCGACCTTTGACAAGACCTGGACCGAACCCGTGAGCGCGGCCGCCTTCGCGCAGGAGCTCATCAAGCATACCTATCGCGAGGGATACAGCCTGCCCGCCATGCCGAAATAATCGTTTCATGAATATTTAAAAGAGGTACAACGATGAACAAGACAATCCTGTTAATGATCGCCCTGGCGTTTACGGCCGGGCTGATTTTTTCCGCCTGCCGGTCCGGCGACACTCAGAAAGAGACCGCGCTGAACACCCTCACGGCCGAAGAAAAAGAAGAGGGCTTCATGCTCCTGTTTGACGGAAAGACCTTTGGCGGCTGGCGGGGCTACGGAAGGGAATCCTTTCCCGATCGAGGCTGGGTCATCGAGGACGGCGCCCTGAAATGCGTCGGCTCCGGCGAAGGCGAGGCCGGCGGGGGCGGCGGCGACATCATCTACGAACAAAGGTTCAAGGATTTCCATCTGAAGCTGGAATGGAAAATATCTCCAAAAGGCAACAGCGGCATCTTCTATCTGGCCGAGGAACTGGAAGACGAACCCATCTGGAAATCAGCGCCCGAGATGCAGGTCCTGTGCAATGAGGGACACCTGGATGCCAAATTGGGAAAAGACGGCAACCGGCAGGCCGGCGCCCTGTACGACCTGATCCCGGCCGTTCCCCAGAACGCCAAACCCTCCGGCGAGTGGAATCAGGTGGAGATCATGGTGTTCAAGGGCACGGTGGTGCACAAGATGAACGGCGAGACCGTGCTGGAATACCACCTGGGCACGCCCGACTGGGAGAAGATGGTTGCCAACAGCAAATTCAGGGATTTCCCGGAATTCGGCAAATACCGCGAAGGCTACATCGGCCTGCAGGATCACGGGGACGATGTGTGGTACCGGAATATTCGGATTAAGGAATTATAGGATAGCCCCGGGATAAATCCCGGGGCTATAATTATTCCTTACATTATTGTATGTCTGATGAATCCTGCTCATCCGATCGAAAGCCCCGCAGGGGTTTCGGAGCCGGATCAGAGTATACCTTAAAACTGTATTCGATCATCAAGGAATCATTTAGCCCGGTGGCTTCAGCCCCGGGCTAAAGAAATACATCCATTATCATATCATGTAAAAGACCTGGATCCCCGCTGGAGTTTATCCCGCATACGCGGGACGGGGATGACATTCTTTCCCTCACGTCTTCACCTCTCATCCCGGCTCTGAAATAATAGAAAGAATATTAAAAGCCGGGATAAACTCTTTTTCGGATCACGAATCACGATTCTCGGCACCTAGAACAAATAATTCAGCAGAATATACAGCCCGCTGTCTCCATCCTGCTTGTCCAGCGCCATGCCATAATCCACGGAAACGATGAAATTTTGATTCATCACGATCTTGAGCCCCAGCCCGGCGGAATAGTGAATCTTCTCGGTATCCGGTTTGAGGTAATCGCTCAGGTCGTCCGCGCCCGGTTCCACGTTGAAATCGTCGAACTCGTAGGGCGTGACCACCCGCCCCGCGTCCAGAAAGAGATTGGTGCCGAGGTAAATATTCTGATTGGCCACGGTAAAGCGCCAGAATTTGAAACGAAACTCGAAGTTTCCATAAGCCATCGCCTCGCCGATCATCCGGTTAACCATGATTCCCCGATTGTACTGGGCGCCGCCCAGACCCTCGCTTCTGGCGGCCACCAGCTCCGACGGCTCGATAAACGGCAGATAAAAGAACGGCGTCTTTCCGGCCAGGGTTGTCTGATAACCCAGACGATACGCGAACACCAGGGTTCTCGGCAGCAGCGTAAAATACTGCCTGTGCGTCAGATTGAGTTTGGTGAACGCGAAATCGCTGCCGAGAAATTTCGGCGAAGTAACGAGAGTGGCTTCTGACCAGATTCCCCTGCCCGGGTCGGAGACCGCGTCGCGTGTGTCGTAAACAATACCCGCTTTTAACGTCGTGATGAAACCGCCGTCTTTCTCCTCCTCGAGAATCAGGCCCCACTCGACGTATTGATCATACAGACCCGGCTGCTCGGAAAGGGGCGGAAGCTTGTCCTCGTCCGATTGACCCTTATTCATCTTTTTCACATCCACCGAACCGATTCGGAAATTCCGGCCTGCGATCCCGGCGGCCCAGCGCAACCGATCGCCTTGAATCCGGCCCTGAAAATCCATTTTGATACGCAGAAAATCCCGGTCGTAGTTATAAAATATCCGTGTCTTGTACTCATCCGCCTGCGGATCGATCCAGTTGGGGTTGTAGACCGATTCATATCCGTTATACCCGAAAAAGGAATAGGCCCGGTCCGGCAGATAACTGATATCCCCGATAAAACGAATGCCGCGTATAAGCGTGTAGGAATCGTAATAGATGCGGTATATGCCGCTTCCCTTGGTGTACCGGGAGGCCTCGATATACACTTTTTGATTGTAATTGGGGTAACGGCTGCCGTCACCGAAATTGACGAGATTGAAAAGAATGCCGTATTCGAACCCCAGATCCTGGTTAAAGGCGAGAACCGGCAGCATGCCGAAATTCCAGCCCGTTTTGGTAATGTCCTGTTTCTGACCAAAGGCCGGAAACGCGATCAATACAATCAGAATCAAAGCTGTTCGTTTTTTCATAATGACACCTCTCCTCTTTCCCTTTTGATTGAGCCCCGGCAATCATCCGGAGGCATTACTCCAGCTCTGTTTTATGCGGAGCGATTTTTTGTATCGCATTCATGTATTTAAAACCGGAACAGCGCGGATTGGAAAATTCAAATTTGTATACGGCACTGCCGAAGTAAAACTCGAATTTATTGCCCAGAAGCACCTGAATGCCATGCGTCTCATTAATGGGAAAAACATGCTCTTCATGCTCACTCGTGAGACAAAAACGGTCAAGATACAAAACCATCCTGCCCCGGGTCACATTTTCCAGAGGCTGCATTTTCAGCCCCCGCTTCAATGTGACATCTTCATCGGTAAAGATCGGATCTTTGCTTTTTTTGTCTATCATTTTCTGAATCATGCGGCCGCAGAATTCATTCTGCCACTGAAACCAGTCCGGCATTTTGCGCGTGGGCTGATCCGGACGATTGACGGGTTCCAGATACCCCTCCGGGGTCCAGCGGTTCTCGAACCCGCAAGCCGTGCAGATAAACCGGTTGCCTTCCGACCGCAGTTTCCCGGTGGCTTCACAAACCGGACACGCATAAAGCACCCGTTCCAGATATTCGGCCCCTTTTTTGGAATTGAAACGAAGGCCGGTTTCGCGCTGATAGGCATAATCATCGTTCCACATGGCCTGGTTAAGGCGCTCATGAATGGCTTCCGGAGTCATTTTTTTCAGTTCCGGCCTATCGAAAATCTTTGTATACTCGATGACCATTCTGCCCGGCCGCACCGAACTGCCCCAGCGGGGATGCGTCAGATACCCGCCCCGAATGAGGGGCACCACCACCGGCACCTTGAGTATTTTGATCAGTTTCGATGTGGAAAAGAAAATGCCATGGGTCACACCGTCCCATGTGGAACGTCCTTCGGCAAAGATACAGATCACCCGTTTCTTGCGCGCCAGAGCGATCATGCGCCGCACCGTGGAAGAATCGGAAACCGCCTTTGTCTTGGGTATTACCCGGCACATCTTTTCCAGCGCCCATTTTCCTATGGGTGTGCGCAGGTTGGTATCCGCGGCCACAAAATGAACCCGGTGGGGAACGAAAATATTGACCATGGGCGGATCGAACATGCTCACATGGTTGGGAATGAGTAAAAAGGGCGGTTTGAGGGTTTTGAATAATTTCGCGTTCTTGCTCCGGATCCGGTATTTAAGAATCAAATACGGAACCAGAGTTACTCGAACCAGAAGGTAAAGCAAAGGGTTGAATTTTCGTGTCGGATTATCTTTGGTCATACTCAATTCGTTGTTGTGCCTTTTCAAAGAATTTAATATTTTATATAAATTATCCAAAATATTTATGCATCATAAAAAATTCCATCCACTTTCATTCACATGAACGGGAGGGGAGCATGAATTTCTCCTGGCCTATTTTCGTCAACCTGGGGATCATATCCATCGCGATTCTTACCGGAACCCTGCTGCGTGCCAGCGTCAGGTTTTTTCAAAAATACCTCATTCCCAACGCCTTGACCGCGAGTTTTCTGATTCTTCCTTTGTACAATTTTCTGCTTCCGCATATCGGATTTACTTCCGCCCAGCTGGGCGAGATCACTTATCATTTCCTGGGGCTGTCCTTCATCGCCCTGGGCCTCCGCATGCCGCCGAAAGAGGAAAAACGGGGGCCCGTGGTTTTTCAGACGTCCATCGCCGTTATCTCGCAGATTGTCCTGCAGGCCATCATCGGCTTCGGACTGACTCTGATCCTGATCCATACGTTTATGCCGGACCTGTTTCACTCGTTCGGGTTCCTTCTGCCGCTGGGTTTCGCCGAAGGACCCGGCCAGGCTTTCTCTATCGGTGAAGCCTGGAAGATTCACGGCGTTGAGGACGCCGGCAATATCGGCCTGACCTTTGCCGCCATCGGATTCGTTCTCTGCTGCTTCGGCGGCATCTTCCTCATCAACCACGCACTGAGAAAAGGATGGATTTCGAAGCAGGAACTGCGGCACATGCGAAAAAAAGAGACGCAGACCGGCATCCGTCCCCGGGGAAGCAAACTGGAGGTCGGCGCCTACCAGACAACGGACACCGAAGCCGTGGATTCCGTGTCGCTGCACATCGCTCTGGTGCTCATGTGTTACCTGGGCGCCTGGGGTGTTCTCAAGGGCATCACGGTTCTGCTCGACATGATCGGTCCCATCGGTCATGAACTCGCCGCCAATCTTTGGGGGCTGCATTTTATCTTTGCCGTCACAGTCGGCCTGTTCGTCCGAAAAATTCTCAAAACCACAGGACTGGATTTTATCGTCGACAACCGCACCATGACGCGGATCTCGGGCCTGAGCGTGGACATCATGGTGACCAGCGCCGTTGCCGCGATATCCATTACCGCCGTCGCCCAATATTGGTTGCCTCTGACCATCATCGCCGGCGCGGGCGCGGCCGCCACTTTTTTCGGCACCCTCTGGTTTTGTTCCCGGCTCTTCTCCGATCACCGTTTTTACCGCACCCTGTTCATCTTCGGCGTATCCACGGGAACGCTTTCTACCGGGCTGGCGCTGCTTCGCGCCGTGGATCCCGAGTTTGAATCGCCGGTCGCGGTCGATTATACCTATGCTTCGGGGATCGCCTTCATGCTGGCCATCCCCCTGATTCTCATCATACCGCTGCCGCTTCGAACCTTTACAACCGGGAATATGGTTTACTCCTGGATTACTTTGGGTATTTTCGGAGTGTATTCGGTGTTTGTGCTGGTTTCATACGGTCTCATCACCCGGCGCAGGGCTCTGGGACAGCGTGCCCATCTCTGGTTCCGCGCTTCGGAAATTGCCGCTCAAAAAAACTGAATCACAGCAGAATCGGCATCGTTGCAGGCTTGAAAGAAATTCAGGGAAGATTTTCCCGCATGGGCCGCGGAGAATGATTCACCGCGGCAAAGTTTCCGCTCAGGCGGAGACAGGGTTAAAAAACAAAGGAGAGAGAGATGACCAACCCGTTTCCCTTTGAATCCATGCTGACTTTCGGGTTTCTATCCATCATGCTGCTGGTCGGAATTTTTCTTCGGAACAAATTGCGATTCTTTCAATATTTTCTGATTCCCAGCTGCCTGGTCGGCGGAATCCTGGGGCTGATCATCATCAGCACCGGCATGGTGAAAACCGAGGCTTCTATACTCGAAAATTTTGCCTACCATTTTTTCAACATCTCCTTCATCGCCGTGGGCTTTTCAGGCGGCAGCGAAACCGAAAAGAATAAAATCCGCGGAAAAGACACCGTCAAGGGATCGCTTTGGATGGCCTTTGTTCAAAGTATCTGCTTTTCCCTTCAGGCCATAATAGGCGGCGGTCTTGTCTTGCTATTAGGACTCTTCGGTCGGAACCTGTTTCCCACTTTCGGTTTTCTCGTTCCCCTGGGTTTCGAAGAGGGTCCCGGACAGGCATTGTCATTCGGAAAAGTCTGGGAAACCGTGGGGTTTGAACACGCCGCGACCATTGGTCTGACTTTCGCCGCCGTCGGGTTTTTGTTTTCATTCTTCATCGGTGTGCCTCTGGCCAACTGGGGTATTCGCAAAGGACATACCGCCCATACCGACAGCTCGCTTCCGCTCCATTTCCTGAAAGGCATCCTTCCCAAACACAAAAAGAAGGAACCCGCGGGCAGTCTGACCATGCATTCCGGAAACATCGAAACCCTGGCCTTTCACGCGGCGCTGATCGGTTTTGTGTACGTGCTGACCTATGGATTGATTGTCCTGCTGGGGAAAATACTGCCCTTAGACGTTGCCAAAATGCTCTGGGGATTTTTCTTCTTTTTCGGGATGGCCATCGCTTTTCTCGTCAAGCTGATCATGAAGCAGATGAAAATCGACCATCTCATCGATCCCGGGCTTCAGCGGCGCATCACGGGCTTTGCCGTCGATTATCTGATCGTTTCCACCGTGATGGCGATTCAGGTTGTGGTGCTCTGGGCCTATATTGTCCCTGTGGCGCTGATGGCTCTGATCGGCGGATTCGTGACAACAGCCGTGATCATTTTTCTGGGAAGGAGACTCTGGGATTACAACATCGAAAGAATGGTGGGCATCTACGGCGCAGCCACGGGCACGGTTTCCAGCGGGCTGCTTCTGCTCAGGATCGTGGATCCGGAATTCAAGACGCCTGTGGTCATCGAAATCGGCCTGATGAATCTGTTCATGGTTCCCATCATTCTGGGTTACGGTATTCTGGTCAACGCGCCCCTCTGGTGGGGATGGAGTCTGCACTTAACCTGCGGAATTTTCGGCGCGGCTCTCATTGCCTCGCTGGGAATGCTGGTCGTTTTAAAATACATCAGAGCGCCGAAGTTCTGAGAGGGAAGCGGATAAAAAACCGTAATACGTGAATCGTAATTCGTAAG
>DSAB01000129.1 GCA_011388275.1 bacterium | reverse complement strand
CGTCCCGAAGGGCCGCAAGGCCGCCTCAATACGTCACCATCGACTCCATCCGGCAGCCCGGCCAGGGCCAGAGATGATCATCGTAGATCGTTGTATCCCCTTTGAAGGCCTCCCACTGATCAACCAGCAGACGGACGCGGTTCTGATAGACCAACGTCGATTCGGGCAGAAAACAGCAGAAGGGGCAGTAAGAAAGACCCGTGGCGTAGTTGTTGATCATGATTTCGAAACGTACCAGCGTGGCGGACCAGGTGCCGGGATTGCCCAGCGTGTCGCCCGGCATGACCCGGTCGCCCATACCCACCCGGGGATTCTTTACATGATCATACCCCACAGTCCAGTCGGGATCCTCATCGGAACGGACAGAAAATTCATAGTCCTGAGTTTCAGACTGATACACGAACCGGGTGACCGTTCCGGATGCGATGGCCGTGATCCAGGCGTCTTTATCCAGCCTGTATTCAAACGTGGGAAGCTCTTTGATGCCGCCCTGTCCGTCGCCCACCACGGCTCCGAATTCCAGGAAAACCTTGTTTTGTGACGCCTGAAAGATAAAATCACCGGCCCGGCCAGTGCCCGCGTTGTAAGATCCGAATTTCACACCCAGATTGTGAATAGTGAAAGTGCCGTTCTCCTCCGGCCCTCCGCCCGGTTTTTTGCAGGCAGCGGCAAGACAAGCGAGTGAAACAAACCCATAAAACCAGGACGATCTGATCATGGCCCGTATCCTTTCACAATGATTAAGCCCCGGGACTCGAAAATCCGAACCTGGATAACGGGGTTATTCCCGCACATTGCCCTGCATGGCATTCGCGGCGGCCCATTTACGGTACTTGCCGTATTTGACAAACTCCTGAATGCCCCAGACGATCTGAAACACACCCAGCACCCTGAGGGGCGTGGCGAAATTCATAATGCCCACAGCAATCAATGCCACGCCGTTGACGACAAACAGCCAGGGTTTCATCAGCGCGAGGTTGGCGATGCCCAAAACGATGATCACGATGCCCCAGGTCGGATCCAGAAATTTCGAAACCACAAGATGGATAATCCCCAGCACGATCAGTCCGATGCCCCACCCCTGAAGCTCCTTTTTGACCTTCTCTTCGGAAAATACTTCCGTCTCTTTCTCGGTTTTTTCCTTTTCCGTTTCGACGGCATCCACCGCACCGGGCGCCGTTGAGGTTTCCGCCGGCTGCTGCCGTGATTTCAGGCAGGACTTGCAGATGGGCCGGGATTCCCAGACAAAGGAATCTTTGAAGGTCAGGGGCTTTCCGCAAAAAGCGCAGTTTTTGGCCATGAGATCTCCTCCCGCGATGTTAAGGTTGTCGATTGGGTTCGCTGTTTCAGTATGGTGCTCAACACATTATCATCGGCAGCCTGATTGATTGTTCATTTCTTACTGAATAATCCGTCTATGATCCGCTGAATATCATCAAGAGAAACCGGTTTGACCAGATAGGCCGCCGAGCGTATTGCGCGTGTTCGAACCTGCATATCTTCATCGCGATACCCGGTCATAAAGACAATCGGAACATCATCACTCGATGCAATTTCCATTGCCGCCTCGATCCCGTCCATCCTGCCGGCCAGCCGAATGTCCATCATCACCAGATCGAAGCGGCCGCCCTTAACCGCCTTCACAGCCGCTTCTCCGGTTGCGAGAGGTTTGTGGACATCATATCCCATGCGTTCAAGATCATCCTTCAGCTGCAGCGCGGTAATGGCTTCATCTTCGACAAGCAGTATTTTGATCTTTTGCGGCATGTTCAAACCCTTTCTTCGTACTGATCATCACGAAATACGACGCGGCAGGTCAATCCCTTTTCGCCTTGGAATTCTATTTTCCCCTGCAGCTGATGCTCCGCGATAGCCACGATAATCGGCAACCCGAACGTACTGGAACTCCTGTAATCATAGTTGTGAGGCAGGCCGATGCCGTTGTCCGAAACCGTCAGTTCAATGGTCTTTTTTTCTCTTATTCGCCGCAATCCGACCCGCACACTGCCGCTTTGTCCTTTGGGAAAAGCGTATTTGAAAGCGTTGGAAATGAGTTCATTCAGTATCAGCCCGCAGGGCACCGCGTAATCGATCAACGCGGGGATCGGATCCAGCTCAAAAGACAGTTTGATTTTCCCTGGCGACACATTATAGGTTCGTACCAGCAACTGCGCCAGTTCACGAATATAATCATCCAGATTGATGCGTGACAGACTTCGCGACTGATAGAGTTTCTCATGCACCAGAGCCATGGTCTGGATTCGATTGACGCTCTCCTGCACCACAGCCCTGAGCCGCTCATTTTTCATCCGTCCGGCCTGTATGGACAACATGGACATGATGACCTGCATGTTATTCTTGGTTCGATGATACAGCTCTCCGATGAGACGGGTTTTTTCCTGTAAAGAAATTTGCAGCGCCTCTTCCGCTTTTTTGCGTTCGGTGATATCATGTGCCACTCCCTGAATGCCAACAACTTTTTCATCGCAGAACACGGGCGTTTCGTAGATTTCCAGCCAGATCGAATGCTTGTCCGCATGCCAGATTTCAAGCGGAATCGGCCCTTTGGTATATTCTCCGCGCAGATGGGCCCGGGTTCTGGAACGGGCGTAATCATTCAATTTGTTGTCTGTAATAAACCAATCAACCGAAGCAAGCCAGTCACTCACGGAATATCCGGTAATAACCTCCACAGACGGCGAGATATAGGTGATCTTTGCATCGGTATCCTGGGTGTAGAAAAACAGATGAGGCGTGCCTTCGATAATCGCACGCATCCGGTTTTCGCTCTCCAGAAGTTTGTCTTGTGCTCGTTTTCGATCAGTTATATCCTGCAAGGTCACGAGAGCCATACGCTCGTTTTTGACCATAATGGGTGTGGTCGAAGTCAGGAACGTCATTTCCTGAACATCCTTTTCATCCTTTAAGAAATGGTATGGTGCTTCGACCTGCAGATGCGTCTTCGCCGTCTCGAGCGTGTCAAGAACTGTATTGCGAATGATGCACTGTTGACAGAATTCTCCAAATCCGCAACCCTTCGGATCGTCCAAAGCATGCAGGCATCGCAGCGCCTCACCGCCGCGCAATCCGACCATTTCCTTTACGTCCCTGCCGGCAAACTGAGCTGCAAAACCGTTGACCTGCTGAATGCGTCTGTCGGTGTCGACTACCATCAGCACCAGCAGCGCGTTGCGATAGATAGCCGTCAGCAGAGCCTGCTGCTCGTACATGGTTTCTTCCGCTTTTTTGCGTTCGGTGATGTCCACGGATGTTGCCAGTATTCTTTCGACACCATTTACAACCACTCGCCTGAGCGTAACAAACTCCCAGAAAAAACGGCCGTCGGCTCTTCGGTTTTTCCATTCAAAAGTCTGGATTCCGCTTGCGGCGGCTTTCCGTATCCATTTCAACGCGTCATCGGCCGAATAGGGCGGTTCAGTCCAGAAGGCATTCTTTTTCAAATCGTCCAGGCTGTTCAGACCGTATGCGGTATAGGCCGACTCATTGGCATCGATGATCTCGCCCGTCTCTTTATCATGAATAATAATGGAAACGGGTGATTCATTGAAAAGAGTTTTAAATCGAAGCTCGCTCTCCCGCAATCTTTCTTCCGCGCGCTTGCCCTCGGTGATATCGGTCAGCAGACCCACCGAGCCGGTCACCTTTCCCTTTTCATCGGTTACAGCAGAACCGCTGATACTGAGCCAGATGATCTCACCGGTTTTTTTTCTGCCGCGAATTTCGTATCTTTCATGAGGCGTTTCCGTACGCGACCGATTCTTCTCTTTGATGATCTCCTGATCTTCCTTAAAAATGAGGATTTTATATCCGATCTTTCCTGTCAGCTCCTCTTCCGAATAGCCGAACATTCGACAAAGCGCTTCATTCACGTACAGAATCCGATCGTTATGATCCACCTGCATCAGCCCCTCGTTCAGATTCCGGATCAGCAGATGATACTTCTCCTCACTGCGGCGCAGCGCGCTCAGGGCTCGCTTTCTTTCCCTTCTTACATGATTCATTTCCAGTGTTTCACGCACGGCAAATGGAAGACGCCTGATCTTTTCCTTGAGCACGTAATCGTCGGCCCCCTCTTTCATGCAGGCCACGGCGGTTTCCTCGTTCATCGAACCGGTGAGCATGATAAAAGGGATATAATCCGGTTGTGAACGGGTGATTCTGAGAGCGCTCATTCCATCGAATTGCGGCATGGCATAATCGGAAACAATCAGATCGGGCCTGAACTCGGCCAGGGCTTTCCTGAATTCCTTTTCTGTATCCACAACCCTGAAAGTAAAGGTAATTTTCTCTTTGGAAATTTCACGCCGGGCCATCTCCGCATCGGCGGCCAGATCTTCTACAAACAGGATTCTCAATGGATCCATGATCACCTCTAAACCAATCCGGAAAGCATCTGCCTACTGCTGATTCAATAACAGCCAGTATAAACCGATTTCATTCACCGCTTCCACGAATTTATCGAAATCAACCGGTTTGACGATATAGCTGTTCACTCCCAGTTGATAGGTCTCGAAAATGTCACGCTCTTCCCTGGAAGAGGTGAGCGCAATAACCGGAATCATCTTTTTATCGGGATCGCTTTTTATGGTGCACAGCACCTCCTTCCCGTCCACCTTGGGAAGTTTCAGATCCAGAAGGATAATTTTCGGACGACAGTCATAGTCCTGTTCGGCGTATTTTCCGCGGGTATAGAGATAATCCAGCGCCTGTTCACCATCGCCCACAACCAGCACTTTATTGGTCAGATGGTTCTTTCTCAGCGCCCGAAGTGTCATCTCCGCGTCGCGGGGGTTGTCTTCAACCAGCAGTATTTCAACCTGGTTCAGATTTTCCATTTTGGCACTCCAATTTATACAATCCCTGGTTCTGCTGCAGCGGCAGTGTAAAGTAAAACACCGCTCCCCGATTGGTTTCGCCCCCGGCCCACACTCTGCCGCCGTGCCGTTGAACGATGCGCTTCACGATCGCCAGGCCCACGCCGGTACCGGGAAATTCTTCCTCGCTGTGCAGGCGCTGAAAAATACCGAACAGTTTACCCGCGTATTTTTTATCGAATCCGGCTCCACGGTCCCGAATAAAAAAAATGATTTCATGATCTTTTTGTTCAGCCCCGATCTCGATCTTCTTGATTTCGGACCGGGAACTGTATTTGATCGCGTTTCCGATCAGATTCTGCCACACCTGTTTGATCAGAGCGGTATCGCAGACAACCGGCGGCATTTTCTCGACACTAAATTGAAAGGCCTCTTTCTCACCGTCACTGGTAATCTCATGAAACACGGACTCGGCGATCTTACGCATATCCGCCTGTTTCAGATTCATGTCCACCCGCGAAATACGCGACAGATTGAGCAGATCGAGAATCAGTCTGTCCATTTTGGCGGCGTTTTCATGAATAACCCGGATGAAACGTTTGCCCTCCGTGTCCAGTTTGTCGCCGTAATCTTCCAAAAGAAATTTGCTGTAGCCGTCCACGGCCCTCAGCGGCGCCCTCAGGTCGTGGGAAACGGAATAGGTGAAGGCTTCCAGCTCCTGGTTGGAGGCCAGCAGCTTGCAGCGTTCTTCCTGCAGTTCGGCGGCCAGTTCATTCAAATCTTCCACCATATACAGCATGGCTTTCTCGCTTTTATCGAGTTTCTGCACTTTCTCTTCCAGCTCTGCGGTGCGCCGGCCAACCGTTATTGCCAGATCATCTTTCAATTTATAAAGTTCTTCCAGAGCTTTTTTCCGGTCGGTGATATCGAGAAAGCTGCCTTCGATACGGACAGAATCATCCTTGTCATCTTTGACGACTCGTGAACTCGCCGTCACAACGATTGGTTCGCCCGCAGCGGTCTTTGCCTTGATTTCATAATTGCGGATAAATCCTTTTTTCTGAATTTCATCCAGATAGGCTTTCCTGTCATCGGGGTTCTGCCAGAAATCGGGAAGTTTGATCCCGGTATGATCCTTATCCGGATCGAGTTTTAAAATACGTATAAACTCGGTGTTGTAATCAAGCAAAACACCATCGAAAGAGACGCAGTAGAATCCTTCCATCAGGTTCTTGATCATGCCGCGGTATTTCTCTTCGCTGACCTGAAGCGCCTTGAGAGTTTGTTTGTGCCCGGCTATTTCCCTTTTCAATTCACGGGTCTGTTTTTTCACTTCTTTTCGAAAAAAAACAATGGCGCCTGCCGCAATGATGATGAGTATGGGTACAAGGATGAACAACAAATAGCGGAGTATGTCCTTGAACATAATCTGATCTTTGACCGCGGGACCGAACCATTCATTTCGGATCTGTTCGTAGGTTTTATTGGCAATGATGACTGAAAGGCCCTCGTTGAGGAGCGAGAGCAGACGGTCATCGCCTTTTCGCACGGCGAAACAGAAATCCTGCCTGAATTCGGGCAGGTGAAAATCCAGAGGCACGACATTTTTAATACCCATGGTTTGAAGAAGTTCAATTCCCATAATACGCTGCGTGATCACTGCGTTATGATGGCCGTTTGCCAACGCGATGAAGGCTTCTTCAAAGGTATTCGTGGTGACGATTTCATTCGAGACATTCTCCCTGCGCACGAATTCTTCCGCGTTGTCGCCTCTCATCACCACGATACTTTTTTCTTTCAGGTCCCCGATGGAGTTGATATCTTTCGTTCCTTTGCGCACGAATACCGCTCCGTGCAGAGACAGATAGGGCATCGTGAAATCAAAGAGTTCTTCCCTTTCGGGAGTCCTGCCGACCAGCGGCAGCGCGTCCAGCCTGCCCTCGGCCAGGTCTTGTTTGATCTTGCTCCAGATACCGATCTTGATACGTACCTGCAAGCCGGCTGCAGCAGCCGCCGCCCGAAAGAGATCCATGGAAAAACCGGCGGCTTCGCCCTCTTCATTCACGAAACAGTAAGGCGGATAGTCCGGTTCCGAGGCGATATAAACCGTATCCGGAATTACGTTCAGCGGCCGGCCGGATGAAACGGCCCCTGCCGTCAGCACCAAAAACACGGCGGAAAACCATATCCGATTCTTATGGGTCATCCGCAATCCTTCCGTCCCCTGAGGCTTTAACAATCGCTGAATGCTTTTGAAAATCCACCGAACCGGGAAGACCGATTTTAATATCAGATCATTCATTCTTCTTCTTCTCTCTCAGCCGTTCGATCTCATCTCTCAACTCTTTGATGCGGAATTCACGCTCCACGGTGGCATCGTGGAATCGTTCCAGTTCCGCCACTCTGACCTGAAGTTCCCGGGTTTTCCGGTCTACCTGAATTTCCAGATTTTCTTTCGATTTTCTAAGCTCCGCCTCCGCCTTCTGACGCGCTTTTTCGATCTCCATAACATGAAGAGCGAAGGCAATATCTTCCGCCATCTCGCAAAAAAGGCTGACTTCCTCCTCATCAACGGTCAGACCGGTCTCCGCAGCCGCAGCCAGATAACCGAACGTTTTTCCTTTATGGTTCAGCGGCGCGCACAATGACTGGCTTTCGCTGTAACCATGAACAATCGGGCAGTTTCCGCAAATGGCATTCCGGTCATGAACAAGCAAGGCGCCCTCTTCACTTCGAACGCGTTCTAAGCATGGAGGCAGCTTTTCCTTTTCCAGCAGAGTGTTCAGTTCATTAAAAGCGGAAGCCATTCCGTACGAAGCCCAGAATACAGGCCTGTTTCTGTTATCGGTCAGGACGATCAAAGCCGACAGATAACCGCGATTGGCCACCAGAAGACGGCAGATCTCCCGAATCAGTGTTTCCCGATCCCGTTCCCTCACGATCAATTGATTGATATCACGTATTGTACGCAGCACAAGATTCAGATGTTCTATCCGTTTTTCAGCGAGCTTGCGTTCGGTAATGTCCACGGCTATCTCGAGACGCAGCATGCGGCCGTCGGGCCAGGGAATCGCCCTGTCGATGCACTTGTAAAAACGGCGGTTCGTCTCGTTCCGAAATTCCCAAACATAGGAGCGGCCGGCATGCTCACCGAAAATTTTGCCGTTGGTGCAGAACGGGCAGGGCTTTTTTCTTTGTTGAAGGTACTCGTAACACTTGCGTCCATCCACCGGACCGAACAACTCCTTCAACATGCGATTGACATAGACCACTTCCCAGGTTTCCGGGTCAGACACATACACGGGTTCGTCAATACCGTTGAGGATCGACAGAAATTCATCGTGACGCCGAAGAGCCGACATCTCCGCCTGCCTGCGTTCGATGATATGCCCCAGATAATCAGCGGATTTTTGAATACGGGATTTGGCGTAATCGATGATGAACGGCGGGCGGCTCTGATACGCCGTCGCCTGTTTCCGAAGATCTTTAACCGGCAGCCGGTATTTTTCGGAAAGTTCGCGCAGTTTTTTCTCGTTTTCGGGCGGTTCGCCGAAACCGAAATTCATCGCCCCAACGATCTCACCGCCCGCCCGCACCCGAACGGCGTACAGTTTGATTCCGCCGTTGCATTCCACTTCCACCGGCCTGCCGCTTTGAATACACGGCAGCGAGGCTTCTTTCCAGCAGGACTCATGGCACAGCCATTTTCCGCTCGCCAGCGCTTTGCGATTGTCTTTGGTTCGGCACAGCCCGCGTGAGGCCGAATCCATCATTCGGCACCAGCCTGAACTGAAGATTCCCAGAGCGTAATCGCCGCCGCGCTCGTAGACCGCGGCCGATGTTTCAAGCAGGTCCAGATACTCCGAAACAATTTCCCCGAGCTGCTCTTTGTCAACCAGTGTTGATATCA
Source organism: bacterium (assembly GCA_011388275.1). Taxonomy (GTDB): domain Bacteria; phylum Zhuqueibacterota; class QNDG01; order QNDG01; family DSAB01; genus DSAB01. The sequence goes on along the minus strand of DSAB01000129.1, from coordinate 2,652 downwards.
ATCCATCTTTGTTGAGAAGGCTCAGGTCGCCGTATTCCGGGATAAAATCCTGTTTTCTGGTTTTCTTGCGGGTCAGAATCCGTTCGAGGTCCCGAAGTTGATGGAGCCTCTGATCTTGGGATTCTTCCGCTGACTGCTTTTTCCCTTGCATCTGCAGCCCTCCTGTTGAACGGGTGCCCGATACGTTACGTCCTGCGTCTTTTCCGCGGCCGGCTTCTTCCACGCTCTTTGCCGCCCGTTGATTCCGGCTTTTTCTTCTCCGGTTCATTCAACGGCACAGGCGGCGGCGCGTGCAGCGCCTGCTGATACGCGTCATCCAGCAGCATGGCGATGATGGCCGATTCCTCTTCACTCTCCGCCAGACTGCGGCCCAGATGAATAAAGCGCCGGCTCCGCTCGGCCTTGAGCGGATCCCGGTCTCTCAGGCGCGCCTCGAGCAGGGCGATCATGCGATCTTCCACAACCGTCTGCACATCCTCATTCGAGGGCAGGAGCCACTCTTCCAGGTCGATTCCATAATGTTTGGCGATCCTCCGCAGGGTCATCTGCTCCAGCCGCGTCACCAGGGTGATCGCAATGCCCGCGGCTCCGGCCCGGCCCGTTCGTCCGGCCCGGTGAATGTATGATTCCGTATCTTCAGGCACTTCGTACTGGAACACATGGGTAAGCTCGGGTATATCCAGGCCGCGCGCGGCCACATCCGTGGCCACCAGAAAGCGGAGCGTCCCCCGCCGCACCCGTTCCAGAACCCGTTCTCTGTCCTTCTGGGACAGGTCGGCGCTCAGTTCATCGGCGTCGTATCCGAACTGCTGCAATACGGCTGTCACATAATGCACCTCGGATTTCGTATTGCAGAAAATGAGGGCAGACGCGGGATTCTCCACTTCGATAACCCGTATGAGACTGCGATCCTTGTCCATGTCCGGCACGGTATAATAGATATGGGTGGTATCCGTGACATGCACGTGATCTTTGCTGAGGGAGAGAAATTCCGGATCATGAATGAATTCCCGGGCTGTGTGCATGACCGTGGCCGGAAAAGTGGCTGAGAACATGCAGCCGTGCAGCTTCCGTTTCGGAAGATGTTTCTGAATCTGTTTCATGTCCGGATAAAAGCCCATGGACAGCATGCGGTCGGCTTCGTCAAAGATCAGCAGTGTAAGCTCTTTCAGCGACAGCGTGCCGCGCCGGAGATGGTCCAGCACGCGGCCCGGCGTGCCCACCACGATATGAGCGCCCTGGCGTATTGCGTCCTTCTGGGTTCCGTATCCAACACCCCCGTATACGGCGACCGTTCGAAATCCGGCACCTCCGCAAATGATCGCGGCTTCACGCCAGACCTGTTTGGCCAGTTCGCGGGTCGGCACCAGGACCAAAGCCTGGACCCCGGGTTTTTTGGGATTCAACTGTTCCATCATGGGAAGAAGAAAAGCCCCCGTTTTACCGCTGCCCGTGCGGGCCTGGATCATCATATTCCGCCCTGACAGCAGCCCGGGAATGGCTTTGGCCTGAACCGGCATCAGAGACGTCCAGCCGGCTCTCGCGGCCGCATCTTGCAGCGCCGGAGGAAGCTGTTCCAGAGTCATCTCCGGCCAATCAGTTTTAAAATCGTTCATAGGAAATTACCCTTAGTGTTATTGAACAAGTATCCACAGGAATGCAGACAATGGTTTGAGTGCCATCGCTTTTATAAGAATAATTCGTGAAATTCATCTTTTCTTGAACAAGGATGATATTCCGGTTCAGGATATTGAATACAATCTTTAATATAATAGACTATTCGGATGAATAATGCAAGAGGATCCGAATCCTGTTGATAAATCGTCGTTTCGCGATTTTCTTTGCCGGCATCCGAATATGTTCATTAAGGGATGTTTCCCCTCAATGAATTCTTTCCAGAAACGGACTTTCCATGAGATCCTGAGAGATAATTGTATCCCGTGGACGGGAGGGCACCAGAGTCGTTCCTTCAGTGTCGTAAGCCAGGTCGATAAGCTGGCTGCAGCGCAGGCTTTTCCGGGCAAGTTTGAACCGGAATTGAGCGGATCCACTCAACCGGACTATCAGGACGGCGATGAGTGAGACAATCGATACCCGATGGGACTGCATGGTCAGCGCATACGCAGCCACTCTGTCCGTGTTCACGGAATACGGCGATTTCAGCCGCAGGATGGCGTACCGGTCCCCTCTGGCTATTTTTCGGGGCACCCGGTGGATTACAACCCCCCTGCGGATGGTCGTGTGAAGAACCGTCCGATCTCCCAGATACAGCATGCTGTGCACATACCGCGACCGAAGAAGCACACGATACCAGAAAGCGATGGGAGAAAGCCGGTACCAGGGCGGTGATGCCAGAATGATATCCCCTTTTCGCATGCCGGACAACATGATTTCCCTTCGCAGCACACCTGATAAATTACGCCAAATACTGATCGTTTTCTCCAGTCCGGCCTGAATCCGTTCAACCGATTGCTTGAGAAGGGACTTTGCCTGCCGGCCCGGCTGTTTTGGAAACCGGTGTATCCATTTCCGTTTTTTTCTGATTCCCGGAATCTTCATTCAGTTTATCCGCATGATTTAGGGTTTTGTTATAGTATACGAATCGGGAGCCTTTTTCGCAAGTGTTCCAGGCAGTCAATATCCAGCGGCCCG
>DSAB01000099.1 GCA_011388275.1 bacterium | reverse complement strand
GCAGGGACAGTTGACCCGCTTGCAGATCCGGATGTTTATAAATTGTTGAACACGGTGAAGAATTTAAACCCCATGCGATTTCCGATCCATGGGGTTTTATATGGCCGATTTTATAGCCTGAATAATTCACAAATAGAATTATGAGTCAAATAAAATCATTGTGTTATATGATTTTATTTGACTCTCAACAGTTCTGTGAATTATTCGGGTTATCCCGACTTTCAATCCTATCTTTTCTATTTATGAATAAGTCGGGATAGGTGATAACCGTGGAATTATGTTTGCGCATCAAACCACAACCCTCATTCATACGGTCAACGACCGTTAGCAATTGATTCAGTATGAACCGGATGTTCGAAAAGAATCCATGCTTGTCATCATGATTGATATTGTAACCTTTTTCCCTGTATTCCGTCTTTATATGTGAGCGATGAAGACAAAACAATTTGACAACATCTTACAGGATCACAAAGATCGTGTTTACAGTTACAGCCTCTATCTGTTGAAAAACAGAGAAGACGCCGAGGATGTAACCCAGGAAGTCTTTGTCCGGTTCTGGGAGAATCAGGAGAAAGTAAACAGAAAGAAGGTGCTTTCATGGCTGCTGACCGTGACCCATCATCGATGTATCGATTTGCTGAGACAAAAAAGGGCATCTGTCAGCCGACAGCGAATGACTTGCCTGATGGAAGTGGATCATTTGGCCGCGAACACGGATTGCTGCTGGAATCCGGAAAAACATCTGGAAGATTCGGAAACACGGGAGAAACTGATAAACGCCATGGACAAGCTGCCGGATAAAACCAGGAGCATTCTGCTTCTGCATTATTATCAGGGGTTTAAGTATGAAGATATTTCGAAAATGCTGGATTCCAAAGTATCGACTGTCAAGGTCGCTGTTCATCGCGGCAAGCGAATATTGAAGGATGCATTGACACAGTCATTTCCTGAAAGGACGGTGATATAAGATGAGTGATACCTGCCGGATTTTCCGTCCTCTTTTTGAGAGAATGGCGGACGGAGAACTCAGGGGCCGGGAAAGACGAAAAACCAGACGTCATCTAGCCTCCTGTCAAGAATGCCGATTCATTCTGGACCGGGAGATGGAATTGAACCGTCAGCTCGGACGGCTGCCGGTCGTTCCGTGTCCGGAGAAGGTCGAAGAGGCTATTCATCAAAAAATCAGGATGAGAATGCCGGTTTCAAAGGCGGTGGATCAGCATCATTCGCCTGACTGGATCTCCTGGAGGACATTTTCACTGGGACTGGCGGTATCCGCCGCCATATTGATGATTCTGTTTATTCCTTCGGGAAAAGAACGGCCTCAATTCAATTCTGATTATTCCATTGAAGAGATTCGTGACGCGAGGGATCAGGCCGCCTGGGCCCTGGCCTATTTCTCTCAGACCATGCAAGAGGCCAAAAGCAACGCAGTCACTCAAATTTTCGGGCATACCATACCGTCGACCCTGAAGAGTTCTCTCGAGAAGTCGATAAATTTATTTCACGGAGGTGAAAAATGAATAAATACACCGTATACATAGCACTCTCGATTCTTCTGATTGCCGTTCTTCCCCTTTCGGCTCAGGAAGTCGAGAATCTGGAGAAGCATCCGGGTTACATCAACCTGGAGAGCATCCGCATACCCAAAAACGCCGGAAAGATCACGGACATTACTCTGGGGCCGGCTTTGTTAAAGATCGCTTCCATGTTCCGCGATTCTGAAGACGAAACCGGCGAACTGATCGGCAAGAATCTTTCAGGACTTCTTTCCATACGGGTAAAATCTTTCGAAGTCCGGGATTCGAAAGGGATGAAAGAACTGGAACCGATGATCGCTCGTATTCAGGAACAATTGAACAAGGACAAATGGGAACATGTCGTTCGAGTGAAAGAGGAGGATGCCTTCACCAACATCAGCGTTCGATACATCAAGGACAAGGCCGTGGGTTTTCTGCTGATGACCTGGGATCCCAAAGGGGAAGCCACTTTTATCAATGTGGTGGGAGGTATTCGGCTTGAAGATCTGGCTGCCATGGGTCTCGGTCTCCAGGGCTCAGCCATGGACAGTCTCAGGAAAGCCCTGAAAGAAAACTATTAGCTCCTGCCAATAAAACCGTACGATTCAATGCAGGCCGCACCGCGCAGGCGGTGCGGCCTTTGCTGTTTTTGCCTGCCCGGTGGGAAGAAAATGCCGCCCCGCTGCCAGGCGGGTAGATGATAAAATAAATCCAAGGCACACGAAAACAAAAGTAAATATGAGGTTTTCGTCTTATCGGAAACAGGTATCTGTCATGGCAGGAAATTTGCTTTCTTTCATCCGATATGAACCGGATAACCAGGGGGATGACTCAACAGCAGGCACGATTCATCCGATGATACTGTCTGACGACCGTATGGGAGGCACGATGAGATGGCGAATAATGAACACGATGATTCAAATTGCATCACTTGCCGGATTCTTTTTCATGATCACTGGCTGTGAGCAGCTCATTGAGCAGTTATCATCAATCTCGATTGAGATTCAGCAACCGGTAATGACCAATGAATCGGCGGTCAGCTCCACGGAGGAGATGCAAGTATTTACAATCGTGACCGGCGGACATATCGCCAAAAGGAACATGGAGACAGCCGATTCAGGATTTCTGATGGTTTCTCTGCCGGTTCCGGAAGTCAGTTCGATTCTGTCCTATCTGGAAACCGGGGGGGTTGATTTTACCGGAACCCTGACCAATGATCAGGACAAGCCTTCCACCTTTTACATCTATTTTGCCAATATGGGCGGATTGACCGATCCCATGAATCAGGGCGCGATCATCGCAAGCCTGTCTCTTCCGGCATTGTCAACCGTTCATATTGAGGGTCTCGACGCTTTTCGTGAATCCGAAGCGGTTATCATAAACCGGTTGATCCAATTCTTCAACGCCAATCCCGGACTCCAGGTTTTGTATGTTTATTTGACAGGAACTCCGATTCCGGTCCGGATCTCCATCAATTCGCTGTATATGATTCTCAGGCCGTCCTGCCATCTGGTACAGGTTATTGTTCCCGGCGAAGAATACAGACAATACGTCGATCAGGTTGAAGATATCACCTCTGTCGAACTTGAGGGAACGATCGTCAATCACGGGAATTCGAATGTTTATTTCAATATCTATGTCTGGCCGGAAGATATGCCTGCCTCCTGGACAGGGGGGAAGGTGGCGGAATTTATAATTCCGGCAAACGAAACCGTAATTCTGCAGGATTGGTCCGGCTACCTGGTTCCCAGCGGACAGGTCCGCCTGGAAGAGGCCATCGAATTTTTGGTGGATGAGGGCAAGGCTGTTCGCGGTGAAATATTCATTCACAGTGAATCCGGAATCAATGTAACCATTACGAGTCTGATTCTTAAGGGAAGCCTGAAAGTTCGATTGTGATTCAGAATATTCATTTCTGTTGCCGCGTAAACCGCTGTTCGCAAAACAGCGGTTTTTTTTAAGGCGGCCAAAACCATTTATTTGCCAAACATCAACGAAAAAAATCCTGATCGGCTGAAATACCATCTCGAATTGCCGTTAAATCCCGCATCGCTCTGATCTTTCCTTTATACTTGCTTTTAATGAACAGACTTTCTATTTTATTTCTGTCTCTTTTTCGTTGGCCCGGATTATTTCTGCAATCAACCATGTAGTCAGGGCTGATCATGTTATTGATTCAGAAATGTGACAGCGGTCCGTATAACCAACAGAGGAAGGAATCGATGACGGGTGAAATGAATTCACGCCGGTGTGGTAAATCGCCTGACATCGAAGGCGGTATTAAGGTCACAGGGGAGTCGCTTATGAAAAAGCGGTTGGTTTCAGGCATGATTCTCATGCTTGGTATTGTGTTTCTTGCCGGAACGGTCCGAGCCGATCAAAGAACTCCGGAAACACGCATCGCGGATCTGCTTGCCCGTATGCCGGCCGACTCGGGGGCGCAACTGGATGAACTGATGGCGGACCTGATTTCATGGGGCCCCCGCGCCGTTCGCCTGATCTGTGACAGGGTCGCACCTGCCGAAGGTTTCGATGATACCGAAGTGCGTTACGCCCTGGGCGGGCTCACGGCTTATGTGAGCGTTCACGAACGAGGGAAGAGAATGGTCGCTTCATGTTATTCCGAGATGCTGTCCAAAATGGTTCATCACGAAGTCAAGGCCTTTTTTCTAAATCAGCTTAAAGTGATCGGGGACGATGCGTCAGCCAAAGATGTGGCCGCGCTGATCGGTGATCCGCATCTTTCCGATGCGGCGATCCGCGCTTTGTCCGCATGGAAAAGCCCCGGAGCCCTGAAAGAATTAAGGAAATCGGTGTCGAGGCAAACGGGCCCGGTCCGTATCGCTCTGATCGAAGCCCTGGGCGATTTGAGGGATAACGGCAGCCTGAAAATCCTGGAACCGATGCTCGAAGAAGATTCGCTTACAGCGGCTTCGGTTTATCACGCCATGGCGCGCATCGGTGATCCCCGCTGGTTTGATCGGTTTCAAAGCCGCCTGATGTCCGAGATGCGTTTTTCCGACCGCACGATACAGGGCTGGCGCCTGATCTATGCGGATCATCTGGCCCGCCGGAATGAGGGCCCCTGGCGGGAAACATGCCGGGATATTCTGGCGGCGCAGATAGATCCCGCACTGATGATTCCGGCGCTCCGCATCCTGGCGGTAAACGGCGTGCCTGTCGAAGAGCTTCTTCTGGAATATGCCGCTTCCCCGTTTGACGATCTGGCCGGGCAGGCGGTGAACCTGGCCCTGATGGTGCCGGGTGCAGATCATACAAGACAGTGGATGAAGCGTTTTTGGGAGCTGGAATCCGACCGCCGAATCATGGTGATGCGCATGCTGGGGGAAAGAGGCGACTCTGAAGCGCTGGGCACGGCGCTTCGGGTTCTGCAGCAGGGCGGCAGGGAAGAGCGTTTGGAGGCCATTCAGGCGGCCGCGAAGCTCGGAGCGGAAGAGGCGCTGCCACATCTTGTCTCCGTTCTGGAGCTCGATGATTTTCGTATTGCCGCCGCGGTCAAGCAGGCGCTCCTGACACATTATGATCATTCCATCAGCCCAACCCTTCTCGATGTTCTGAACCGGTCGGCCAGTCCGGCGGTTCAGGCTACGCTGATCGAAGTTCTGGGCCGCAAAGGATATGCCGGGGCCAGGGAAGCCGTCTACCGGTACTGTACGAGTGAACGGATGTCTGTCAGAAGGGCCGCTCTGGACGCGCTCGGTCTCCTGGTGAGGGCGGATGATCTAACCCGTCTTTTAAACATGTGGAAAACGCAAAATTCTTTCATCCGGGGCGAAGCGTTGAGAAACGCAATGATTTCATCCGCTCTGGACTATGAGAATCCGGGAATCCCGGCACGCATCATCGCGTCCGCCATTGAAGATGATTTTCCCCGGACGGAAGATATCCTTCCGGTTCTGGGGCGGCTGGGCGGAGAAACGGCTCTCGAAATTGTCAGCGGGTTTATGGAGGGCAGGGGTGAAAGCGCCCGTCAAGCGGCGCTTGAGACGCTTTCCGAATGGCCGGATGCTTCGGTCATTCCGGTTCTTTTCCAAGCCATGGAAGAAAGAGAGAACCGGCCGGAAGCCGTCCGGGGCCTGGCCCGGCTGGTTCCGGAATCTTCTCTTTCGGATACCGGCCGTCTGGAGCTATTCAATCGTATACTCGGCTATAGTCTGCCTGTTCCATCCGTAATCACCGTTCTGGAAGCCATGGGGCATCTTCGTTCGCCGCTGGCCGTGGAAACGCTTGCCCGGTATCTGGACCGGGACAGCCTCAGTCAAGCCGCCGCTTACGCCGTTGTGCGTGCCGCCACGCCGTCTGGCAGTGAGGATGCAGGGCTTCGCGGCCCTGAAACAGCCTCCGTGCTTCGAAAAATATACGGTATGATGGATGATGATTCTATACGGAAACGGATTGAGACCCATCTGGAATCCATGGGTGAATCCATCGGTATGGACAAGGAGTCCTTTCAGGCGCCTTCGGGATATACAGCGCTGGTTCATAATGATTTACGCGGCTGGAAAAGGCATGACAATCTGCCCGGTCACGGGATCGCGGGAAAATGGCGGGTGGAAGAAAATACCATCATCGGCATGCAGGATCCGCCCGGAGAAGGCGGGTTTCTGACGACTCTTCGTGAGTTTAAGGATTTCGATCTCATCATGGAAGTCCGTATCGAAGAACCCTTTGACAGCGGGATTTTCTGCCGGGTGGGACCCGACGGGAAAAGCCATCAAATCACGCTCGATATTCGCGAAGGCGGAGAAGTGGGTGCCGTCTACTGTCCCTGGACTCTCGGATTCGTGCATCACAACCCTTCGGGAATGGATCGTTTTATTAAAGATGAATGGAATCATCTGCGAATACGAATGGAAGGGGAACCTGCACGAATACAGGTGTGGCTCAACCATGAGCTCATCACCGATTTTCAGCATACGGAAAAGAGCACGGCCGGTATTCCGGAGAGCGGATCCATCGCGCTTCAGGTGCATCCCGGAGGCGAAGGAATGCACGATAAACGGGCGTATTTCCGAAATATTTACGTCAAAGAGCTGTACAGACCGGATGAATGGCGGGTTCTGTTCAACGGCGAAAACCTGGACGGCTGGATCGGCGCGGTGAATTCGTACCGGGCCGAAAACGGGATTTTGATCTGTCCGGCTGACGCCGGAGGGAATCTGTATTTTAATGAGATATTTGATGATTTTGTGCTGCGATTCGAGTTCCGGCTCACACCCGGAGCCAATAACGGACTGGGAATCCGGGCTCCGCTCGAGGGGGACGCGGCCTATGCGGGAATGGAGCTGCAGATTCTGGATGATACGGCGCCCATATACAGCGATCTGCAGCCGTATCAGTATCACGGCTCCGTGTACGGCGTGATTCCGGCCAGGAGGGGATTTCTCAATCCGGTCGGAGAGTGGAATTTTCAGGAGGTGGAGGCCAGGGGAAACCGCGTCATTGTTCGTCTCAATGGAGAGACCATCGTCCACGGCGATATTCTGGAAGCCTCGACTCCCCGGACTCTGGACGGAGCCCCGCACCCGGGACTCTTGAGGCCGGAAGGATATATCGGATTTTTGGGGCATCATTCACACGTGGAGTTCCGCCATATTGTCATCAGGAGACAGAAATAGACCGGCCGCGTTTGATTCGACTCAGGCCGGTGTACAGGCCAACCGGATGGTTAATGGACAAATTCAGGAGGAAGAATGAAGCGACTCATTGCCCCGATTGTGATCATGCTGTCGGCCGCGGCCGTGTATTCACAGACGCCGGATTGGGAAAATCCGAAGATATTCGGACGGAACAAAGAGAAACCCCATTCTACCCTGACGTTGTTTCCCGATGCCGAATCCGCCCTGACTTTCGACCGGGAGCGGACGCCTTATCACAAATCACTGAACGGCGACTGGAAATTTCACTGGTCTCCCCGTCCCGATGAAAGGCCGAAGGATTTCTTTAGGCCCGGCTTCGATGACGGCGCCTGGAAGACCATCCCCGTGCCGTCGAACTGGCAGATGCATGGATACGGCATACCCATCTATTCCAATGTCCGTTACCCGTTTACGGCGGATCCGCCGCGCATTCCGCACGACAACAATCCGGTCGGTTCTTACCGGACAGTTTTTAAGATGCCGGCCGGCTGGGAAGGGAGAAGAACACTTGTCCACTTCGCCGGAGTGGAGTCCGCGTTCTACTGCTGGGTCAACGGCCGAATGGCGGGTTACAGCCAGGGCAGCCGGACGCCGGCCGAATTCGACATCACGGAATTCGTCCGTCCGGGTATCAACCATCTTGCCGTCGAAGTGTACCGATGGAGCGACGGATCCTATCTGGAGGATCAGGATTTCTGGCGGTTGTCCGGCATTTTCCGGGATGTTTCCCTGATTTCCACGCCTGTGACGTATCTGCGTGATTTCTTCATCCGTACTTCTCTCGACGATTCGTTTCGGAATGGAACGCTTTCCATAACAGGTTATATGCGCAATGACGGGAAATCCGCGGTCTCGGGCCTCAAACTGGAGGCGGTTCTCCTGGACGACGCGCAAAAGCCTCTGGACCCTCCGGTTACGATTCGAGGAAACAGCGCCTATCTGGAACCCGGAGCCGAATCCATTCTCGGTTTGAAGGCCGATGTGAAGAATGTCCGTTTATGGAGCGCGGAAAAGCCCTCTCTCTACACGCTGATTTTAATCCTCAAAGATGCGGATGAAAAGGTGCTGCAAGCGGTTCCGTGGCGCGTGGGTTTCCGGACCGTGGAAATACGAGGCGGACAGCTCCTGGTGAACGGACAGCCCATACTCATCAAGGGGGTCAACCGGCATGAGCATGATCCGGTGACGGGGCATTCTGTTTCCAGGGAATCCATGGAACTGGACATTCGGCTCATGAAGCAATTCAATATCAACACGGTGCGCACCGCCCATTACCCCAACGACCCTTCCTGGTACGATCTCTGCGATCAATACGGCCTCTACGTGATCAATGAAGCGAATATCGAATCGCACGGCATCGGATACGATCCGAAAAAGACCCTGGCCGGAAAGCCGGAATGGAAAGCCGCGCACATGGACCGGGCCGTGCGCATGGTCGAGCGGGACAAGAACCACGCGTCGGTCATCATCTGGTCCATGGGCAATGAGGCCGGTGACGGGATCGCGTTTGAGGCCATCAGCCGGTGGATGAAGGAACGGGATCCCTCCCGTCCGGTCCATTATGAGCGGGCGGGCACACGGCCGCACACGGATATCGTCTGTCCCATGTACTCACGTATCGAACATATCGTGGAATACGCGAAAACCAACCCGGACCGGCCTCTGATCATGTGTGAATACGCGCACGCCATGGGAAACGCCGTGGGCAATCTCGCGGATTACTGGGAGGCCATTCACGCCTATCCGCATCTTCAGGGAGGAAGCATCTGGGACTGGGTGGACCAGGGACTGCTGAAAACGGATGAACAGGGCCGGCCTTTCTACGCGTACGGAGGCGATTACGGCGACGAACCCAACGACGGCAATTTCTGCATCAACGGCCTTGTCTTTCCCGACAGGGGAATTCCGCCCAAGATGTGGGAAGTGAAGAAGGTGTATCAGAATATGCATTTCGAGGCCGTTGATCTGAATCGCGGAGAGATATCCGTTCGGAACGGGGCCTTTTTCGTCAATGTGAGAGATTATAAAGGCGTATGGGAGCTGACCGAAGAAGGAAAGGTTATTCAGCAGGGGGTCTGTCCGCTTCTGGATATTCCTCCGGGCGAGTCCATGCAAATAACCCTTCCCATACTCAGGCCGGAACCGTTGACAAAAGGCGCCGAATACCATCTGCGCGTCGCTTTTCTTCTCAGACACGATACGCCCTGGGCGGATCGAGGGCATGAAGTTGCCTGGCAACAGTTCGCCCTGCCCTGGCACGCTGCCGCTGAAAAGGCTCCGTTTTTCAGCGGAACGCTGCGGACCGAAGAGAGAGACGGCTCTCTTTGGGTGGGAGACGGAGGTTTCGAGGCGGTCTGGAGCCGGGAAACCGGTGAGATCACCCGTCTGATGCATGGAGGGCTTTCTCTGCTGGCCGCAGACCGGGGAGGCCCGCGATTCAACGCGTTCCGGGCCCCCACGGACAATGACAAGTGGCTTGCCGTGAAATGGCGGGACAAGGGGCTGGACCGTCTCGAAAAAGACCGTGTCCGGTTCCGCGTGGTCACGTCGAATTCCGAAAAGATCGTGATCGAGGCCGGCACAATCTGGAAGGGCAGCGGGAAATCCTCCTTTGAACATGTGTGCCGCTACACGGTGCGGCCGGGAGGAGTCATTCATCTTTATCATGAAATCACGCCCCGGGGTGAATGGCCCGTGCTGCCTCGCCTGGGTGTCATCCTGGAGATGAACGGGAGCCTGAAACGGGTCAAATATTTCGGGCGGGGCCCGCATGAAAATTATGTCGACCGAATGACTTCCGCGGATGCGGGACTCTATGAGATGAATGTGGAGGATTTCTTCGTGCCTTATGTCCGTCCCCAGGAGACGGGAAACCGTGAACAGGTGCGATGGGCCGCGTTGACCGATGATCAGGGCCGGGGTGTACTCATGAAGGCCGATCGGCCGCTGTCCATGAGCGTGCTTCATTACTCCCCTGATGATCTCGACCGGGCGGAACACCTGAACGAACTGAATCCTGGAGAATCGGTATTCTGGTGCCTCGACGCGGCGCAATGCGGCCTGGGCAACAACAGCTGCGGTCCGGGGGTGCTCGACAAGTACGCCCTGAAGCCGGAGCCCGTTCGATACGGGTTCACGCTGATTCCAATGGATCCGTCAACCGGACCGATCGAAGAGACGGCGAGACTGAAATGGGATGAGTCGAGTGCGGCGGAAAACCGGGAGGGCTCCTGAAGAAAAAAAATCAAACCGGAAAAAATCAGCGAACAGAGAGAAAACCGTGTCTCCGCCTTCCCGAAGATCCAGGGATCCCCGAGGTGCACGAGAAGATCGAGACCCGTTCCGTCCTGTTTCGGGGAAGGTATCTGCTTCTCGAAAGGCTGAATCTTTCACTGGACGGCAGGAAGGCCGGAATCCGGGAAATTGTTCGCGTTCCGGATGCCGCGGCCGTGCTGCCTCTGGATCGGGATAAAACTGTGCACCTGGTTCGCCAATTCCGGCCGGCGGTCAACCGCGTGCTGCTGGAGATTCCGGCGGGTCTGATCAGCAAGGGCGAGAGCGCCGGGGAGACGGCTGCCCGCGAGTGTGAAGAGGAGACGGGCGTGCGTCCCCGACGATTGCGCCGTTTGATCACGTACGCGCATGCCGAGGGATACTCGACAGGGTTCATCACCCTGTTTCTGGGCACGGATCTGGAATACACCGGATCCGTTCAGCTGGACGCTTCGGAACATCTCTATCCGGTCCGGTTGCCCTTTCAGGAGCTGATTCACAAGGTGGATTCCGGAGAGATTGTGGATTCCAAGACGATATTGAGCACCCTGCTGACCCGGGAGATCACAGCGGATTGAGCGGTTGAAAGGGCAAAAGAGTTTCAGGGAGGCGTTTGGGCGTCTCCCTTTTTCTGTTCCAACTGGATGGGACCGGTCAGATAATTCCGCCGAAGTGTCTTGCGGAAAAAGTAACGGATCTTGGAGGCCGAGCTTTCCCGAAAGTACCGGTCCGTCGTCAGCGTGAATGAAGCGTCGAAATAGCAGGCGATGGCGCATCCGCGGCAGAAATCAAGCCGGCCCTGCGCTTTGCGCCAGGCCTGAACCCGGGGGGTTGTCAGCATCTCTTTCAGGGGGCGGTCAATGGGAAGGAACTCCCGCACCCGATGAAAACAGGGAAGCACGAGCCGGTTCAGGGGATCGATGACCATTGTCGCGTCCACGGCCCGGCATCGGGGATGTTCGGTCCGGTTGCCGCCGGAAGCCATCAAACGGATCTGCGCCCGGTTGACGTAGACCCAGGGGTGTGAAGCGAACTCGAGGGCTTTTCGAAGAATAGAAGTGCCGGGCTCGGGATTGCCGAAATAGGAGAAGACAGGGTTGACGATGAGCATGACGCGCATGCGGGCCGCCCGGGCGGCCAGAACGGGAAGCTGGTCCGCGTTGGAATCGGTGAGCGTGAAAAGCAGATCAGGCCTTTGTCCGAGCGATCTGGCCACGGCCAGGCTTTCCAGAACCCGGTGGAAACT
>DSAB01000120.1 GCA_011388275.1 bacterium | reverse complement strand
GGAGTATTCGATGAAAGCCATAAGGGCTATAACTGGGGTCGGACCAAGCTAAAATATTGATAAATATAGCGAAAGGAGGTTTTTTTCTACTTTAATTCCGGCTCTATGAATAATGGATAACATTCACTTCCAGGTGCAGCAAAACGACTCATTAAATAAATATGTACCGAGTAAATAACGTTTCTGATTATTAAGGATGTGATTTTATCATCAGGGTTTTGTATATTGGTCAAAAAGATCCGATCGTATTATGATCGAAGGAGACAATTCAATTACTCTTGATCCATAACAACAAATAACGTTCTTCACTGCCGTGGATGTGGTTAATGGGAGGAGGTGGAAATGGCAAGGGCGAACAGACATTATATTCCGGGATGTATTTGGCATATAACCCATCGTTGTCACAACAGAGATTTCCTTTTCAGAAAGAATACTGACCGAAGGATATGGATCCGATGGTTGTGTGAGGCGAAAGAACGCTATTATTTCTCAATTTTAAATTATTCGGTTACAGCAAACCATATTCATCTATTACTTTTTGATGAAAGTGGCCGAAGAGAAATACCCAGCGCTATGCAACTGATTCAAGGCCGGACAGGACAAACCTACAATCATCAGAATAATCGAAAGGGAGCCTTTTGGGAAGATCGTTATCACGCAACGGCGGTAGAGTCCGGAACTCATCTGATGAATTGTATGATCTATATTGATTTCAATATGGTCAGAGCAGGGGCAGTTGATCATCCAGGGCAATGGAATCATTGCGGATATAACGAGATTATACAGCCTCGAAGAAAAAAACAATTGATTGCATACAAAACTCTCAGAAAGCTGGCCGGATTTGAAGACTATACTCTTTTCAAGAAAATATACCGAAGTATGATTGAAGAAAGATTCAATTCAAAGGATTATAAACGAGAAAAAAAATGGACCGAAGGAATTGCCGTGGGCAGTGAAGGTTTTGTAAGGGCAATTAAAAACCAAATTCAGAGGCCGAGTGACAGGAAAGTTCTTTTCATGAATGATTGTTTTATTCTTAAATAAAATTCAAGTATCTGCTGAAATCATTCAGGACCATCGAATTTTATTGCACGATTAAAACGGTATATATAGCCCTAATTATATATAATTTAATAAATTGGCTTGGTCCGACCCCAATGAATGGTCTGTTCCCATGCAAAACCCTTCCATTTTATCGCTTTTTCCGCCATTGATCGCCATCCTTCTCGCGATTTTGACCCGTCAGGTCATCATTTCTCTTTTAGCGGGAATCTGGCTGGGAAGGCTGATACTCGCTTCGGGAAATCCTCTGGCGGCCGCGCTGCATACCATTGAAAGTCTGGTACAAGTATTCCAGAATTCAGGTAATACTCGGACCATTCTGTTTTGCGCGCTCATGGGCGCCCTGATGCTTCTGATGCAGCGATCGGGAGGAATCCGCGGATTTGTCGAATTCATTCAGGTCCGGCTGAACGCTTCGAATCGGGGAGGCGATTCACGCATCCGGACGCGTCTTCAGTCCATGGCCTTTCTGACCGGTACCGCCCTTTTTATCGAAACCAGTATTTCGAGCCTGACGGTGGGAACCTTGTTCAGGCCGCTCTTCGATCAATACCGCATATCCAGAGAAAAACTGGCCTATATCGCCGATTCCAGTTCGGCTCCCATGTGCGCCCTGCTGCCTCTCAACGCGTGGGGCGCCTATATTATGGGTCTGCTGTTGGGTCAGGGTATCGAAAATCCCCTGAGTGTTCTTGTTCGAGCGCTTCCATTTAATTTTTACTCCATGCTCGCACTCTTCACGGTGGTAATCACGATCACTTTCCGAAGAGATTGGGGGGACATGCGCCTCGCGCAGAAAAGAGTCCGCGAAACAGGGCAATTTCTCAATCAAAAATCCAGGCCGACGGTTTCGACGCAGATTACGGATTCAAATGCGGACAGCGAGGTGCCTGCCAGAAAACTGAACATGATCATTCCGCTGGCGGTTCTGGTCTTTTCCATGCCGCTTATGCTGATTATGACCGGATGGTCCGCGAATGATCCGTCTCTCTCCGGATTCGGGCGTCTCTGGAAGGCCATGGGACAGGGATCCGGTTCGGCGGCGGTTCTCTATGCCGTTGTATCGGCAATATCGGTTGGCACTGTTCTCTCCCTCTTTCAGAGATCCATGACTCTGACGAAAATTCATGATACCGTATTGGAGGGAATGGCCGGCCTGCTTCCTCTGACACTGCTGATGGTACTGGCTTTCGCGATCGGAGCTCTCACTCAGGATCTGGGCACGGGAGCCTATCTTGCACGGGTCACTTCTGCATGGCTTTCCAAAGAGCTTCTTCCGGCCGCGACATTTGTGACCGCCGGACTGATCGCTTTCTCAACCGGAACTTCCTGGGGCACTTACGCGATTATGATACCCATCGCTGTTCCGGTTGCCCAAACGTTCGGATGCGATCTGGCTACGGTCACAGCGGCTGTGATCGGCGGCGGCGTGTTCGGTGATCATTGTTCACCCATTTCCGATACAACCCTGATTTCATCCATGGCCGCGGCTACGGATCATATCGATCATGTCAGGACCCAGCTGCCCTACGCACTGATCAGCGGACTTGCCGCTGTGCTACTCTATTTGGGTTTGGGGATACTGACGCAGCAGCCTTGATTGGACTGAGAAATCGGCCTTACGAGTGATCCAATATTCCGGACAGAATGATTTTTTGCCTTGTTTGAGTCGGGATTATTTCGTATGTTGCGATTAATTCTTTAATGGATTGGTGGAAACAAAAAGCGCTGCATCCACAGGTTCCGCAAAAGGGGAGAGGCAGAGGGGAATCCTGATTCTCAACCTTTCGATGAAAGGGAAAGACTTCAATGAACGATTCTCTGGATGCCACTGTATGCGGTTTGTCCTGCAGCCGATGTCAATTCGTGAAGAGTCAATGTCATGGATGCAATGCCGTAAAAGGCAAGCCTTTCTGGACCGACCGAATTCCAGGAAATATATGTCCGATTTTCAATTGCTGCCGGTATGAAAAGTTGCTGGAACACTGCGGATTGTGTAAAGATTTTCCGTGTGAACTCTTTATATCGCTTCGTGATCCACAGATGAGCGACAGCGAATTCAAAGAATCCATTCAGGAACGCCAGAAGGTCCTGCTCCTTAGAAGAAAAATGGGCAAATCATTCTGGATTGAACACAGTCAAAGCAGCCCGACAGACCTTGAAAAATAATCCCAAATCGATCTTTCACCGTGCGGCCCGGGCAGTTTATGCCGGGTTGAAAGACTACCGGCCGCATGATGAGCCGGCCTTTATCCGCCGGCTCTGCCGCACCGGGAAATGGACGGGTCCGACAGCGGGACTGGCTCCGGGAAGGGAGCAGGCGAATCTGGTCATATTGCCCGAGTCGTGGGCTTCGGAATTTTCCAATTTCTGCCTGGCGAATCCACGGCCCTGCCCGGTCCTGGAGATTCTGGACAGGGGCAATCCTATATCCTCCCAGGCCGCACCCGGCGCGGATGTCCGTTCCGATGTTCCGAGATACCGAATCATGAATGAGGGCCGGTGGACGGCGGAAACACTCGATGTTTGTGATTATTGGCGCGAGGATCTGGTGTCTTTTCTTTTGGGTTGCTCCTTCACGTTTGATCACGCGCTTCGGCTTGCCGGATGTCCGGTCAGGCACGTGGAGGAGAAAAAGAATATTCCCATGTATATTACAAATATTTCCTGTAATCCCACACCGCGATTTGCCGGACCCCTGGTTGTCTCCATGCGGCCGATGCCGCCCGAGCAGGCACAAACAGCCGCCCGCGTATCGGCACGATTTCCGCATGCGCACGGAGAGCCGGTTCATTGGGGAGATCCCGCAAAGATCGGTATACGGGATGTTCATCATCCGGATTTCGGAGATTCTGTGACAATAAACAAAGATGAAATCCCCGTTTTCTGGGCGTGCGGAGTCACGACTCAGGTTGTTCTTGAAAAATCCAAACCTCCTCTGGCCATTACCCACGCGCCCGGGCACATGCTGGTCACCGACCTGGAAGTTGCCTGCGAATGGTCCGGCCAGTAATCCGACCCGTATAATTCCAAAGAAAAATCATGTGTTTCAAATTTATGAGAACGGTTTTTCACTTCGAAGTGAGCGTGGAAGACGGACGGTTCATGATCAGCGCCAGGCAGGACAACCCGACAAGAACCAGGCCGGCTGTTCGGTCTCCGGTGAGCAGGAATACGATGAGACCCAGAAGACCGATGGATTCCGCCATGCCCATGAGCACAATCCAGCGTGCCGCGAACGACAGATGATCCCGCTTCGAATATGGAGAAGTGTCGGTCAGGCCCGTAAAGGTGCGCCGAAAACCCATCAGAAGAAGGAATATCAATGCGGCGATCATGATGATCCATTGACGCACCGATGAGGCGCGTTCCCCGGCGGCCAGGGGAGACCAGTTGGCATCGAGAAGAATCAGGATCAGCCCGTAGATCAGGACGCCGCCCATAAAAGCGATCCAGAGACGGGAAACGGGAAAAAGGCTTTTCGAAGGATTCTCCGGCATCATGGCCTGTTGTCCTTTTAGTACCTTTAATAAGAACGGGATCCCCGTCCCGCGTACGCGGTACGGGGATGAATCCCCGATTCTGGATAGATGTGTATGATGCCTGCGGTTAAAAACCGAAGGAAACTCCGGCACAGGCCGTATTTTGGCTGCCCATGTTGTAATCTGCGTGGATCTTGATTACGGGCAGATTCAGGGCGATCCCGAGAGTCGTGCGAAAACGATTGGTTCCTTTCAAATCGAATTGAACGTTGACGCTTTCTCCTTCTTCTTCGAACAGATATTTAACGTTGAGGGTCGATGATTCCAGCCCCAGGCCAGCATACAGAGTCAGAACACTGAGAGAGTAACTGGCCTGCAGGCCGGCCAGTGAAGCATTTGCTTCAACCAGATCACCGACTTTGAACTGCTGCCAAAAATAGCCGGCGGCGATATCGAACGGAATAAGCGGAATATACTGGCTGAGGCTGTGACGAATTCCCCAGCCGAAAAGAGAGATCTGTCCAATCTCTTCGTTGATTCTAAGGCTGATGTATCGAATGCTGGCTTCGGTTCCGAAGAACGAGCCCACGGTGAGCTGGGGTACGACCATGGGGAAGTAGCTGGTATTCCAGACACCGGGAACGGAGACGCCCAGCCCGGGTATTTCGACGCCTTCTTCATCGCCGAACACCGTGGGAAGCTCGGTACCTGAAGGAGGATTGAAACCGGATTCGGGAACCGGGGAAAATGTTTTTTGCGATTCGGTGATGAAAGCTGCCATGGCTTTCAGGCCGAACTGAAAGCGAATGCCGTAACGCGGTATTCTTGCTGTACTGAACCAGCCGCTGTTGATATTGGCGCCGAAGGCGTCTGCCAGAGGCTGCAGATACAACTGACCGTTGGCGGAGGAGTATTCAGACACATTGTCTTCCAGACCCTGACCCAGGGCCGGTACGGTCAGAATCAGGCATAGCATGAGCATGACGAGCTGTTTCATGATAATCTCCTCTCATTCGGTTGAACCGGGTTGAAAAAAACGATTCCTCCATAGCGGCAGGATTGACAGGAATTTTACACGATTTTTTAGATAAAGTCAAGATTCATTTTTTTGTTCGTCTTTTTTTAAAACCTCTTTCTCTTTGATGGACAGGCGCGCCGTTTCGGCGAGCAGTTCCTGCAGCGCTTCGGCCATGTTGCGAGGGTCATCGACCGTGCCGTCCAGAAGGCGGGCGGTATGGTAAAGGCCTTCGACCAGTCTTGTGAGAATTTTGTCTTTGGGGTTCTTTTGATAGATCTCAGAAAGATGCCGGATCATGGAGTGATGGGCGTTTATCTCCAAAAGCCTGGGTGGAACTTTGGACTCGTTCATCAGGCTCATGATCTTTTCCATTTGAGAAGAAAGTCCCTTGTTCGATCCCACCAGTATGGCGGGACTGTCTACGAGACGGTCCGATAAAGCGACGTCTTCGACCTTATCACCCAGAATGTTCTTCATACGGCGTGTGAGCGCCTCCAGATTTTTCCGTGCCGCGTCGCTGATCTTCTTCTTCGGTGTTTCGGTTTCGTCTTCAATTTTTTCAAGATCTTTCGGATCCACCCGGTCGGCCGATTGAATCTTTTTTTCAGCGTATGTCATGAGACCGGGAAGAGCGAACTCGTCCACAGGATCGAAACAGTAAATGACTTCAAGGTTTTTGGCCTTGAACATTTCAAGTGCCGGATGGGAAGACAGGGCAGAGCGGTCGCTTCCGGAGAGATAGTAGATGGTGTTCTGTCCCGGTTTCATCCTCTCTGTGTATGTTTTCAGAGAAATTGGCACTCCGTCGCTTCGGGATGTTTCGTATCGGAAGAGCTCGGACAGTTTATCCTTATGAGTAAAATCGGAATAGCCTTCCTTGAGAATCCGGCCGAATGTTTTCCATATGGTCAGAAAGATTTCAGGATCTTTTTCAGAGAGATCCTGAAGATGCGAGATGAATTTTCCGGTCAGAGTGTTTCTTATCTTGATCAGATAGGGGTTCTCCTGAAGGGTTTCCCGGGAGACGTTGAGGGGAAGTTCATCGCTTTCCACCACGCCTTCCAGGAAACGCAGATAATGGGGCAGGACGTCTTTGGAGTCGGAATCAACCATTACGCGTTTCACAAAGAGATGAACGCCTTCCCGCCTAAGGCTGAATCCCAGCATCTCCATGTTGGTTTTGGGGATGAAGAGCAGGGCGTTGAACTGAATCGGGACGTCCGCGGACAGATGAAACCAGTTCAGCGGTTCCTCCTGCTGCCCGGCGATGAACTTGAAAAATTCAACATAGGATTTCTTTTTAACGGAAGATTTGGGCTCCCGCCAGATCGCGGAGATGGTGTTGATTTTTTCGCCGTTCAGGTTGATGGGAAAAGGAACGAAGTTGGAATATGTTTGAACCGCGGAACGGATACGTTCCGGATCTGTGAACTCTTCGGCGTCTTCGCGCAGAAACACCTTGACCGAAGTGCCCCGGGGTGTTTTTTCTTCGAGGGGGTTGATTCGATAGTCGGATTGACCGTCACTGGTCCAGCAATAAGCCGGTTCGTCACCCTGTGCGGCCCGGGTAACGAGCTCCACTT
Organism: bacterium; assembly: GCA_011388275.1. Classification (GTDB taxonomy): domain Bacteria; phylum Zhuqueibacterota; class QNDG01; order QNDG01; family DSAB01; genus DSAB01. The sequence goes on along the minus strand of DSAB01000120.1, from coordinate 4,595 downwards.
TCTCCGCGGCCATGAAAACGCTGTAAAACCCGACACCGAATTTTCCGATCAGGGATACGGGGTCTTCCTTCGACTCTCCGAGACGGGACAGAAAATCGGCGGTTCCGGAGCGGGCGATGGTACCGATGTTGTCCCGGAGTTCATCAAGCGTCATGCCGATGCCCGTATCGCGCAGAGTCAGGGTTTTCGCCTCTTTGTCGACTTCGATGTGAATGGCCAGATCCGAATCGGGATCATTGACTTTTTCGCCCTTCACTTCCAGGAAACGAACCTTGTCCAGGGCGTCGGCCGCGTTGGAGATAAGTTCCCGAATAAAAATGTCGCGATGAGAGTAGAGCGAGTGGGTGAGAATATGGAGAAGCTGACTGACTTCAGCCTTGAATGTGTATTTTTTCGAATCCGCCATAAAGAACCTCCGGGTTTATTACTCAAGATCGGTTCGGACTGTATTAATTTAAAAAAAAGGGCGGATCGAATGCAAGCTTATTTTTTCATGTGTGTTATCATTTGTTATTTAAAGCTTAACGTATTATGGTTTGTGTAGTTGGATTTCCGATTTAATTTTTTTCGATAAATTCCGCGATCGTACCCAAAAAATCGGACACGCCGTAAAATCCTCCCATTCCCGGAGAGAAGATCAGTGGTTTGAGCCGGTCAACGAGAATTCCTCCGTTTTCGGAAAGAATCGAGGGGTCGGCCTTGACATCCATGATTCGACCGATAAACATCGTGTGCAGTCCGATTTCGAGCTCATGGATTACCCGGCATTCCACAATCAGAGGGAATTCCTTGATAAAGGGAGCGTTCACCGAGTCGGAGAGCACGGGCGTCAGGCCCGATTCGGCGAACTTGTCCACATCGCGTCCCGAGACTCGGCCGAAATAGGCGGCCGCAGGAGCGAGTTTTTCGGATGGAATATTTACGGTGAAAGCTTTTGTTTGCATGATGTTGCCGTAGGTGTAGGTGGCCTTGCGCAGGGCGATCATCAGGGCCGGAGGCCTGGAACAGCAGATACCCACCCAGGCGGCGGTCATCGCGTTCGGATTTCCCGTGCTGTCGAAGGAACCGATCACCCAGACCGGAGCGGGCAGAACGGTCCTGGCGCCCAGCGATATCTTCCGTTCGAGTCCGGGGGAGTCCTTCGATTCAGGCGAAGTTCCCAGGGCTTTCCGGACGGCTTCTACGATGGCCGCCGAGCTGATGGTGGCTCCTGTGACCGTGTCCACCGCATCCAGGGAGGAGGCGCCGAGAATGCGGCCGGGAATCTCCATGAAGGCGTCGGGCAGCTCGTATTCCGGATATTCGGTGATCATAATGCCGGCGACCTGTCCGCTTTTAACAGTGACCTGAACGGAAATGGCGCCCGAATAGCCCTGCGAGATTCCCGTGTAGACTCCATCCGGCCTGTGAGTTCGAATCTGCCCGTTTAAAATCACGGGAACCAGAAGGATGCAGCTCAGGAAAAATTTCATGAGATCCTCCCCGATTTAAAAGCATAATGCCTGAAATGTGAAAATGAACGCTAAAAAGCCCGCGCGAGGCGGGCTTTTTATTGGATACTGTCGATTTACAGGGTTTCCAGGACTTTTTTAATTCTCGCGAACGCCCAGTCGATCTCTTTCTGCGTGATGACCAGAGGCGGCGCCAGACGGATCACGTGTTCATGGGTTTCCTTGCAGAGCATGCCCTCTTTCAGCAGAGCTTCACAGAACCGGCGGGCTCCGCCGGCTTCCTTGTGGAGTTCGATGCCGATGAGCAGCCCCCGCCCGCGAATCGTCTTGACATGACGGCTTTGGATGGACCGGAGTTTCTCCACGAAATAGGCGCCCAGTTTCGCCGAATTTTCGGCCAGTTTCTCCTCTTTGATCACGGTCAGAGCTTCACGCGCCACCGCACAGGCCAGGGGGTTGCCGGCGAAAGTGGATCCATGCTCACCGGGTGTGAATACTCCGAGAATATCTTTGGAAGCTGCTACGGCGGATACAGGATAGAAGCCGCCGGACAGGGCCTTGCCCAGTATGTAGATGTCGGGCTTGATGCCGTCCCAGTCACAGGCGAAGAGTTTGCCGCAGCGTCCCAGGCCGGTTTGAATTTCATCGGCCAAAAGCAGGATGTTGTTTCTCGTGCAGATTTCCCTGACCTGCTTCATATACCCGTCTGGCGGAATGAGTACGCCGGCTTCGGCCTGAACGGGTTCAACCAGGAAGCCCACGGTTTTCTTGTTGATGGCTTTTTCAAGGGCTTTGGGATCGCCGTAGGGAATGATTTTAAATCCGGGCGTGAACGGGGCAAAGTACTTTTTATACAGTTCTTCTGTTGAAAAGCCGACAATGGTGGTGGTTCGGCCGTGAAAATTATCGGCGCATACGATGATCTCAGCCTTTCCGATCTTGATGCCTTTACGGGTGTAACCCCACTTGCGAACGGTTTTGATGGCCGTTTCAACGGCCTCGGCGCCGCTGTTCATGGGCAGCATCATGTCTTTGCCGGTCAACTGGCAGACTTCCTTGCACAGAAGGGGCAGCTGGTCATTGCGAAAAGCCCTGGATGTGATGGTGAGTTTTCGGGCCTGTTCCGTCATTTTCTTGAGAATGCGGGGATGGCAGTGTCCCTGGTTTACCGAGGAATAGGCGGATAGAAAATCCAGGTATTTGTTCCCTTCGACATCATGTACCCAGATCCCTTTGCCTTTGGCGATGATGACGTCAAGAGGGTGATAATTATGAGCCCCGTATTTGTTTTCAATTTTGATCAATTCTTTGGTGTTCATATTGGCTCCTTCGTGAATCTGGTTTAAAGGATTGAATGAGTGAAAACCAACCATAACGTAAGTCGGAGCCGATTAGGCCAGGTCGAGGCGTTTGATCAGAAGAAAAGCGTGCAGACCGGCGTTTATCATATATATTTCCTCAAACAGTATGCATCAAATTATACAGAAAATCGGGTTGAAAAGCAAGAAAAAAAGGTCAAAGAAAGGATACAGCGTGGAAACAAATTGGGATGGATGTATCGTGTTTCCGGGGGATTCGGTTTTATAGGTAATTTTCAAACGTGTTGAGAGTGTATACGGCTCAGTTGCATTATGTTTTACAGAGACTCTTGATCCGGTACAATAATTCATTGACATTTAATCTGATTTCAGGTATTTTAATAGGTATTTATAGAAAGGCTGTCCGTATTCGAGTATCAACGGACAGCCCTTTATGTCGCGGTTTCTTTATGGAGTACCGCTTTTATCAAAAGGCTGGTCATTGGTTTTATGTAAAAGATGGCAATTATTGGAAACCAGCGTGATAAGCATCGAATGGTCAACCAGACAGTCGAATCAATTTTCAAACGTTTGAAGGAGGAATCCAACCGTGCAGATTGCTGTAATCGTACCTGCCTACAATGAAGAGATTTCTGTCGGCGGAGTGGTTAAAGAATTCAAAGAGGCACTGCCTGAGGCCCGGATTTATGTCGGCGACAACAATAGCAGGGACAAGACCGCCGAGAGGGCAGAAGAAGCCGGAGCCACGGTTATTCCCTGCCGTATTCAGGGAAAAGGGAATGCCGTCCGTTATATGCTCGATATCATTGAAGCGGATATTTATGTGATGGTTGATGCCGACCTGACTTACAGTGCGGAGAATATTCGTGAAATGCTTCAGCCGGTGATTGATGATAAGGCCGACATGGTTGTAGGAATGCGAAAGCAGGTGAATCGCAAAGCCTTCACACTGACGCATCGCATCGGCAACAGTTTGCTCACGGCCATGCTCAACAGGACGTTTAAAGTACAGCTGAAGGACATTTTGTCTGGCTACCGCGTGATCAGCCGCCGAATGGTCGATAACCTGATTCTGCTTTCGCGAGGATTCGAGATCGAAGTGGAATTGACGATCCGGTCGCTGCAGGAGCAGTTCCGCATCCATGAGATTCCCGTTAACTATCGACGAAGGATCGATGGATCGGAATCGAAACTCAGCACCTGGAGTGACGGGTTCCTCATTCTATATACCATTATCACGCTGTTTCGCGATTACAATCCCATGAACTTTTTCGTCCTGCTTTCCACGATATTTTTCCTGGCGGGCAGTGGGACGGGCATCTATCTGTTTGTCATTTACCTTCAGACAGGTCTGATGTATCATATCGGGCTTGCGATTGTGACGGCCATTTGCATTCTTTTATCAGTGATCATCTTCTTTATGGGCCTGCTTCTGGATTCCAACTATCGCAGCTGGCGCATGGCTCAGCGTGAGATTCGACGCATCCGCGCTACCCTGAATCAGATGAGAAAGATCGGGGAATAAATGATTTTCACACTGCTGATCGTTTTCGCCGTGTGTCTGTTGATCGCGGTCTTCAATACAGCCGGTTATACGGTTTTTACCGGTCTAAAAGCACGTAAAGGTGTCAATCATGCACGCCGGGGCTGTACCCCCTCGGTTACGCTGCTGATTTGTGCGCACAATGAAGCATCGGTTATTTCCAAGAAAATCGACAATGTGGCGAAGACGGATTATCCTGAAGACAAGCTGAAGGTGCTGTTTGTCAACGACCACTCAGCAGACCGTACACGCGAAATACTGGACGCGGAAACGCATAAGATC
>DSAB01000004.1 GCA_011388275.1 bacterium | reverse complement strand
CACACCCATTCTTGAATCAAGCACAAAATCATAACCATCCTCATCGGCGATTCGGTGAACGATCCGGGTCACCTGATCGAATATGGGCTTGAGCAGCTCCTTCTGCCTGCGCATCAGGGCGCCGTCCTCCCCCCATTTCTCCCTCTTGAATCGTTCAATGACCCGGGTCAGGTCCATGATCTCCTGTTCTTTTTCCTTTTTCAAAACCCGGCTGAGAATCAGGCTCTGGGCTTCCAAATCCCGTTTGAGGCGGATCAGCTGCTCCTCCATTCCGTTGAGCTCTTTGATCCACTCGTCATTCTCCTTTTCGAGCTGGCTCTGAGCCTCCAGTGCCGGAGGATGGGTTTTCATGATCCGCTCCGAGTCGACAAAAGCCAGCTTCGCGTCCGCCCGGGCTTCCGCGAGTCCGAAAACAAACAGAAAAAACAGACATCGGAAAACAGTCTGGTTTCTCATGAGAAACACCCCCTTTCGACAGCCGGAAGCGGGTCCGTCTTCGAACGAAGCGGAGAATCAGGACCCATGCGGTTCACCGGCCTGTCGGGCCGTCCGCTGTTTACCGGCCTCCGCCCTCTGTCTTCACGCCCAGCACATCCAGAAGCTTGTCCGTCAGATCGAATTTTTTCCGGGCGTACAGAATGTTGCCCTGAAGCGAGTCGAAAATAAAATCCCAGCCCTCTTCCACACCCATCTTCTGAATGGCGGCATCCATCTTGTCCAGAATCGGCTTCATGAGATCGTCCTGCCGCTGGGCCAGTTCATTCTGCTTCTCCTGCCGGTATTGCTGCAGCCGAATGTACATATCCTGCATCTCCTGCTGCTTTTCCTGCTTTTTCTTTTCACTCAGAAGAATGCTCTGCTGGTTGAACTCCTGCTGTTTGGCGATCAGCCCCTGCTCCATCTGCTTCAGCTCTTTGTCGACCGCGTCGACTTCCTGCTGAAACTTCCTCTGGGCCTCGATCGCCTCCGGATAGGTCATGATCATCTTTTGAGAGTTCACGTATCCGATTTTCAACTGGGCGAACAGCGTGCCGCTCGCCAGAAGAACCGCTCCGATGCCGAAAAGTATTCGCTTTCGCACGTCTTTTCCTCCTGTCTTGTCAACTTTAAGTCATGAATTCTCTCATCCTCGTCCCGCGTGCGCGGGATTAAACTCCGGAGGAGATCCAGATACATCCAGTCCGCCGAAGCAATGCTCCGGTATGTCATCCCCGCGAAAGCAGGGATCCAGATACACAAAACTTCGCACTTTTCTATTTATGAATAAGTCGGGCTAGAATCCCCGGCCGAAAACAAACTGGGGCCTCCAGGCTCCGACACGCTTGCCGTCTATATAATTATCAAATCCATATCCGTAATCGATCCCGATCATTCCCACCATGGGCATATACATTCGCAGACCCACCCCCAGCGACCGTTTCAGATCGAATGGATCGGTGTGCCTCAAATCCAGCCATGTGTTTCCCGCTTCGGCAAAGAGCAGCCCGAAAGCGGTGGGCTTTTGAAGAATGGGAAAACGCATTTCCAGCGTGGCCTGAAGCAGGGTTTTTCCGCCCCATCCGGTATAGCGGCCGCCGGCCAGCGGATCGTCGTAACCGCGCAGGGGAATGGATCGCGACATGCCGGACCCTCCGATGAAGAAATAATCCAGATAGGGAATTCTGGACTCCGATGTCAGGGTTTCCATGAAACCCGCCTGGGCCCTGGCCAGAAGCACAATTCGCGGACTGACCACAGGCATGAAAAATTCCACCTTCAGCAGATGCTTGTGGTAACCGACATTGCCTCCGAAAGGCCCTCCGGTGATTTCAGTCGACAGACTGGCCCGGGACCCGCGCGTGGGAAATTCCGGATGATCGAGACTGTTGCGCGTAATGATTTGCGTCATGCCGCTGGTGGTCAGGGGCCACTTTTCGTTCACGATGTTGTTGGGATTGTACTGAATGTAATAATCGCTGAAATCGCCCAGCGCGGTGCGGTCCAGACGGTAGATCCAGTCACCGCGGAAATAATTATCCGGCCAGCGCAGGCGCCTTCCCAAACGAACGGAAAATCCCGTGCTTTTCTGGCTGTAACCGATGTAGAACGGATCCCGCTTGGTGTCGTAAACCGAAAGCCCCACCAGCGTGGGTGTGTTTCTGAACCAGGGCTCCGTGAAGGACACATTCAGCGCGCGATAATACCGGCCGAAATTCCAGTTGAGACTGAACTGCTGACCGTTGCCGAACAGATTGTTCATGCTCAGACCGACGCTGCCGATCAGCCGGTCCAGCTCGCTCCAGCCGGCAGCCAGATTGGCCGTGTCCGTTGATTTTTCCTCAACCGTGAACACCAGATCCATCTCGTCTTCACCGACGAGCATCGGGTTTGGAATCACATTGGAAAAGTAATTCAGTACCATCAGATCACGGGCGCTGCGGACCAGCAGATCTTTTCGGAAGGTTTGACCCGGCAATATCCTCATTTCCCGTAAAATGACCCGGTCTTTGGTTCGGTGATTGCCCGTGACGATGATTTTTCGTACGGTGACCGGATCATTTTCGACGATATTGAAATGGATATTCAGAGTATCGCCTCCGCGGAGGGTTTCACGGGGCGCGACCATGGCCCTGACATATCCGAAATCATAATAGGCGCCGTTGATCTTTTCATGCAAAGACTCATCGAATTTTTTCTGACTGTAGACATCTCCTTTTTTCAGATCGAACATCCTGCCCAGTTCTTCATCGCTGAACAGCTCATTTCCTTCCCACGTGATATCTCCGATATAGTATTTTTGTCCCTCATTGACAAAAATATCGATATACATCTCTTCCTGAGTATCATTGTAATACAGAGAGTCACGGGTGATTTCCGCGTCCCGGTAGCCGCTGTTTCGATAATACTCGAGAATCTTTTCAAGATCCGTCTTGTAAAGTTCCTTGTCAAAATCGGCTCCGCGCCACCAGGCGTTTTCCCTGGTCGATTTCATCTGCTTGCGGAGCTTCCTGTCGTTGATCACCCTGTTGCCGAAAAAACGGATCCGTTCAATCTGAACCCGGGGGCCCTCCTCGATCGAAACCGTTAATAGCGCCCTGCCCTGAGTTTGCGCCGGAATCGTCTCGGTGCTGATTTCGGCCAGTGTATAACCCTTTTCCGCGTACATTTTAAACAATGTCTTTTCGGCCCGGGTCACCTGATTGCGGTTGATCACCTGCCCGCGGAACAGTCCCAGTTCCTTAAGAATGTTTTCGGTCTTGATTTTCCGGTTCCCCTCGATGATGATGCGCTCCAGCCGGGGATACTCCTCGACACGAATGATCAAATCGATTTTGTTTCCGGAGCGGGGCTCCACCAGAATCCGGATATCGGAAAAGATGCCCGTGGCCCACAGGGACCGGATCGCGGATTGAATATCGTCCCAAACGACAGACTGCCCCTCCTTGAGCCCTGAACTCAGCCTGATCACATATTCCTGAGAGGCTTCATTCCCCTCGACCCGAATCTGCTCAACAATCCCGATGTCCGGCTGCTGGGCATAGACCGCGGTTAACAAACCGAATGCGTATATTGTCCATGCAATCCGAAATCGCTTCCCGTTCATATATTTACATACCTCCAAATATAATTCTAATAAAATACGAAATATTTCATTCTTTGTAAAGAAGAAAAATCCAATGATTTGAATCGGGAAAATTCATAAGTGTATTCCGTCTGACTAGAACAGAAAAATGTGCCTCAGCCAGACCCGTTTGTCTTCTCTCCGGTCGGCCAGAAGGAAAGTATCATACGTGTACTCCATCTCGAGAAACAGGTCGGACCTGAGTGAAAATTCCAGATTCAGGGCATGCCGAAAACCGATATCATGGGTCGGATACCGAAACCCCAGTCCGTTCTGAATCTGTCCGGTATACGTTAGAAACATTCCGGAAGCCAGATACTTTCCCAAAATCAGCCGCGTGCTGCGCAGAAAGTACTTGGGTTCAAAGGTAATTCCCTGAAGGGTCTGTATCTCCATCAGGTTCCGGCTGAACATGGAACTCAGCCGCACCACATCCATCCCCAGGGCTCTTCGAATTCCCTTTTCCAGGGGTCTGAACAGGGGGCGGAACACGATGTTTTCCACCGTGGTGCCCACGATGTCATAAGCCCGGTCCCGCATGGCCTCCGTGGAATAACCCAGGGCCGCCAGAAGATCGGATTCGGACCTCGCGAGATTCGGATTGTCTGTGGAAAAACGGAATTTGATCTTGTTCCATTCACCGCCGGTGCGTTCCAGCCCCGTGTCATCATCGTACGAGGTGATATTCAGATACACCGTGGACGGCATTCCCATCGAGTCGATCACGGTTGTATGAGCCCGGCCCGAAACAATGGGACTTCTTGTCCCCTGCGGAAAGTCGAAAGTGATGGTCTCCGGCCTGAAATAGTAATCCAGAGCATCGATGGTTCCTTCCGTGGAAATCAGATTTCCCCAGGTTTGCAGCCCCCCCTCTTCAACGACACCCTTGACATAAAAAGCCCCGTACCGATCCCGCAGCTGAAGATCCGTATAGATATTGCCGAGAGGCATGACAATATTCCGGACATAGTGCACGTCCTTGACCGGCACAATCTTCAGGTCCCAATTGATCCGCTCCAGGAATTCGATCAGGCCTTCGGACTCATCGTCCTCCAGAGATAAAAACGGAAAGGTGAGCCGCGTATCCATCAGTTCCAGAGTGCCCCGAACCAGGGGATTTTCAGGCGGCCCGGCGATCGTGAACGATTCTCCCGGTTCTCTCCCCTTGAAGGCGATCCAGCCTCTTTCTCCCTTCTCCATGAAACCGGGCAGATGAATCTGAACCCCCTTGCCCGTGGTCTTCAATTCCAGTATGCCCAGATCCGCCTGAAGCGGCGGAATCACCAGAGGGTCGATTCCTCCGTTCACACTTCGAGTATTGCGGATTTCGAATCTTTCCCCGTCAATCCGTCCCGAAAGCTCCCCGATTTCGATGAACCGCTGGTTCTGCTTCAACTCGATTTGAGCCTTCAGCCGGCTGATTCGGCGAACGACTCCATCCATGCGCAGAGAACCGTTGTCCAGATTCACGCGGGCGCTGCCGAGCACCGGTTCCGGAACTTTGCCGCCCCAGCGCATAAACAGGGTGCCGGTTCCCTGTGACTCTTTCACGGCCGGAGAGATGTCGGAAACAAATCCGAAAATATTTCCCTCTCCCAGAATGGACAAATCCAGCTCCGTATCCTGTCCGTGCGACATCGTTCCCCAGGCCAGCAATTTGAGTCCGTCGTCCCGGTCCAGACGGAATTTGGCAAGTTGGACTCTTCCGGTCAGCCGGCCTCCGGTCAGATTCAATGTGTCCACAATTTCCGCGTGGAGTTCGTTGAACGTGAATCGATTCCAGCTGCCCCGCTCCATATCCAGAGAGGCCCGAATAACCGGTTTATCGATATGTCCTCTGATTCGGAATTCCAGGTTTCCCCGGCCGCCGATGCGGCTCCCTCCTGTAAAGGAGTTCACCAGTTCACCGAAGTCGGCGTCTCTTATCCAGAACTGTCCAATGAGGCTGTCACCTTCCATTCTCTGGGCTCCGCCGACCAAAAGCGGCGTTTGATTATGGTTCAGGGAGACACTGAGATATCGAAATTTGCCGCGTTCGATCCGGCCGTCCAGTCCGCCGTAAAAAGCACCGGTATTGGTGAACAGGCCGTCTTTGAGTATGGTCTGGAAATCGATTTCCGGCTCATCCGCGGGCCCCGACAGGCCGACCTGTCCGCTGATCACACCCGCGTAGGATCTGAGGAAAGGAATGTAGTCATAAAACTGCTCAAGTTCGAAATCATTCAATTCAATACGGCCCCGCCAGCCGCCTTTTCCGTTCAGGGGCAGGGTCCCCGTGACTTTCAGGAACCGGCCCCAGTTCAGTCTGTGCACATCGATGAAGTCTTTGTCCCAGGTTCCCTGACCCTCGATCCGATACGCCTCCCGGTTCCAGCCGGCTGCCGTTCCCTTCAGGGACCACTCGCGGCCGCGGGGCCCGGAAGAGCCGCTGCTGATGCGTATCGCTAAAACGGAATCCTGGTCCGGGAAAACGCCTTTCACGTCAAAACGCCATTGTTCCTGCGTACCGGTCCACGTGGCGTTGATCCGCGGAAGGAAAACCGTCGAAGGCATATCGATCAGCAAGGGATCCATGGCATCCTGTATTCCCGTGATCAGAACATCCCAATCCAGCCGTTTTTCAAAGGGCCGATGCACGACTCCGTTGACAGCCAATTCGCGATTGGACCAGATATCCGCGGTTAAGGAACCCTCCTGAAAATCGAACAATCCATGCACTCTGAGAGTATCATCGCGTAAAGCCGGTATTTTCATGTTTCCGGAAAGCCGTGCCGTCAGATCCTCTCCGTTCTGATTCAGTTCTAATTCGGCTTCACCCATGCAGCTCGAAATTCGGCTGAAAGAACCCGGCAGCAGTGATGCATACTCTCCTTCGGTATTGGCCTGAACGAACGCCCGGGCAAGGAGTCCGGAAAAATCCCATTCGCCTTTCAAGTCCAGGGAAAACGGCGAATCCGGATCCGCTTCCGCCTCGGCGAGCAATATCCGGTCACGATAATGAAACCGTGCCGTGAGGGCCTTCGGAACCGGGCCCGGCCACTCGAGCTGTTCGCCCCGCACCGTGCCCGAAATCTCGAGCCGGGAGACCGGCCCGCGGGCTCTGGCAGTCCACGAAGCCTTTCCGGACGGTTTGGGTTGAAAAAGCGGGAAAATACGCTCAAAAACAGATTCCACCGGAACCCCGGAAGATGCGAAGCGAAGATCCAGCTCGGGTTCCCAAAAACCGTTCAGAATGCCTGTCATTTGAAGGCCGGCCCCCAGGAACGCGCCGGCCCGGCCTTCGAGGTAAAGCGTGTCACCCTGCAATCGTCCGGTGACATCGAACCGATCCATGCCGAAGGGCATTCCCGGAAATTCAATTCCGGCGTCTTTAAGCTCCAGATGTCCGCTGAGGCCGCCGGACCGGCTGTAGGTGCCATGGCCCTCCATTCGGCCTGAATTCAGTTCGATATTTTTCAGAAACAGGGGAATTTCGGTGGGATCGGTACGGCTCATCTTTACGTTCACATCGAGAATTCTTCCATCCGTCAGATCCAGACCGCCCGCAAGGGATAAATTTCGATGTCCGGATTCAAAGAGATTCCCTGAAAGAAACACTTCGGCCGAATCGGCCCTCCCGGCATCGATCCACCCGTTTAATTCGTGAGCCAGCTGAAACCGCCGCCCATCCGGCCCTAAAATCGCCGCCTCACCGCGCAGCACGGTAAAAAGGCGCACGCTTTTCATGTTTTCCAGAACACGTCCCGTTTCGAGACCCATCTCGTTTCGGTCCATTATCAACATTTCCGCGGACCCGCTGTTGATCACAATACGGGGATGAACCAGAACGATTTCGTGGGTGATGCGGCCGGGCGCCAGTCCATATCGCAGGATTTTCAAGAAGCCGTATCCAACGCGCACTTCCTCGATCTCCACGGAGAAACGGCCTTCCTTGTCAACCAGCCAGACTTCGCGCAGACGGATATTCCCCAGGCCGGCCTCCAGTTTGTGGATATCGGATTCTTCGGCCAGAAAGGGTTCCATCTTCTCGAGAAGAATGGTTTTGAGATTTTCATTGATTCGGGTCAAATGCCAGCCGAAATAACCGCCGAAAATGACGATAAAAAGGCTCAAGGCAAGGACCAGAACCCATTTTCGTGTTCGCATAGGTTCTTACTCAAAATGAAAAAGAGGGCGCCGTGCGCCCCGGTTTTCGAATCATCTATTAATAGACGCCCGAGCGGGAAAGTTGGTTCCTGCTCAAGGGCCCTATTCAGCGTTCAAGCGGGCCATCGTCCGCCCGTTCGATGACGCTTCCGAACCGCCTTTCTCTTCTTCGGAAATTCTCGATGGCCTTCTGAAGATCCTTCCTGCCGAAATCCGGCCAGAGTACCGAAGTGACGTACAGCTCCGTGTACGCGATCTGCCAGAGAAGGAAATTCGAGATTCGGTACTCGCCGCTGGTCCGAATGAGCAGATCCGGATCGGGCAGATCCTGTGTGTACATGGAACGGGACAGAACGGCCTGGTCGATCTCATCGGGTCTCAGAGTCCCGTTTCTGATTTCACGGCCGATGGATTGAACCGCCCGTACGATCTCTTCACGGGCTCCATAATTCAAGGCCAGATTCAGGATCAGGCCTGTATTGTCCCGCGTTCTCTCCACGGCTTCATGCACATTGTTTCGGACTCTGTCGGGTATTTTTTCCAGGTTTCCCATTACACGCATTCGCACATTCTTTTTATGCAGATCATCGGTCTCTTTTCTCAGTGTTTCGAGAAGCAGAGACATCAACGCGGACACCTCTTCCATGGGGCGCTTCCAGTTTTCCGTTGAAAACGTGTAAAGCGTCAATACCTTGATGCCCCACTCGCCGCAAGCCTTGACCACTCGTCGCACCGTATGAACACCCGCGCGATGGCCCGCAACCCTGGGCAGTCCCCGTTTTTTGGCCCATCGGCCGTTTCCGTCCATGATGATGGCGATATGCCGGGGAAGGTTGTTTGGTTCAGGATGCTGGTGCATACCCCTGTTCACGCCTGTTCTTTGAGCCCGTTTATGACCGGTTCTGCGAACGGTCCGCACTCTTTGCCGCAACTTTAAATGTATTGTTTTCCTGCGTGAAAGTCAAGCGCGGTTTACAGAAAGAGAATCCCCACGCCGATTACCGCCAGAAAGGCGCCCGCCATCTCTCGAACCGTGACTCTTTCCTTGAAGATCAGTACCGCCGGAGGAATGATCATGACCGGCACAATGGCCATAATGGTGGAAGCCACACCCGTTGGCGCGTTCTGAATGGCCAGCAGGGAGAAAGAGACGCCCAGGAAAGGGCCGAAAACAGCACCGAGAAACGTCCATTTCATGGCTTGAGGGTTACTCAATGTACGGCCCACCCGGTTCCATCGTCTGAAGAGTGTGACGATGACCAGAAAGCTCAAAATACCGGCCATTCCCCGAATCTGGGTGGCGGCAAACGCGTTGTAATCCTGCATGCCGAATTTACTGAAAACCAGCCCGACGGCTTGTCCAATTGCGCCGAGCACCGCGTACATGACCCCCCGAAGTGAAAATTCCGAACGGTTTCCCGCCGGCTGACGCGCCATCACGGTGATGCCCACGCCCAGCACGGTCAGGCACATGCCTGTCAGATTCAGGGCCGTCAGAATCTCGCCCAGAAGCACCCAGCCGATCACGGCCGTGATGGGCGGAACCAGCGACATGATCAGCATGGACAGCCTGGAGCCGATCACCACAAAGGCCCTGAACAGAAACAAATCACCGACGGCAAATCCGATCAGTCCGGATACAAAGAGCCAGATCCATTGATGCCAGTCGGCATCCGTGGGCAGCAGGAATCCGCGTATGGCCCAGGTGAACAGAGAGAGAAAGCAAAAGCCCACGATCAGCCTGATGAGATTGACCGATAACGATCCCACCTTTCGGCCCGCGGATTCAAAGGCGATGGCCGACACGGTCCAGCAAACCGCGGTGAGCAGGGCGATCAGTTCGCCGAAATGTGAACCCACAAAACGCCCCGGCTGCCAATAGAATTCATGGTTATATCCTGGATCACTTTAACTCCAAAACCCGGATACACGGACCGCAACCCGGGCTGTCCGGGTCGGCCCGGCCCGAGTCTGTCCCGCATGCACGGAATGCGGCCATCGCGTGCGAATCTTTAAAAAACGGTTTTCCTGATCGAGGGTTTTTCCAGGGCGCGGAAAACCGGGACCGTCAACTCGCCTCTGCCCCATTGCAGCGCCAGAAACGAGTCGAAATAGTTCCAGACCAGAAGCCCGTCCGGGCATTCCGGCTCGAGCATATACACAGCCAGATCGGCCAATGGCTGAGCCATGGTGATAAAAAAGGTGCCCTTCGGAAAGGTCCTGACCTCGCGCGTCCACTCGCCCTCGACCCGGGTATTCATGTAATGTCCCTGATAGAGGCGGCCCGAGTTTTCGATCTTCGAGACTCGAAAACTCTCCACTTCCACGCTCAGCGAATCGTCGAGCCTCTCCACCAGAATGCCGTGATCTTTCAGCTTGCCGATCACATTTGAAATCGTGCCCGGCAGAAAATAACCCGCCCGAAAGGGAATGGATCGAACCGGCTGATAATCGTAGTAAAGAGGCACCGTGTAGGTTCTCCTGATGCCGGTCCGATGAACTCTTCGGCGTCCCTCTTCATCGGTCAGGACCTTCGTCTCGTAACCCAGAATTCCGATCGGCTCGTCAAGGGTCTTGAGTTCAAATTCGAGGCCGAAGGAATCCGTGTCCGCACCGTTCAAAACGCGGGAGGTTGTCCGGGCGTCTGCGGCCGCTGCCATCGCCTTGATCTCTTCATGATGGGTGTGACAATACGCCAGCACACTCATCAGAAAATAATAATTGCCCCAAACACGGGTTTTAAAGTTCGCGTAGGCGTAGTTTTCCAGCAGAATGGAAAACCGGTTTCTCAGACCCACGTAGTTGGTCAGATAGCGGGCTTCCGGACCCGCCGGCCTCCACCCCTTTTCCGGTTCGACCGGGTCCATGAAATTGCCGTAAGGAATGGACAGCACTCCATGCTGATTTTTCAGATGGTCTCGCACGGCGGGCATCATGGTTTCCCGCATGTACCGGATGAGTTCCATGTCCCCGTTGGGATTCAGGGGCCAGGCGTAGGTGACCGGTTCCTCATGAAAAGAACCGTTGGTCGTGTGGCAGTCGACAAACAGCACCGGATCCCAGCGGTTCAGCACCCGCGTTATCAATCCCGTGACTTCGGGACTTTCCATCTTGATCCCGTCCCGGTTCAGATCGAGATTCTGTCCGTTGTACCGGACGCCGGCCAGTTCGGGACCGTTGTCCCGCCGGTTCCGCCCCAGTTTGTCATTGCCGTCCGGGTTGAATACCGGCACGATCAGCAGAATCAGACGGTCCAGAAATTCAGGATTTTCTTTTAGAAACAGATCCCGCATGAGCATCATCACGGCTTCCTTGCCCTCCACTTCGCCCGCGTGTATGTTGGCCTGAATGTAAACGACCATCCGGCTGTCCAGCCGCAGATCGCGCGGGGATGACGGGGGCGGATTGCCGATGATGAACATGTCGATTTCATGTCCCTCCGGACTCGTGGCGATGATCTCGCGCCGCATATGGGGACTTCGTTTCTGCACCGTATCCATGAATTCGGCCACGTCTTTGAGCAGCGAAGTTTCCGTGAATCCGCTTTTCTCCGCCACGGTTTGCAGGGCCTCCTGTGAAAACGCGAAAGCCGCCGTGAAAGCCGAAATGATCAGGCACCCAATGATCTTTTTCATCGTTTCTTTCCTTTCCCGCTGAACCGGTTGCCGATAACGCTGTCTGTGTCAGGAAACAATGCGGTTTCTTTTCCCTTGTAGACCGCTTCTTCGAAGCGGATCCTTCTCATGGGCGGCTGAGTCTCGATCTCTTCAAAATAATGGGCGCAAAGCCCGCATGCCCGGCCGAAGATAAAGAGCACCTTTGCCAGGCGTGGATCGAGCCCCATGTCCGCCACAACAGCCCCGATCACGCCGTCCACATTGATCGGCAGATCGAGTCCTCTGACTTCCCGAAGAACCTTCGTGATGATTCTGGACAGCGCCACACACTCGCCCGCGGCACCCGCTTTTTCCGCCGCATTCCAAAGCGCGTCCCTGCGCGGATCATGCGTATGAACCCGGTGGCCCATGCCTTCGAT
>DSAB01000040.1 GCA_011388275.1 bacterium | reverse complement strand
GCCCCGGCCCCCGCCCGAACCCGAAGCGGGCAGTCCGCTGCCGCCGGCGCGGGCAACCTGCGGCAGGTCTCCGCTACTTTTCAGATCATCCAGACCCAGATTGACGTTGATATCATCTCCTGTCAGAAAAGATTCGCCGCCGACAGGCAGATCACCGGTCAACGGATCCTCCAGAGTCGCCATCATGCCTTCCAGACCGCCCGGATCCGGAACATCCATCTCCTGGATCATGTCCGCGACATTCATCTCCATCTCTTCGAAATGAAAGGCCTTCATCATCTCATCCAAACGGCGAACCTCCGCGGCTCGCCGCGTCTCGATATCTCTTTCGGGAAGCGGCTGCGGAGGCGGCTCGATGAGATCGAAAATGTCTGCATCCAGTTCGACCTCCCGAACTCGCCGGTATTCCGGAAAAGGCATTCGGATCAGAGCCAGAAAAGCCAGCGAGAGAATGAAAAAGGTGATCAGTGCGGCCAGCCGGGTCTTTCGATCCGGCAGGCGCAAAATCGAGCGAT
This sequence comes from bacterium, assembly GCA_011388275.1. Taxonomy (GTDB): domain Bacteria; phylum Zhuqueibacterota; class QNDG01; order QNDG01; family DSAB01; genus DSAB01. The sequence continues at coordinate 11,399 of DSAB01000040.1, read as the reverse complement.
TCAGCGGCATTTCCCGATATTGTGCGTACATACAGGACATTTTCAATCCGTTCGATTCATCGAACCGGTCCCCGAATTACAAAGCCAAACTCTTTCTGGCAATATTCCGCGGAATATCGAGGCGGCGGCACGCGTCCAGCACATCGATGGTCGCCTGCACCGTGGATTCGGCGTGCGGTATAATCACGACACCCACGGTCTTGCCCTGGGCGGAAAGTGTTTGATTTAAAGCCGCCAGATAGGTTTCCAGATTCTCTATCCCGATCCGGCGAACGCGCTGCTGACCCCGGCGGCTCACCCAGTAAATATCCTTTTCATCGATCTCCACGGTGACAGGGATTTTTTGAATGGTTAGGGTCTCTTTTTTACCGGGAGAAGGCAAGGGAAGGTTCCCCTTGATGTCTATATCGCTGATCACGATGAATCCGAAAAGGACGATCAGCACGATGTCGATCAAACGAATGATCATTCACCGCCTCCCCCAAAACCAGGCAGTCCGCTTCTCGAACCGGTCATGCGGACAACCAGACTCTTTTTCAGCTGAAGCTGTTCACAGAGATCGGCCGCCAGCATGGTATACCGCATGGGCGAACCGGCCTCGGCGTAGATTTTAACACGGGCATCTCCGTGATAAAACGTCCTCTTCTGAATCAGATAATGCTGAAGAGCCCTGGCATCCCGCAAAAGACGCGTTTCATTCTCCACCAGGAATCCCCATTCTCCCGATCGCAGGGGAGCCACCGCCACGCGAATCAGATTCTCTCTGTCCGGCCTGGAATGCCGGGTTTCCGTGGAAACCGGCAGATCAATGCGGCTTCGCTTTTCCACCTGACTGATCGAGATAAAACCGAAAAGAAGAATTAATACAACATCGATCAGACGAATCAGAAGACCGCTGCGTTTTCTCATCATTGCCCCAGAGCTTTAAACGTCACCTTTTTCGACGGCAATCCATCGGCGTGAGCCTCGACACTGAAAAAACCGGGCTTGGGCCCCAGAACCAGTTCGGCCATGGCCTTTCCCTTTTCATCCGTGTCAATGATCATGGCCGCCTTTTGATTGGCGAATTGTGCGTCACCCATGCTGACCCGGAACTGAACCGGACAATGAGGCAAGGGCTTTCCCGATGCGTCGAGAACCTCCACCGCCAGCGCTTCGGGAAGGGATCCTCCGGCGGGAGCCGACTGATTGTTCCCGGATACCTCGCGAATGGAAGCCGGCTTCACGCCCTCGATCAGTATTTCAAATTGTACAGGCGGAACCGGGAGACCGGGATGTGAGGCCTCGATATGGCAGCGGCCCAGCTGCAGGCCGGCCGTAAAATAAGCCTCGGCCTTTCCCGAACCATCCGTCTTGACCTGAATCGTCTCGGAACCGTTTTGAAATTTGCCCCACCCTTTGGGACATGTAAACCGAATCGGTTCGCCTGCCAGCTTGCTCTTTCTTCCTTTCCGGCTGCCGATCAGCCGGATCGTCAGTGGCGTTTTGACCGTGCCTCGACCCATGATTTTCTGACCGTCCCCGGCCGCGGCCGAAAGCCGGTACCAGGCTTCATCGTTGTTCGATGCTTTTACGGCGGATGGAGAAGCAGCTGTTTTCCCGGTCTGGTGTTCCGGTTGGCGTTTGACCATCTGCCTCCATAATATATGCCCTATGGCCGTGTACCGTTCCATCAGACAGTTGTAAAATCCGCCTATCTCCGTGGAAAAAAGGTTGATGACGATACTGATGACCAGCCCCATCAGGGTGGTGATGAGCGCGATCCCCATGCCCGAGAGAATTTCCTGGGGTTCCATGGTTCCGCGGAAAAAGGTGATAAACATGCCCCAAACCGTTCCAAGCAGACCCAGGGCGCCGGCTGTATCGGACCAGAAAGCCATTCGGTTTCTGAAAGTGGAAAAATTCTGATTTCGGGTTTTGGTGAAGGTCTCCATCTCTTCGGTAAACTTGCCCGCGTCGGGAGCGGCTTCCAGAGTTTGAAGCAGATGCAGAACCGTGTCTGATGCCATCGAATACCGCTCCCGCGCGAACGCGGCGGCTTGCTGCGACGCGGTCAGACGGGTAAATTCCGGCCTGAAATACCGGCGTGCCGCTATCCACTCGAAAAAAAGCTCCACACCCTTCTTCACCGCCAGAACAATGCCCATGATGAATGTAAAAAAGAGCGGCCATCGGAATTCTCTCGCGTACCGGGTCAATTCCCAGAAGGATCGAATGACTCCGGTCTGCGCCTTTTCAACCGCCGCCACCCCCTCCTGAGCCGGAGCGGAAACGGCCATAAGAATGCATACAGCGAGCAATGTCCAAAACAGTTGTTTTCGCATAATCGGACTCCGCCGTGAATGTCTGTCGTCAGAAAGATCTCGCTAATTCAGGATCCAGTCTGAGGTGACTGTTTCCATCTGCCTATCAGTATAGGAGAAACCGGATAATTAATCAAGGAAAATCTGCAGTTTGAGCAAGCAACCGAATCACCGTTCAATGATGCGGATGTTTGAACGGAAATTGTATTTTAATATTTGGTTCTGAATTTCCTTCAATCCCGATTCCCGGTAGCGCACCGGATATATTCCAGTCCTTTCCGAATGGCCGGCTCGGGATTCATGACTTCATGGGGGTTCTCATGCTCGATGGACAGATAACCCTGATAGTTCTGCCGGGTCAGTTCGGTCAGAATCTCCGGCATTCCGGCCTCGCCGGATCCGAACGGCACGTCCAGGGCTTCTTTCACGCCGAATCGATCCAGGTCTTTCAGATGCAGGTGGAGGACACGGCCTTCCAGCATTTTCAGAGCCTTCACCGGATCGACGCCGGTCCGCATCCAGTGACCCGTATCGCCGCAGGCTCCGATCAGGAGGCTTTGTCCTTTCACGTGACGCAGTACCGTCTCCGGCCTGGCGTATTGGGTGGGTGACGGATGATTGTGAATGGCGACTTTGATTCCGTATTGAACCGCGAACTCATTTAAAAGCGAAAAGTCTTCCCATGGCGGCTCCGTGACGATCGTGCCGATTCCCATTTGACGGGCGAAATCGAAAATCTTTGTCATGGCCTCCCGGTTGTTCTCAAAATCAACCACTCCATAGGCAACCAGGCGAACATCGTGTTCATTCAGTTTGTCCTTGATCCGCTGAATCCAGGCATCGGGCAGTTCATGATCGAACCGCACATTTTTCGCCTCCGGAGAGAGCGCCTGACCCGGATAGGCCTCCAGGTACCGGATTCCCAGGGCCGCGGTCCTTTCCACGGCTTCAAAAAACGTAAATTTCCGGAACGTCCAGCACTGCATGGCTATGTCGAATTTCCCGACGGATTCTTTCTCATTCCGATCAGGTCCGAAGAGAGCCGCGGCCGCGGTTCCGCACAGAAAAAGAATCAGCCCTGCGGCGGTCATTCGCTTCGTATTCATAAAACCTCCCTTTTTTCAACTCTTTCAGCCCGTGCCATTCATACAATGCGCCGCCGAACCGGATCCCATGCGACGCTTCGTTTCTCCAGATATGCCCGGGTGGCCATATGACAGGTGATGGCCTCCTCGAATCCGCGGTCGATGCCGCAGCCGGGCGTTCCGCCTGAACGGATGCAGTCGATCCATTCCTTCACGTGCAGATGCGTGGAATCCACGCGTTTACCGTCCCGGTAGGTATAAAGCAGTCCGCGGGACGAAAAATACTGTTCAGTGGCCGAAGTGACGGCATCCAGCCCTTTGCTGCCCGGACGGAAGGAGAAAAGAGGCAAGGACGGGTCGATCAGACCATTCCGGATTTTCTTTTCGTAACGGGTCGAGTGGGAATCGGCCTTTACGGTAAGGGTTCCGCCCACGCGCATGGTGGCATCGTGTCCCATGAATACCGCACCCCGGTACTCGCTGTTGGCCAGCGTGGCGCTGTAGAGTACAGTCAGATTTCGGTCGGGATATTCGAGAGTCGCTTGAAAGACATCGGGCACATCCCGTCCGTCTTTGAAAAAATAAATGCCGCCCGAAGCCGTCACCGAAGCCGGTATGCCGACATGCAGAACCTGATTGACGCAATCGTATTCATGGGAGAGCAGATCACCCGAAAGCCCGGTCCCGTAATCATACCAGCACCGCCAGCGGAAGAACCGTTCCCTGCTGAAAGGCACCCTGTTCGGTGCGGGCCCCTGAAAGAGATCCCAGTCGATGGTTCCCGGATTTCCCATTGGATGGATGGGATACACCCACGCTCCGTCCGGTGTGTTGCGGTTGGTGGTGATCGCCACCAGTGTGACAGGACCGAGCAGTCCCTTCCTGAAAATATCGTGGGCCCGGTTGTAAGTCTCCAGCTGCCGGTTCTGATGCCCCAGCTGAAAAGTGATGCCCGTCTCCTTGATAACCCTTGTCAGTGCCAGGGCCTCCTCTTCGGTGCGTGTCATGCATTTTTCCAGGTAAACATGCTTGCCCGCCCTGGCCGCGTCCATGGCCATTTGCGCATGCCAGTGATCGGGTGTGGCGATGATAACGGCGTCGACATTTCGGTCGTTCAGCAAGTCCCGGTAATGACGGTGGCGTTTGGCCTCGGAAAAGTCGTCGATGTTTTTTACCGGACTCAACGGATTGACCGAAGCGGCTGCTGCCTTTTCGGCCCTAACGTCGAACACGTCGCATACGGCCGTAAGCCGCACGTTGAGATCAGGCTGATTGAGATAATCTTTCAGCCATGTATTCATCCTGTCTTCCTGAGCGGCCATTTTTGCTCTGGCCGTCCACTCCGGATCGGCGAAACCCGCCGAACGGATCAGGTGCATGCCGCGCCCCCCCGCCCCGATCAGACCCAGCCGAATCACATCGCCCTTCCCGTCCAGGGTTTCCGAAGTCAGGACCGTCGGCGCTTCGTCAAATCCCAGTTCACCGATAATCGCATTCTTTTTTCGATGAACCAGTCTGCGCTTCTGATGAAAGGCGGCACCAAAGACTCCCAGAACGGGAAGTGTGGCCATACTCTTCAGGAGATCGCGCCGCGGCATGGTTTTCGTGCTCTTTTTGTTCCGATTATTCTGATCCGGTTCGTCTATTTTGTTCTCCCGATCATTCATCTTCGGTCTCCCCTTTTTCGATGTAACCGGTATGCGGATATCAAACGGTCCAGACCGATCAACCGGCCGGTGGGAAATACAACCAAAACCCACAGGGCGGCCAGTTCGATGAGATTCTTGTTGACGAAAAGATAATTGCCCTCACTGGGCGCGGAATAGGTATATCCGATAAAGGGGGGATTGGCCAGGTAGTACAGGGCCAGAAGGACCATGCCCGCCACAGCGGCCGGCCGGGCGAGAAGCCCGGTGATGAGTCCCAGGCCGATGAGAATCAAACCCCAGATGTTCAGAAAATCCACGACCGACAGAACGGCCGGACTGGACAGGATGCTTTTGAAGAGGCCGGCGAAAATCCATTGAGCCTCCGACAGGTACCCGGCCGATGACCAGTAGGGATTGATGAGCTTGACGATGCCTTCATGAAGAAAATGCCATCCGATGAGGACCCTCAGGATGACCAGACCGGTCAGGCGCGCTCCGGTCCGCCAGTACGCCGATTCAAAGGGCTCGGGTTTCATTTGCGGTTTTATCTCCTTTAGCGTCTTTTATGGTCGAAACATTCCGATATCGAATCAGATTCAGTGTCGCTTTCATGGCCACCTCAACGAAATTCTGGACAGGAAGGATCTTTTCACGAAAGCATGATCTTATCGCTTTCGCGATTGATTTTGATTGCACGACGCGTGCTGTGAGCAAAATAGAAAACTGGAGAGTAAAATGCAAGAAATAATGGAATCGAATTGTTATTAATGCGAAGATTCCGGGAACCGGATTCTTCGTGCCAAACACATCAGGGCCTATTCTTTAAGCTTATTTTTCACGATCCGGGCTGCAGCGGAACTGGATTTGAAACCGGGTGCCCTTTTTTCTGTATAGAGAAATCGTGCCCTCAATCTGTTCGGCCAGAATATGGATGAGCTTCAAACCCAGAGTCCCGGAATGTTCGACCTTCACGCTTTCGGGAATGCCTGAGCCGTTATCACGAACGATCAATTCGCACCGGTTTATATCCTTTCGATTAAACAATATATCGATCGCTCCGGTTTTCCTGCCGCGGAAAGCATGTTTCAGCGAGTTGGTGATCAGTTCGTTCAGAATCAGTCCGCAGGGAATGGCGGTGTTGATATCCAGCGAAATATCATTGATATTCAGATTCAGCCGGATTTGTGCTTCTGCCTGATAAGCCAGAAAGAGTTCCAGAGCCATGCTTTCAATATAGCTTTTCATGTTAATCTCTGAAAAATCTTCCGATTCATACAGTTTTTCGTGAACCAGGGCCATGGAACGGATCCGATTTCGGCTCTCCTGAAATGCGTCAATGGCGCCCTTCTTGTTCCTGATTTGTCCGGCCTGAAGATTCAGCAGACTCGAAATCACGGTCAGGTTGTTTTTCACCCGGTGATGGATCTCTTTGAGCATGGCCTCCTTGATTCTCAGGTCTCTTCGGACCTGCTCTTCCGCCTGCTTGCGCTCGGTGATATCTTCAAAGGTGGTATAGACCCTGTACGGTTTTTTTTCATTCGCCCTGAAAAGCGGTATGGCGTTGGTATTGATCCATACCAGGCTGTTTCGTTTCGGATTGAACACACCCATCACCGCGTTTCGCACTTCCCGGGCCTCTCTCAAAGCCGTCATGGATGGATGGTCGTCTCCCGGATAATCCGATCCATCCTCGCGAACGGCTTTCCACCGGGGGTCCCTTGATTTTCGGCCGCGCATCTGATCGAGACTCAACCCCAGAATGCGTTCGGCCGCAGGATTGGCTGACACGATCTCTCCGGAAGCGGCCTGATAAACAACTCCCTGGCTCATTGTTTCGAACAGGGTTCGGTGTTTGTTCTCGCTTTCTGAAAGGGCCTGTTCAACTCTTTTTCTTCCGGTGATATCCTTGATGAAACCGTCGATCAGAAACGACCCGTCGACATGTTTCTCGCTGATTCGGGCGTTCATACTCAGCCAGATATGGGTTTCGTCCGCTTTGATCGCTTCATATTCGAAATCATTCACTTCGCCATGCTCTCGAAGTATTTCAATAAACTTTTCTCTTCTCCGCGGGTCCACATACAGATCGCGGGCCAGATTTCGATATTTGGACAGAGCCTCCCGCGGGTTTCGACAGCCCACAATCTTCGCCATGGCCGAATTCAAATGCAGAATCTGACCCCGGGAGTTGGTTCGAAAGATGCCGATGGGCGTTTCTTCGAAGAGCGACCGGTACTGTTTCTCGCTCCGTTTCAGGGCCTCGTCCGTTTGATGTTTTAAGATCGCGAATCCGATATCGTCTGCGACCTCCTCAAGCCATTGTCTTTCTTCCTGATAGATTTCGACTTCCTTACTTTCACAGACCTGCATAAGACCCGCCACCGTGTTGCCGCTATTAATCGGCACGAGAAACACTGTCCAGGATTCAGCAGAACCGAACGAAGGACATTGGCCGCACTGTTCCGATTCGTAAACCTGTGCCTGACCGGACCGGATACATTCCCTCACGCATTCCGGAGCGTTCCCTTTTCCCTTTCTGTCCACTTGCCATTCGGTTCCGATACAGAATCGACCCGCACCTGCCGCCTGCGCGAAAAAGTTCTCTTTTTCCTTAAACAGGAATATGCCGCATCCCGTGTACGAGCGGATTTTAACCAGAGTGTCACAGACTCCCTGCAGGAGGCTGTCGAGATCTTTGGAGTGAACGATGAGCCGGTCGATATCACGGACGGCCATGAGCATCGCGTTCAGACACTCGGTTCTTTTCTCCGCGTTCCTGATTTCTGTGATATCCAGTCCGAACGAAACCGTGCCGATGACCTGTTGCGCGTCGTTCATCACCTGGCTGTTGCGCCACTGAATCATGCGTTCTTCATCGTCTTTTGTCAGAATGGGATTTTCAAATTGTCCGGGAACCCCTTTCTTGACCAGGCGGTTGAACTCGGCCTGTACATGCGGATATTGTCTAACAGGAACCAGAGTCTCGAACCAGCTTATGCCTTTCAATTCTTTCATTCGGTACCCGGTAATCTCCTGAGTCGCCCTGTTAAACAGGGTGATACGGCCTTTTGAATCCAGACCCACGATCATGACATTGGCTGTTTCAATCAGATTCTCGGCAAAGGCCCTGGCCTCTTCCAGCTCACGTCGTGAGGCGCGTTCTCCGGTCCGGTCTTTAAACACGATGACCGCGCCGGCTGTCTTGCCCTTTCCGGATCGGACCGGCGCGCCGCTGACCGCAACGGGAATCTCGCTGCCTTGCCTGGAGATTAAAAACGTATGATCTCCGCTTTGTACGGGCATCCCGTTTTCCAGAACGGTTTGAGCCAGATTCTCCATGCCGGCAGGCGCGTCTTCGCCAACAAGTCTTAAAACAGTCTCCACCGGCTTCCCCAGGGCCTGATCTTCTTTCCAGCCGGTCATTGTTTCCGCGGCCGGATTCATATTCTGTACACGACCCTCCTTGTCCGCGGTGATGACTCCATCGCCGATGCTGTACAGCATGGCCTGGAATTTCTCCTGAGATCGACATAGCTGTTTGTAAATCCGGCTTCGGCGCCGATTCGCATAAGCCAGAAAACATGCGCCAAAGAGAAGAAGAATCAGCGCGGTAATCAAAATATTGTAGCCGACATGCGTGTAAAGTTCATGGAGCAGTTCGCTTCTGTCGACTTTGGAAACCATGACCCAGTCCGTATCCGGAACGCGATTCATATACGCGATGACCCGTTCTCCCCGGTAGTCTGTTCCTTCCCAAATACCTGAATGCCCCAGAACGGCTTCCACGAATGGTCTTTGTTCTCCGCCAAGAGGAATACGGACGCTAAGGGGCGCCGCATTCAGGTGCCGCGGCTTGTTGAGGAACAGGATATGATCACCCTCCTTTCGTAAAATCAGGGTCTCCGACGTCCACCTGGCTTCCGGCCATGCCTGAATGATCGGAAACAGGTTGTCCTGCGGATTCATGCGCAGAATCAGAACGGCCTGAATGGGTCCGTCACCATCGGTCAGCGGAACAATGGCATCCCAATGGATGTCACGATCGAGGGTGCATCGATAGAAATCCGTCAGCATCACCTTTCTGCTTTGAACAGCTTCCTGAATTTTCTGAATGGTCAAAGGACCTAAATCTTTCCGTTGAATGCCCGAATACAGCAGCACCCGTCCTTCGGGCGACGCGAGGAACACGCTTTCGTAGGCGTAGGCGTTTTGAGGAACAGCCAGTTCATACAGAATATCTTCTTTCAGGGAACGGCTCTCCGGTTCGGAAAGCCATCGGGCAACCCTGCGAACAAACATTTTCCTTTCGGAAAAAACCCTCACGTCGGCCAGCCGTTTTCTCCGCCAGGCGGCCAGCTGTTCGATCTTCAGTTCCGCCACACCGATAAGCCACTTTTCCTTCTCGTTTCTCATGGTCCGCGACTCATGGCGCGTATAATAAAATCCGCCGGCGAGAATGAGCAAACCCAGAAAAACAGCCGAAATCCCGGTTTGTCTGTTCATGAAAGGAGCCTCATCAATAGCGGGAAAAGAGTGATTCAAATGCTGTCTGCAAGGATGATTTGCGTAAATATCTACTGAATAATATAAATAGAAACAATTCCTGAATCAAGTAATAATCCAAAAATCCGTCTGTTTATGAATATTCTGATTTCATAGCCTTTTTTCTACGACATCGACCGGATCCGTCTATTTGACCCGTCGCACGATACGGGCTTGATATGAACGGATGAATTGTGTATTTTTCAGTTATCCAGCTGAAACCGGAGTGTCAAATTAAAGAGATAATGAAACATGGATAAAACAGCCATCTCCCCGGTCGATGCCCTGTTCGCGGGCGGCCTCTATCCCATCGAATTTCTCTTTTTTTACCGGAATCGTGTGGACGCCGAACGCATTCGTTCCGCTCTGAGGTTCCTCTCCTCCGCGTTCTGGCCCGTGTTCGGCCGGTATGGGCACGGAGCAATCCACGCGCTTTCCTTCCGGCCGGACAATTATTCTGCAGAGGAAATGATAGCCTCCGATTTCGACATGGAAGCCGATTCAATGGATCTATTCAGGATCTACTCCCGGGCGAACCCCGGCGAACTGCCGGGCTTGTTTTTTCTTAAGGTGCTTCAATACCAAAACGGCACGGTGATTATTCCCAAAATGGCCCATGTGGCCGGAGACGGGTACAGCTATTTCTTCTTCCTCTCCGCGCTGGCTTCCGCGGCGCGCGCCGGTGAACCCGGCCGCATGCAGCGAGCCATGAAACTCTTTACCCCGAAACACAACAGGATTCTCCTGGATGACTTCGCCTTTGACAGACAGGTTCCCTCTTTATCCTCTTCGCAGAAAGATTTTACGATCGAACAGACGAGAATTCCGAAAAACGAAGTGAAAACCGCCATAAAAAACATCTCCCGGACGCGAGGACAAGCCGTTTCCACCAACGACCTGCTCACAGCCATGATTGCCCAAAATTATACCAAGATTCTCCTGAAACACTCACAGAAAACAATGCAGTTGACCATCCCCATCGATGTCAGACGGCATATCGATGACTGGGGAGCGGCCTATCTGGGTAACGGCCTGCAGTTTCATACGCTTCTTTTGAATATGGATGAGATTCAATCGATGGATACTGAAGCTCTGGAGGTTCAGATCAGGGAAAGCATGCCGAGTGTCACTCGAGAGGACTACATCGAATACCTTCGCCGGCTGGCCCGGCACGTTAAAACATGTCCGCGGGAAAATCTTCAAACATACGATCCGCGAAAGGGAATCCTGGTCACCAACCTCTCCCGCCTGCCTTTGGAAAGGCTCGATTTCGGGACCGGACCGCCGGATTTCTCGCTTCTTCTTACCGTCGGAGAAAACTCCGCCGCGATTTTGTCCGACGCGGATCATTTCGTTCTGAGAATGGCGTATTGAACAGGAGCGTGCGGGAATAAGCTCCAGTCATCCACGTCCCGCGTACGCGGGATAAACTCCAGCGGAGATCCAGTTTTTTTAATCTTTTGAAAAATTATCCCACACATGCGTAAACGCAGTTCAAGTAAAAGCTTTATAATATCGTATCAATGCCTCCGGCGGGGACTTTGATGCGGCCCTTCGGGCCGCGACCACGGACCACAGACCGAGGACCGCAAGCGGCCTTCGGCCGCGACAATAGACCGCAGACCATCGACCATGGTCGACTATCGTCCGCCGTCCATCGTCAATCGTCCATTAACCGGGCGTTCGCTCGGCTTGCGTTCCCGGGCGGCCATTTTTCTGAGGCCGTAAAAAAATAGGCTGTTTTTTCCTGCGGTCTGCCGTCCGCGGTCTGCTTTTATCTTTTTTTCGCCCTGCGCTCAGCGCTTCACGTCTTTTCGCCT
>DSAB01000095.1 GCA_011388275.1 bacterium | reverse complement strand
TCCGACCCCGTTTTGTTAAAAACCCGTGGTAAATCCGAATTGCCAGATCCATCCGGTATTCCGTTCCAGGGGTTTGACGATATCCACTTCCGCGACCACAAACCCCAGCATATTGACACGCATGGCCAGCCCGTAGCTGCTGAGCAGCCTTCGGTCTCCGCCGAGAAACCAGGGCCGGTCATAATCGAACCAGGCCACACCCGCATCGAAAAACAGGGCCGTTTCAATGGGAAGACCGCCGTAGTATCCGCTGCCCAGCCCCAAAAGACCGAAAAGCGGAAAGCGCAGCTCCAGATTCGCGACAGCCACTTTGGTACCGAGCAGCCGGTTCACATCAAACGCGGATCCGGCGCCGTCCATCTCATCCATGGTGAATGTGTAGTAATCATATCCCCGAATAAATCCCTGATATCCGATGTACAGAGGATACAGCCGGTTGTCCTCGGCATTTTTTCCGTACCGTCCGTAATGCATCAGACGCATGGCCAGAGTGAACGGCCTTCTGGGCATCGCGTAAAACCGGTAATCCGCGAGAACGGTCTGATAGTTCAGGGTTCCCAAAACAGGAGACACCTCGAAACGGTATCGCTGTCCCAAAATGGGGCTTGCCAGGCCGTAGACCGCCGAATCATAGACCAGAGCGGCTGAAGTCTGAAACAGATGCAGAGGATCGGCCACGGGAATGGGCGTGGTCTTATCCAGATACGTCTTGTTGCTTGTCGCGGACACAATACGGGTTCGAATCTCGCTGTAAAAATCGATATTTCGATAGCCGGTCTGGAATTCCAGCCGCTGCACCCGGCTGAACGGATAGCTCATGAAAAAAGCCGCCGTGCGGTTGGTCTGTTTATATATGTAGATCTCTTCGACATAGGCCGGGTCGTTCTCGACCTGGGTGTAACCCTGCGCCATCAGCATATAGTAATAGGGGATCTGTTCCACGGACAGACCCCAGTTGATCCTGTGTCGCAGATTCAGATACCCAAGCAATCCGGAGTAGTTCTTGAACCGGCTGTCTACCTGGCCCATGGTAACCAGGTTATGCTCGCCCATCATGTCACTCCAGTAGAGGGATACGCCTCCCCCGATAAATCCGCCGAACCGATCGGCCCCGAATACCAGTGTCGGCCTGGATAAATAATCCAGCCTGAGACGCGGCCGGTAATCGGATTTTGAAAATTCTTCCGTTTGGGGCAGGCCCGTTTCTCTGTCTTCCAGCGCGGCCTGCACTTTTTCGTTCATCCGTTCGACAGGCGGCAAAACCGCGTATCGCATTCCGGAAAGCGCCGACGGCTCGATTGCCGTCTGTTCTTCAGGTATTTCCGTCATATAGATGGAAAAACCGTTCTTTTGATAGAGCGTGTACGCCATAACCCGGCCGCCGTCTGCCACGGACAGGGCCGGGCTCATTTCAGAAATTCCGGTGATACCGGTGTAGACATCCGTCAATTTTTCCAGGCGTCCGTCTTCGATTCGTATCCGGTAAATATTCGTGATACCGCCGGCATCGGAGAGAAAATACAGCTGTTCCGAGTCTTTGCTCCATTCGGGATTGATGTGTTTGGCACCGTCAAAACCGGGAACGGGCCGAATGTCTCCTGTTTCCAGGTCCATCAGAGCCAGACGGTATTCACCCATGACCAGATTCTCCAGATCCGCGCCGAACCGGTCGGTAACAAAGGCCAGAGTGCGGCCGTCGGGCGACCAGGCGGGCTGAAGTTCGGCATAGAGATCCTGAGTCAGCCGTGTCCGTTTTTCCGTCTCCACATCGACCATGAACAGATCGTTGAGACCGTTGACCACCGCAGACAAAATAATTCGCCGGCCCTCGGGACCCCAGACGGGTGATATGGCCTCTCCCAGTTCCGGAAGGAGAATCTCTTTCCATGTCCGACCCGATTCAAGCTCCATAATCACGAGAACCGGCTCCCCCTTTCGAATGGCCGTAAAGGCGAATCGCTTTCCATCGGGACTCCAGTCACCGCTCGAATTGATATACTGAATGCTCTGATAATGCGGGTCCACGGCCGTGTTGGTCAGTTTGCGAATCACCCGCCCCGTGGTATCGGCCAGGTACATGTCCAGTGAGAACAGATCCCGGGTGGACAGATAGACGAGACGGGTCCCGTCCGGGCTTAAAGACGGCGCCACATGCAGAAGATTCATGGGACTTTTCGCCTCGGCCAGCGGCCGGCTTCCGCGGATCAGGGAGGAATCCACCTCTACGGATTCAGCCCAGGCCTTCATCGCTTCGCCCCATTCCCTGGACAGAGAATCCATCTCCGTATGCAGCACAACCTTAAACAGCTCACGAACGCTTTCGGTCCTGGATATGGCCTGCATCAATGCCCCGGCCACATCGTCCCCATAGCGCCCGGTCATATAGGCCCACAGGGCCTGTCCGTACCTGTATGGGAAATATTTGGGGTGGGCCAGATCCTTCAGATCCGGAAAATCGCCTTTCATCACGGCATCCCGCATCCACATGGCGGTATGGGGGTCTACATGTCCGATAGAGAGGTATTCGGCCATGCCCTCGATAAACCACAAGGGATATCGTCCCAAACGGGAACCCGCGACCAGGCTGCTTCGCCCCGGCCCGATCAAACTGTACTGAAAGGCGTGAACCAGCTCGTGTCCGATAATGTAATTGGTCTGGTGCAGGGGCCCGGAAAGAGGAAGCACGATACGCCTCTTCAGAGACTCGGTCACGCCGCCGGTTCCTTCCCCCAGGTCTCCGTAGATGATGTTGGTCTGAATGAATTCGCTGTGATTGCCGTAAAAAACCAGGACCTGCCGGCCGCTCAGCTCGTGATCCAGAAGCGTGGAGAGACGTTCATACCAGCGTTCGGCCATACGCGCGCCGAGCAGAGCCGCCTTCTCGATCGCTTCATGATAGTGAATATCAAAGTGTTCGGTCGTGATGACCTTATAGTCAAAAGTCCGGTACTGGACCTTGTTGCGTCCGAAATACTGCGCCCGCGACCCGCTGAAAAAAACAACCGTTAAAAGAAAAGCCATGCAGGCCAATTTGGTATTCCGGCCGAATTTCAGACGGCACAGACCGCCGGATTGTTTTTCGAGGGCCGTCAAACCGTTCGGGCCCGGTTCGCATCTATGTGATATTGTCATTGAAATCCTCCGCGTAAACAGTCATCATAATGGATCTCTATTGAACCTTTTCACTCGAATCCCGGTTCCCCCGGGGAAACATCGGAACTCCATCATTAATTACGTTTGAATGGCGGTCAGTCCCTGAAAAATCGTTTGGAGTGAAAATTTTTGGTCTGACACATCGAAAAGGCAAATCCCGCCCGGCATCGAAAGAAAACAGCGGCTGGCGGGTCATTTCAACTGATGAACACGGCCGAACCGGCACTCTTCAGGGTGACGGCTCCGGTTTGGAGTTTGAGGAGGCTCCGGCGGAGTGCACGGGAAACTCAATTTCAAACCGCGCCCCCCGGCGCGACCGCATGGAGAGTCTTCCTTCCAGCTGCTCGGTCAGAATATCGACCAGCTCTATACCCAGCGATTTTTTCTTTCTCGACTCTAAATCGGCGGGCAGCCCGGTTCCGTTGTCTTCGACCCGAATCGCGTAATGCCGGCCCTCGACGGACCGGAATGAGATCGTCAGCTTCCCCGAAAAACGATCCGCGAAACCGTGTTTGAGCGCGTTCGTGATCAGCTCGTTCATGATCAGGCCGCAGGGAATGGCCTGGTTTATATCGATGCTGATGTCCTCGATTTTCAAATCAAGGGTGATTCTTTTTGAAGGAGCATAAAGCTGCACCAGGTTCCTGGCCAGGGCTTCGGTATAGTCTTTGATGTTGATTCTGGAGTACACTCCCGCCTGGTAAAGCCTGTCGTGAACCATGGCCATGGCATAAACCTGATCCCGGCTGACCTTGAATGCCTCGATCGCGTCTTTCTTCGTCCTGATGCGGCCGGCCTGAAGGCTGAGCAGGCTGGTGATGACATTCATGTTGTTTTTCACCCGGTGATGAATCTCCCGCAAAAGCACCTCTTTTTCTTCCAGATTCTTGTGAATCTGCCGCTCGATTTGAAGCCGTTCGGTGATGTCCCGAATAAAGCCGCCCACACCTTTCGAACGGTCCAGCGGAACCGGAAATTTCCGGACCTCATAGGTCCGGTCGCCGTATGTCTCATGTCGGAATACGAGGCGCTCTTCAACAAACGCCTGTTCATCACTCTTCCGGCACCGATCCGCTGCCTCGCGGGGCATGAGATCAAAATCCGTCTTCCCGATGATTTCGGCTTCCGGCAGGCCGTAGAACGCCTGAACGGCCCGGTTCACCATTCGGTAGCGGAATTCCTCGTCCTTGATGAAAACCAGATCTTCCGACGCGTCGATAAACGCGCGGTACTGCGCCTCGTTGCGGCTCAAGGCGTCCAGGGCCTGCCGTCGCGCCGTAACGTTTGTAATAAACCCCTCGAGAAAATCGACCGCTCCGCGGGGCCCGATGATGCCTACACCCTGTTCCCAGACCCATTTCTCTTCGCCCCCGGCGGTCACGATCCGGTAGTTCAGCTGAAAGGGTTTTTTCCGCTTCAGCGCTTTTTGAACGTCCTCCCAGACATGCCGGCGGTCTTCCGGATGAATGAGTTTCGCGTAGGATATACGCGCGTTACCGGTCAGATCCGCGGCCTCGTATCCGGTCAGATTCAGACAGCCGGTGCTGACGAATTCCATGGTCCAGTCTGGATCGTTTTTACACCGATAGGCCATGCCCGGAAGGTTGCTCATCAGGGTCCTGAGCCGGCGCTCACTCTCCTTCAACGACTCTTCGGCCTGCCCGCGCTCCGCTTTTCCGCTGAATTTCCTCTTTTCCGGCATGCTGCTTTCCGCCTCAAAAATGGATGATTTTCCCCGTTACCTTCCGAGACTCGGCCCCATGAGAACCGCGTTGAGGAAGAGTTTGGCCAGACCGTCGTAAGACGCCCGAAACACGGGATCCTCGAGAAATCCGACGACCCGTCCCCGTCCCGATGCGGTTTCCACCATCCACGCCTTTCCCGCCAGCGCGGCTTCAGACTCGGGTTCCAGATAGCCGCTGAGCTTCAGGCTGCCGGCCCGCGAGTAACGCCCCACAACAGCCGTGTTTCCAACGGCCTCGAGGACGTTCCCGGATCGGACCAGCGCCGCCGAGGGAGAAACACAGCCCATTGTCAGGGCATGCAGTGTGTCCAGTGTGACCTGGACAATGACGCCCGGCACCCGTGTCCGGCGCGCCGTTTGTTCCTGATTTTCAGAATCGGTCTGTTCATCAACGCTCCTGAGAGACAATAATTTCAGCGCGTCCGACTGAAGCCAGGCCGTTCCGCCTCCCGCAGCCACCACGGTTCCGCCCTGCCGGACGAACTGTTTGACGCCTTCCACGGCCGTTTCGGGCATATCCCGGTAGCGTCCGTCGGGAAGAATCAGGACATTGAATCCGTCCAGATCGGCCAGAGAATTTGCGGATATCAGGGTCTTGTCGATTTTCCACTCCCGCTCCATCAGGAAGAAAAGAGCCCCCGCGCCGGTCGAAGAGACAGGCGGTCCGGTGAGCAGGGCGATTGTCACCGGCTTCACCGGAACGATAGCGGGTGATCCTAAATCCGGTCCTTCGGCCAGACCCCGGTGAACCGCCTCCGCCATCAGGCCGTGTACGCGAGCCAGCGAATCGACCTTTTCATGAACCGTTTCGTCGTTCCGGTTGACACGGATCACCCACGTGCCCCGGTCCCATGTTTTTCCGTTTACTTTCAGGCTTCGGGTTGCCGTACGCACGCGGATTCCATGAGCGAAACAATCGGCCAGAAACAACGACCCGCCCAGAGTGCGGTTGGGAACCAGATAGACCTGCGCCGCCTTTCCGCCTGTGACTCCTCCCTGCTTTTTATCAGTGCCGGCAACCGGTTCCGTCTCGACCCTGGAAGGCCGTCTCGTCCAGAACGCGTCCACACCCAGAGTCAGCGGCAGAGACCATCCCGTGATGTCATAAAACAGAAAGCGGGGATCATCGTCCCCCTCACGGTCCGACGGATCGGGCAGAGGCGCCTGGGGAGCCATGACCGCGGACAGGGCCCGGTATCGGGGCTGATTCACGGGAATCACCAGGGTGCCCTTTGGAAAGGTTTCCGGTTTTGCGGACGGATTCCGGTAGGAGACCGCGGACGAATTCCTGAAATCCGACCCGGCCCGGCGCACCTCGATCCCCTCTTCCAGGAGACGGCCGATCAGTTTGCCGGTCAGGTCCGGGTCGCCGGGTTTCACGAGTATCTCCCGAATGGAATCCCGATCCGCGTCACGCAGGGCGCGTTCATAGAAACGGTAAAAATCCATCACTTTTTCTTCGCGCCTTTGAGCCACGGCGTCCAGGGTGGCCATGGAAGCCGTGAAATGGTGCCAGGCCGCCTCGTGCAGCGTCAATACGGTTCCGTCCGGCCGGCGGATACTCACGCCCCGTGCCGAGGCCTGTTCATACGTCATGCCCACGGCCCCGTGCATGGACGGATAGGAAACTCCGTAACCGGGATAAAACGCGTCAAAGGTCTCGCGCGTGTAAAACGCCCAGCCGTGCCGGTCAAAGAACCGGGCGTTGTTTTCCGCGATCCGATCCCACCAGCGGGTCAGCTCCGGCGTGACAAAAGCGTTGTAGGGAGGTCTGGGAGGCGCGAAAAAATAGGTGGCGGCCGAACCCATCTCATGCAAATCCGCGAACACATGGGGCATCCACTCATGATACAAACGGGTCCGGGCCTGTGACTCGATCTGTGTCTTTAAAAAGAAATCCCGGTTCAGATCGAAAAGGTAATGGTTGCCCCGGCCCCCGGGCCAGGAGCTCTCGTGCTCCACGTCTCCGGGATCGGGGTTGGATTTCAGCGTGACGACGGAGCGCACCTCCTGAACATAACGCTCGTGTCCGTCGGGATTCTGAAGAGGATCGATCAGGCAGATCACTTCTTTCAGGATTCGGCGGGTCAGGGTGTCCTGACCGGCGGCCAGATGATAGATCACCTGAATGGCCGCTTCCATACCCGAAGCCTCGTTGCCGTGTATGTTATACCCCAGCCACACCAGGGCCGGAAGTTCCCGGGCCAGTTTTTCGGCCTCTTCGGGCGCGCAGGTCCGGGGATCGGTCAGCCGCAGGTTTTTCCTTTTAACGGATTCGATATCGGACAGATTTTGCGGATCGCTGATTATCACCAAATGCAGGGGACGTCCTTCCCAGGTCGTGCCGTAGCGGATGATTGCGATCCGGTCGGAAACCCGCTCCAGAGTCTCCAGGTATTTTTCCATCTGCCACTGATACGTATGCAGCGTGCCAAAGGCGTGCCCGATGACCGATTCCGGTGCGGGTATATTCGAATCCAGAATAATTTCAGGAAGGAGGTCCGATACTCGGCCCGAAGCTCCACCCGCCCCCATGAAAAGCAGCGCTCCAATAACGGACAGTCTCAGTTTTCGATTCATGATGATTCCCCGGTTTGTGTTGATCCTGGCAGTCAGTGTTTGATTGTTCTTAACAGAATACGTATTTTTCTTTTTTATATCAAGATTATTCTGAGAGTTGAGGTAAAGTTGGGGGTTGATTGTTTTTTTTATGTCATCCCCGTCCCGCGTACGCGGGATAAACTCCAGCGGGGAGGGAGAAATGCGCCGAAGGCGCATGGCAATCTTAGCCCGGGGTGTCAACCCCGGGTTTAGGAATACAAACCCTTTCGAGCCCCAAAGGGGCGAAGCGGTTTTCATCCCGCAGATATTTCGGATCATAGGATATTTCATGTATTTTAAAAAGCTTGACATATTTTTTTCCAAAACTCAGCTTCCGATGATAATTCTTCTGACAACAACATCCTCACTTCTTTGTCCTCACCTTGGGGAAAATAAAATACCATCCTCAAAACAGCGATGCGCCTCCGGCGCATCAAATATTTTTTGTCTTTCGATACCTGGGGTTTACACCCCAGGCTAAGACAGCTCGGCGCCTCCGGCGCCCACAGACAGCGGTGGGAAAAAAGATGAGGTTGTTTTTTCCCCTTTTTCCTGCGATGGGTCGGTCTCATGCTTCATTCATGTTATGGGGGGAGGGCATTAATCCGCCTTAGGCGGATTAGCGCAGGGGTTGGGGGGTGGACTCAGAAAACGGCTTGAAGATACCTCTATGATGGCAGCGAGCTTGGAAAAAGAATGTTCTTTTGGGCACTTTTCTTGCGCCAAGAAAAGTGCCCCGCCGGAGGCATTGATAAGATACAATAAAGCATGCACTTTAACTGCATCTACGGACAGATTGGAAATGTGTGGAAAGAGAAATTTTCAAAAAAAACTGGATCCCCGCGTTCGCGGGGATGACAGACCGGTGAACAGTTTGGGCAATATGAGTGTAACTGACCCCCCCTTCTCGCCCGCACACGAAAAAGGGGGCGCCGGGTTCGGCGCCCCCCATCGACTCATCCGCCTTCGAAAAAATGATCATTGAACAATCAAAGGCTCATACTCTTTAAACGGAGAAAACCCCGATTCGAGCAGCGCCTTTTTCACCTTTTCAACCTCATCGGCATAGAAGGTGTTCAACTTCTCGAGAAACGCCTCCATTTCCGCCCTGGCATTCTCATACCGGACCATGGCGGCTTCGCTCACCGGATAAATGCCTCCCGCGGCCATTCCCCAGGCAGCGGACCGAACCTTGCCGGCCAGTCCGGCCGAGCGGTCGGCTATACCCTGTTTCGCGGGTGTGGGATTGATCCGCTCCGCGTATTGGGTGAGGCGTCTTTCCAGACCCCGAACATCCCGCAGAAGACCGCGATTCGCCCCTGTGGTATCGCTCCTGAGGAATTCCTGAAGTGTCTTGAGCACCTTCATGGTTTCCTGAATCCGCTCATTGGCCTCATTCAGGGTTTCGGACAGACCCATGGCCGCCCTGGCCTTCTCCAGATTGTCTTCGAGCACCGCCCTGTCCACATTCACACGGGGATCGAAAGTCACTTCAAAAGGCTGTGAGACTTCCCGGTCCTTGTAGATCACTTTGGCCGTGTACGTTCCGGGCAATACCTGAGGACCGCGAGTCCGGTACCGCCTCGACTCGCCGGCAGGCTGCGCCTGCTGCGGATCCCGCTCACGGAAATCCCAGTAGACACGGTTCAATCCCCGGTTTTCCGTGCCGTTCATCTCCGCAACCGGCTGATTTCGATCATCCAGAATCTGAACTTTAACATTCGATGAGCGTTCTCTCCGGCGGACAAGTCCGCCGTACTGAGCGGCCATGGCACGCATCCTGCCCGTCATGCCGGGCCGTTCGGCCGCTTCCTCTTTTTTGTCATCGCCGGGGATGAGATAATAGGTGATGCCCGCCTGAAGAGGCTTGTTCATTGCGGAAAACCGGGTGTCCCCGGGAGACATGATGGAATTCATCCGCCCCTGAACATACAGAACCGCATCCGGCACCTTGAACAGATGCAGCGGTGTCGCGATGATCTTGTCGGTAATCTCCCGCAGCGGAGAGATATCATCCAGGATAAACAGGGATCGTCCGTGCGTGGCAATGATCAGATCGTTCTCCACGGGATGCACGGCCAGATCCCTGACCGGCACGGTGGGCACGCCATGGGTCCATTTGAACCAGCCGGCGCCTCCGTTCAGGCTGACGAAGAGGCCGAACTCGGTGCCCAGAAAGAGCAGGTTTTCATCGCGTGTGTCTTCCGCGATACAATGCACGAAACCGTCTATTTCGGGGGTGACCAGGCTTTTCCATGATTTTCCGTAATCGTGGGTGACAAACACATAGGGGGTCCAGTTGGACCGCCGATGGTCGTCGAATACCACATAGGCTCTGGCCGCGTCGAATCTGGACGGCTCCACATGGGGAATCCAGGTGGCGGGCGGAGGCATGCCCTTTTTGCCGGTGGTCAGTTTTTCGGACACCCGGGTCCAGGTCTTGCCTCCATCGCGGGTGAGCTGCACATTCCCGTCGTCGGTGCCCGCCCAGATGACGCCCTCTTTCACGGGGCTCGGAGCAATGCTCAAAATGGAGCAATGGTTCTCCGCATTGGTCACATCCAGAGTCAGGCCGCCGCTTTCGGCCTGTTTCTGCTTTTCCGGATCGTTGGTCGTGAGATCGGGACTGATGATCGTCCAGGACTGCCCCTTGTCCGTGCTCTTGTGCACGAACTGACTGCCCAGGTAGATGGTGGCCGGATTGAATGGATCCACCGCGAAACCGGCGTTCCAGTTATACCGGTGACGCACATCCGATTCCGTGGGCACGATGTACCGGCTGATGCCCAGATTGGTATCGAAATAATAAAGGTTGCCGCCCTGCGACATGCCGTACCCGGCGCCCGGAACTTCGGGATCGGGCTGCACATCGAAGCCGTCTCCGCCGCCGACCGAAGTCCAGTCGTAATCGTAGATGGCGTTGTCCTTGAGCACCCAGGCCGGCCCCATCCAGGAGCCGTTGTCCTGAAGACCGCCGTATACGTTGTAGGGAGTCTGCATGTCGAAACCGACATGGTAGAACTGCCCCAGAGGCAGATTTTCCACGAACCGCCAGCTTTGGCCCCGGTTGTGGCTGATGACCACGCCGCCGTCATTGCCCACAACCATAAAATCGCCTTTGGACTGAATCCACATGGCGTGAAAATCCGAGTGGGCCTGATAAAACTGGGTCAGATTCCGAAACGATTTGCCGCCGTCTTCGCTGATCATCATGCGGGTATGCAGGATATACAGCGTGTTTTCGTTCACGGGATTGACATTGAGACGATGGTAATAGAAAGGACGGTTGCCCACGTCGCTGCTCTCGTTGACCGCCTGCCAGTTGTAGCCGCTGTCTGTGGATCGAAGCAGCACGCTCTTTTCCGCTTCCACCAGGGCATAGACCACATTGGGAAGGTTTTGCGCGAAGCCCACGCCGATTCGTCCGAGTTCGCCCGAGGGCAGACCGTTTTCCGTCTTCAACTGTTTCCAGGTGTTTCCTCCGTCCACGGTCATGTACAACCCGCTTCCCGGTCCGCCGGACCGAAAGAACCAGGGCCAGCGCCGGTGGTCCCACATGCCGACCAGAATGCGGTTGGGATTGGACGGATCCATGGCCATATCCGCCGCGCCGGTCGTGGGGTTCACGTAGAGAATTTTTTCCCAGGTTCGGCCGCCGTCCACGCTCTTGTACACGCCCCGGTCCTCCCGTTCATTCCAGGTGGTGCCCAGGGCTCCGGCGTACACGATGTCCGGATTGTTCGGATGGAGCAGAATTCTCGAAATTTTCTCCGTGGCTTCCAGACCCAGAAAGATCCAGGTACGTCCCCCGTCCATGGTTTTGTACATGCCCCGCCCCACACCCACGCTGTTGCGCGGAGAAGGTTCTCCGGTACCCACGTACACCAGATCGGGGTTGGATTGACAGACGGCGATGGAACCGATGGACGAGACCGGCTGATCATCCATCACCGGTGCCCACGTAACGCCTCCATCCACGGACTTCCACAGCCCGCCCGTGGCCGCGCCCACATAGATCAGATTGGGATCGGCATCCCACGCGTCGATGGCCCCGATCCGGCCGCTCATATTGGGCGGTCCGATGTTTCGGGCCTTTAAAACCGAGAACAGATCGGGATCGATATTTCCCGGCGCCTGCGAGGACAGGAAGAGCCCCGCCAGAAGCAGAGTCAGGTTCAATCTCCACATTCGTTTCATAGACATCCTCCCTGATGGTTGTAAAAAAAGAATTGGCCGTTCCCCTTATCCGAAGACGGAATCGAAACACATGACGGATTGACGGAGAATGACCTTTATTTGGATTTGGATTTTTTGATCTGTTTTTTCCGATTCTCATCGCTCTCGACGAGTCCGTCCCGAAGACGAATGACCCGTTTGGCATGGTCGGCGATAAACTCTTCATGGGTTACCAGAATGATGGCATTGCCCTGCGCGTGAAGATCGTCCATCACGGACATGATCTCCTCTCCGGTCCTGCTGTCCAGATTGCCCGTGGGTTCATCGGCGAGAATGAGCGAAGGATTGTTGACCAGGGCTCGCGCGATGGCCACACGCTGCCGCTGCCCGCCCGACAGTTCATTGGGACGATGATGTATTCGGTCATCAAGTCCTACCTTCCTGAGCGCGTCAGCCGCCTTTTCATGGCGCTCCTGCGTGCTCACACCCCGGTAGATGAGGGGCAATTCGACATTATGAAGCGCCGTGGCCCGGGGCAGCAGATTAAAGGTCTGAAAAACGAATCCGATCTGCTGATTGCGAATCGCGGAAAGCTGATCGTCGTTGTAGTCACTGACCGAGTGTCCGTTCAGCGAGTAGCTGCCGTCCGTCGGCGTGTCCAGACACCCGATGATATTCATGAGCGTCGACTTGCCCGAACCCGAAGGGCCCATCACGGCCAGATATTCATTCTCCTTGACCTGAACATCCACACCCCGAAGGGCTTCAACCGATATTTCGCCCAGCAGATAGGTTTTGGTTACGTTTTTCATTTCAATCAGCATAATGGGCTCCCGGTTTTATCCGTCGACTGCGGTTCAATAAATTCCCTTCAGCCGTTATTTGTATCAAACCGCCTTTTCACATTGATGAAACACCGCGCGTACGGAAAAATTGCGCCCGAACATGAACGGACATTCGGCCTGCCACCACTTTCCCTGGTCGCTCATCGATGAAACGGCCGTTCAGGAAGAGCGGTGAAGCCGCCCGGGATCAGGTGAGAACGAGGGAATACAGCGTAAGAAACGCGGGCCACCAGGGCGCACAATACACTTCCCCAGATGAGATCCACCACGGTAATGAGAAGCGGCCAATCCTTCAGTGTGGCCAGATTGGT